>NZ_JAHFVL010000002.1:0-369020 GCF_018599185.1 Rhodanobacter sp. LX-99 | reverse complement strand
GGCGCTGAAGCGCATCGCCGAGTCCAGCGCCGCCATGAATCCCTGCGCGCGCACTTCACCGGCGGCGGCCAGCAACGCCTCCTCCAGCGGCTGCCGCAACCGTTCGGGCTTGCCCATCGGGCACAGCGTCAGGTGCAGGCTGTCGATGCCGACCGGCGACCCGCCGACCCGATGCGACTTGCGAAAACGCTCGCCCACGCCGGCGATCGCGGCGCGTGCCGGGGCATCCGGCAGCAACGCAAAAAAATAGTTGATGCCGGCGGCAAGCTCGGATGAGTTCGGTGAGATGGGAATGAGCTGTGCCTCCAGTGACCGGTTGCCGGCTGCCCTCGATACCCGAGCCGGCCCGGCCGATGGGGTCCGAGCTTGCCGCTTGTCGACGGGGCACACAAGTACTCGCCCCCTGCACGCTCGCGTTGCTGACCGGTCCCGATCCCGAAAAGGCGCGATGCATCATCGCGGCGCCGATGCAGACGAAGAAGATCGACGTCTAGACGCTGCAGCAGGCAAGACCGGATGATCGCTAGCGCAGCTGGCTGTCCTTGCTGCCGCGGCGGTTGTACAGGCTGGCACTGCGCTGCTCCGCGTCCTGCGCTTCCTGGCAGGCCACGCACAGACGCACGCCGGGCACGGCTTTGCGCCGCGCCGCGGGAATCGGCGCATCGCATTCCTCGCAGCGGGTCAGGCCCGGGCCTTTGCGCAACTGCTGGCGCGCCCGCTGCACCGCGTCGTTGACCGTGGCGTCGATCTGGTCCTGCACGGCGCCGTCGCCTGCCCAACCGGTTGCCATGGCATACCTCCGGGAAACTTCGATGTGACTCCGGGCGATCAATGCGACCTGGACCGCAGGTCCTCGATATAGCCCAGTTCGCCCAACGACGTGGGTTCGCTGGGCTGGAGTTTCAAGCAATCCCGGTACGCTTTCGCCCGCGCAGTACACAATGAGCATAACCGAAGCGGCGCCGTGCGCAGGCTGCGTCGATTCGCGGCATGGCCGGCCGCGGCGGAAGTGCCAGAATGCGTCATCCACCTTCGCCCAGGAGAACGCGTCGTGAGTACCGCCCCGCCCGTCACATCCGACAACACTGCCTTGCGCAGCGACGACAGCGTCGCCAAGCAGCTGTTCCTGGGCAACATCCTGGAAGAGAACCTGTTCCCCTATCCAGAAATCCGCGCGCGCGACAAGGAAATGCTGGGTGCGATGACCGACGCGATCGACCAGTTCCTGGCCGACAAGGGCGCCGAGCTGAAGCAGTACGACCGCGATGCCGAGCAGCCGGCCGAGTTCATCCAGGCGCTGCGCGACATGGGCCTGTTCGGCTTGATCATCCCCGAACAATTCGGCGGACTGGAACTGTCCAACGGCGCCTATGCGCGCGTGCTGGGCCAGACCAGCAGCCACGACAGTTCGGTCTCGCTGACCATCGGCGCACACAGCTCGATCGGCATGAAGGGCCTGCTGCTGTTCGGCACCGACGCGCAGAAGCAGCGCTACCTGCCGAAACTGGCCACCGGCGAGATGATCGCCGCGTTCTGCCTCACCGAATCCGGCGCCGGCTCCGACGCCGCCTCGATCCGCACCAAGGCGACACGCAACGACGACGGCAGCTGGACGCTGAGCGGCGAGAAGATCTGGATCACCAATGGCGGCATCGCCGATTTCTACACCGTGTTCGCGCGCACCGACACGCCCGAGGGCAAGATCACCGCATTCCTCGTCGAGGCGGCGTGGCCCGGCGTCAGCCACGGTCCGCACGAAGACAAGATGGGCATCCGCGCCTCGTCCACCACCACGGTCGCGTTCGCCGACGTGCGGGTGCCGCCGGAAAACGTGCTCGGCCCGGTCGGCAAGGGCTTCAAGGTAGCGATGAGCATCCTGAACTCGGGCCGCACCGGCCTCGGCGGCGGCGCGGTCGGCGGCATGCGCTCGCTGATCCGCCTTGCCAGCGCGCAGGCGAAGGAGCGCAAGCAGTTCGGCCAGCCGATCGCCGAGTTCGGCCTGGTGCGCGAGAAGATCGCGCAGATGGCGGTGGACTGTTTCGCCGCCGAAAGCGCGGTGTGGATGGTCGCGCACCTGATCGACGGCGGCGGCAGCGACTACTCGGTCGAAGCGGCGATGAGCAAGGTGTTCGCCAGCGAGGCGGTGCAGCGCGCCTCCTACGAGGCGCTGCAGATCGCCGCCGGCAACGGCTTCATGCGCGAGTTCCCGTACGAGCAGGTCACCCGCGACACGCGCATCCTGTCGATCTTCGAGGGCACCAACGAGATCCTGCGCCTGTACGTCGCGCTGTCCGGCCTGAAGGGCGTGGGCGCGGGCCTGAGCGAGCTGAAGGCCGCCGTGGGCGACATCTTCAACGACCCGATCAAGGGCTTCGGCGTGCTCGGCAGCTACACCGGCCGGCGCATGCGCGAGGCCACCGGCTACGGCATCGACCGCATCGCGCACGAGCTGTCGCCGCGGCTGCGCAAGGTCGCCGCCACCTACGAGAAGTACACGGTGGAACTGTCCAAGTCCTCCGACGCGCTGCTGCGCCGCTACGGCAAACAGGTGGCCGACCAGCAACACGCACAGAAGCGCCTGGCCGACATCGCGATCGACCTGTTCGTGGGCCTGTGCGTGCTCTCGCGCGCCGACAGCCTGGCAAGGCAATCGCACCCGGCCGCCGACGAGGCGATCCGCATCGCCGAGATCTTCGCGAAGCAGGCGCGCCGGCGCATGGCGCGCAACGTGCGCGGCCTGGAGCGCAACGAGGACGAGGCGATCGAGCAGTTGGCCGGCGCGGTGCTCGCGCACGACGGCTACATGTGGGACGTGATCTGAAACCCGCCCAAGGAGAATCTTCCATGAGTACACCCTCCGTCCGCGCCAGCACCGGCAGCGCGCCGTACGCGGTCGATTTCACCGACGACCAGGGCAACACCTGGCGCGCCGACGAGCCGGTCGACGAAGGTGGCGCCAACACCGGCCCGGCGCCGCACCGGCTGCTGCTTTCCGCGCTGGGCGCGTGCACCGCGATCACCCTGCAGATGTACGCGGCGCGCAAGGGCTGGCCGCTGCAGCACGTCGACGTCGAACTCAAATTCAACCCCGACGGCGCACCCGGGTCGGGCAACGACATCACCCGCGTGATCACCCTGCAAGGCGAGCTGAGCGACGAGCAGCGCGAACGCCTGCTGCAGATCGCCAACAAGTGCCCGATCCACAAGGTGCTGACCGGCGAGGTGCGCATCGCCTCCAGCCTCGCGCCCTGACCGGCGGCGCTCCGGCGAAGGCCGGAGCGTGGACTGCTGCACTCCCGGCTCAGTCAGGCCGGGATGCGCGGACGCAGCCGCCGCAGCGGTGCCGGCATGCCGCCATGTTCGGCGGTGAGGCCCGACATCACCAGCCGCCTGAACGGCCCCAGCCGCGCACCCGCGCCCAGTGCCAGCTTGCGCAACACCCGCGCCGGGCCGCGGTCGTCGGTGTACAGGCCGGCCAGCAGGTTGGTGGCCAGGTACAACGGCCGCGTGGCCAGCCGCAGTCGGCGTTCGTAGCGCGCCAGCAGCGCAGGCGCGGCGATGGACTGGCCGGCGGCCCGCGCGGCGCGCAGTTCGCGCGCCAGCAGATCCTGCCCGAGCAGGCCGAAATTGAAGCCGTGCGCGGTGACCGGGTGCATGCCCACTGCGGCGTCGCCGATCAGCGCGAAGCGTTCGGCCACGAAGCGCTTCGCGTACACGCCCACCAGCGGATAGGTGCAGCGCGGGCCGGCCACGGTCATCGTGCCCAGCCGGTGCCCGAAGCGTTCGGCCATCGCCGCCTCAAGCGCGGCGTCGTCCAGCGCCAGCAGCTCGCGCATCGCCGGCGGAGCCAGGGTCAGCACCACCGAAGACGTATGCGGATCGTGCAACGGCAGCAGGGCCAGGGTCTGGCCGTGGCCGAACCACTCCCACGCCACCTGCCCGTGCGGCACCTGGTGGCGCATGCGCAGCACCAGCATGGTCTTGCCGAAGTCGCGCATCTCCGCGCCGATGCCCATGGACCGGCGGGTGTCGGAGAAGCGGCTGTCTGCCGCCACCACGAGCTGCGCGCGCAGCGTGTCGCCGTTGTCGAGGCCGACCTCGGCGCCGCCGGCGCCGGTACGCACCGCGCCGACCCGCGCGCCGGTGATGCGCTCGACCTCGGGCAGCGTCATCACCTCTTCGTACGCGGCGCGGCGGATCGCATGGTTGGACAGCAGCCAGCCCAGTTGCTCCCTGCCGGCCTCATCGTGGCGGAACATCAGGCCGTCGCGGTCGTCGCCGTCGAGCACCATCGCATCGCGCAAGGTGCCGATCTCCTCTTGGTGCAGGCGCGCCCACAGGCCCAGCTCGCGCAGCAGGCGCTGCGAGTGGTGGGTGATCGCGATCTCGCGGCCGTCGTCGGCCGGCGCGATCAGCGCCGCCTCTTCCTGCCGCTCCACCAGCGCGATGCGCAGGCCGCTGCCGGCCAGGGAACGGGCGAAACACAGTCCGGCCGGGCCGGCTCCGATGACCACGATATCGAACGACATGAACAAAACGCTCCAGGGGGATGATCGCCGGCAGGCAGCGGGCGCGGCACCGGCCCGCGCCGACGCCGGCCGGGGGAACCGTCGGTCGATGCCGCGTCAGCCGCCGCAGCCGCCGCAACAGATCGACGGCAGCTGCACCACCTGCTCCGGCGCCACCGGCCAGCCGACCTGGCGCAACACCTCGATCAGGTCCGCCGCCGTCGCCGAGGCGGATACGCGCAGCACCAGCCCGCTCATGTCCAGATCGGCCACCGCGGTGGGGTCGACATTGAACAAGGCGTCCTGCACGACGGCCGGATCGGGAGCGGCATCGGTCAAGGCAATATGGAATTCCATCGGATTTCCTCGTTTCATGGGCACCGCATTGATGCCGTCGACACGATGTTCGGCAGGCTCGCCAGCGACCGCCTTGACCCCGGTCAAGTACGAGCCGGACCATGTCGATCCGGTCGGCGGCCATTCGTCGCAGGGACAACCTCCATCGAAAGGCGATCCGCCATGCCCCTTGAGCTCTACGCCCACCCGTTCTCCTCCTACTGCCAGAAGGTGCTGATCGCGCTGTACGAGAACGGCATTGCGTTCGAATGGCGCCTGCTCACGCCTGACGACACGGCCACCGACGCCGAGTTCACCGCGCTGTGGCCGATCCGGCGCATGCCCCTGCTGCGCGACGGCGAGCGCACGGTGATGGAGTCGAGCATCATCATCGAGTACCTCGACCGGCATTACCCCGGCACCGCGCCGCTGATTCCTGCCGACGCCGACACCGCGATCGAGGCGCGCACGATGGACCGCTTCTTCGACAACTACGTGCAGACACCGCAGCAGAAGATCGTGTTCGACAGCCTGCGCCCCGCCGCCGACCGCGACCCCTACGGCGTGAAGGAAGCACGCGCCAGGCTCGACATCGCCTACGCCTTGCTCGACCGGAAGCTCGCCGGCCGCACCTGGGCCACCGGCGGCGACTTCAGCCTCGCCGACTGCGCCGCCGCGCCCGCGCTGTTCTACGCCGACTGGACCCATCGCATACCGGCGAGCTGCACCAACGTGACGGCCTACCGGCAACGCCTGCTGGCGCGACCCTCGTTCGCGCGCGCGGTCGACGAAGCACGGCCTTACCGTTCGTACTTTCCGCTCGGCGCACCCGACCGCGACTGACGTCGAAGACGCCTCACTCCGCCGGCAGGGCCTCGGCGCGGCGCAGCCGGCGCCCCTTCCACAGGTAGCCGATGCCCAGCAGCACGAACCACACCGGGCTGGCGATCAGCGCCTCGCGGGTATCCGGCTGCAGGCTCAGCAGCGCCAGCACGAACACGAAGAACGCCAGGCAGGCCCAGCACATGAACACGCCGCCGGGCATCTTGTAGATGGACGCCTCGTGCAGCTGCGGGCGCTGGCGCCGGTAGGCGATGTAGGCGAACAGGATCAGCGACCACACGAACATGAAGAGCACCGCGGACAGCGTGGTGATCAGGGTGAACGCAGTGATCAGGTCGGGGATCAGGTAGATCATCGCCGCGCCCAGCAGCAGGCAGAAGCAGGAGAACAGCAGGCCCAGCGACGGCACCGCCGCCCGCGACAGCCGCGCGAACGTCTTCGGCGCATGCTCCTCCTCGGCCAGGCCGTACAGCATGCGGCTGGTGGAGAAGATGCCGCTGTTGGCCGAGGAGGTGGCCGAGGTCAGCACCACGAAGTTGATCAGGCTGGCCGCGGCCGGAATGCCGGCCAGCACGAACAGCTCCACGAACGGGCTCTTGCCCGGTTCCACCAGGCGCCACGGCGTCACCACCATGATCGCGACCAAGGCCAGCACGTAGAAAATGATGATGCGCACCGGGATCGAATTGATCGCCTTGGGCAGGTTGCGCTTCGGGTCGGCCGTCTCGGCGGCGGTGGTGCCGACCAGCTCGATGCCGACGAAGGCGAACACCGCGATCTGGAAGCCGGCGAAGAAACCGCTCATCCCCTTCGGGAACACGCCCCCGTCATTCCAGAGATTGGCCAGCGAAGCCTTGTGCCCGGTCGGCGACGTGAAGCCCCAGGCGACCAGCGCGAAACCCGTCACGATCAGCGCGCAGATCGCGATGATCTTGATCAGCGCGAACCAGAACTCCAGCTCGCCGAACAGTTTCACCGTCACCAGGTTCAGGCTGAGCAGCAGCAACACGCACAGCACCGCCGGAATCCACGGCGCCAGCCCGGGAAACCAGAACTGCGCGTAGGCAGCGATCGCGATCACGTCGGCGATCGCGGTGATCACCCAGCAGAACCAGTAGGTCCAGCCGCAGAAGAAGCCGGCCCATGGCCCGAGCAGGTCGGTGGAGAAATCGATGAAGGATTTGTACTCGAGGTTGGACAGCAGCAGCTCGCCCATCGCCCGCATCACGAAGAACAGCATCACGCCGATGATCAGGTAGACCAGCAGGATCGACGGCCCGGCCAGGCTGATCGTCTTGCCCGAGCCCATGAACAGGCCGGTGCCGATCGCGCCGCCGATGGCGATCAGTTGCAGGTGCCGGTTGGAAAGGCTGCGCCTCAGATGGTCCGGGTGTTCCAGCGATGCGGTCATGCGGCGCGCCTTTGCGATGGGAAGGCGCCAACATACAGAAAAGCGCGCGCCGCATCCACGCAGCGCGACGCTTTCCGTCAATGCCTTGCTAGCCCTGCCCGCGCGGCTTCGCCGGCAGGCTGCGGAAGTAGGCGTACAGGGCGCCGACCTCCTCGTCGGTGAGGAAACGGGTCACCCGCACCGGCATGTAGTCGGTCTTCAAGGCCCGGCCACCCGGCGCCATGCCGTCGCGCAGCGCCTTTTTCAGGTCGGCCTCGCTCCAGCTCGCCAGGCCGCTCGGGTCGGGCGTGAGGTTGGCGGCGTCGGGCCAGTCCGGCGGCGTGCCGGGGATATGTCCGCCGGAGAAATCCCTGCCGTGGCAGCCGGCGCAGGCAGTGGCGAGGTAGGCGCCGTAGGCCGCAGTAGGACCGGCCACGGGCGGCTCGCTCCGCTGCACGGCGTGGTCGACGATCTCCGCCGGCAGCAGCGGCACCTTGCCGGCCACGAACAGCACGCGTCCGAGTGGGCCGACCCGGTTCGCCGGCGGCGTGCGCTCGACCGCCGGCACGCTGTGCAGGTAAGCCAGCAGGTCGCCCAGATCCTGGTCGCCGAGGTGGCTGAACTCCTGCGCCGGCATGAACAACAACGGGCGCCCGTCCGGCGCCACGCCGTGGCGGATCGCGCGCACCCGATCCACGTCGGTGAGCTTGCCGCCCGGCCCAGCCGGCGTGAGGTTGGTGCCCGACAGGCGGGCAAACAGCGGATCGTCGATGAAGGTGGCGCCGCCAAGATCGGCGCCATGGCAGTCCTTGCAGCCGCGGATCGCGGCCAAGTGGCTGCCTCGATCGACCGCAGCTGCATCAACGGGCACCGCCGGCACCGGCGGGTCGATCCGGTACACCTTGGCCATGCGCCGCTCGCTCAGCACATAAGCCGAAAGCAGCACCGCCACCAACAGGACCAGCACGACGGCCGCCAGGCGGCCGAGCCACTTCCAAGCCTTGCGCATAAAGCCCCCTTCCCCATTCCCCATGCGGAAGCACGCAGGCTAGCGCGATGTCAGGTGCCGCGCCATCGGAATCCGGGGCCGCTATCACCCTGCGTATTCGGCAGGGCCACCTGATGCCTTCCGTGCAGAAGACAAGAAGTTTCTTGCGGCTTATCGGGCGGCGGAGAGCGCACTGATCGTGACGTAGTACCCGTCCGGATCCCGGAGCGAGAACTCCCTGGTTCCCGTGTTCGGGTTCAGCTGGGGCTCCTCTTCGAGCTTGGCGACGAGGGCACGCGCCCTCGACAACGCCATGTCGAAATCATCGACACGGAAAAACAGGAGGAGGCCGTTGCCGGGCAGCGCACGATCGGGGCTCGTCAAGGAGGGATGCTCGTGGGCGCCCCATGCGTGAAGGCAGAGCAGGACCGTTCCGTCCGGGTCGAGGATTTGCCCGAAATAATCGTGAGCGGGAGCCGTCTCCGGCAAGCCAAGCAGCGACTGGTACCACTTGAAGCTGCCAGGTACATCGCCAACCCCGATGATCGTCCACGTGCGCCTCATGAAGGTCCTCCTGCGACTGAAAGTGCGGGTGCCACGGAGGGCGAAACGCCCTTGCCCCGGCCCCTCTACGCCTCCTGATTCCACGCTACCCGATCGCGCCCCAGATGCTTGGCGCGATATAGCGCGACATCGGCGGCGCTGACCAGGCGTTCGAAGTTCGTGTCGGTGGCGGCAGCTCCGCCGACGCTGGTGGTGATGTTGATGCTGCGGCCGTCGAACACCGCCGGCCTTGCCGCCACGGCAGCGCGCATGCGTTCGGCCAGGGCGCCAGCTTGCGCGGGCTCGATCGCGGGCAAGAGCAGCACGAACTCTTCGCCGCCATAGCGCGCGAACAAAGTGTCGCGCGTCAGGCCGATGCCGCGGATCACCTCCACAAAATGGCTGAGCACCGCGTCGCCTGCGGCATGGCCCCAGCTGTCGTTGATCGACTTGAAATGGTCCAGGTCGAACATCAGCACGCTGCAGGCCTGCCTGCGTGCGCGACAGGCATCGACCAGGCGAGCGCCCGCCTCGATCAACGCGCTGCGGTTGAGCAGGCCGGTGAGTCCGTCGGTGCGCGCCAGCCGGCGCAGGTCCAGGGTCAGCCGCTCGGCCAGCATCAGGGTGAACCCGGTGCTCAGCAGGAACGAGGACAGGATGCCGAACAGGTAATTCCAGGTGATGAGCAGCTCGTCGAGCCGCGAGTGCGCGAACAGCTCCGGAAACAGCACCACCACCGAGCGCAGCAGGTAGAAGACCGCGTCGATGATGAAAATCAGCGCGGTGAAACTGCAGGTGTTGCGCATGTCCCGCGGCGAGCGCCACAGCAGCACCCAGACCATCCACACGTCCCAGAACACGCTGTACGCGCCGAACATCAGCGCCGATGCCGTCTGCGACGGCGGCAACAGGTAGACGCGGAGCTGGTTGGCGACGAACAACCCGACGACCGCCATGGACCAGCGCCAGCGCAGCGGGTAGCGCAGGTGGATGGCGATGCCCATCAGCATCAGCGCATTGGCCAGCGCGATCAGGCCGCCGCCCGCGACCGTCGAAAGCAGGCTGCCGTTTTCGTTGAGGCCTTGCGCGAGCGCGGCGACGGTCAACACCCAGAACGCGCTGGCCCAGATGCGCAACGCCGGCAGGCCGCGCAGCACCAGCCCGAGCAGGGTGAAGCTCATCGAGATGGCGATGCCGATGGCCGCGCCGATGACGCCGAGCGTAAAAAGGTCGAAATGCATGCCCATTCCCGTATGCAGGCCGAAAGCCGGAGCCAGCGTGCCGTTTCCGCGATGCACACGCGGGACTTTCGGACTGACACGGCCCGCAAGGTAGCACGGCAGAACGCCAGCCTCTTCAGCCGATACCATGACGCGCCGGCCTCACTCCGCCCGCTGCCGCCGTGCATACTCCGCTGAAGCCGCGCAGGAATTTCCATGAAGGCCATGACTCCGCTCTTGTCCGCACTCGCCGTATCCACCCTTGCTGCCAGCGCACCCACCGCAACACCCGCCCCCACCTTCACGGAGTCCACCGCCATGCACGCCACCGGCCACTTCGACGTCAAGGTCGCCCCGCAGACACCCGACAATCCCCAGGCCCGGGCTTCCGGACTGGCACGGCTGTCGCTGGACAAGCAGTTCCACGGCGACCTCGACGCGGTGAGCCAGGGCGAGATGCTGGCTGCCGGCGATGGCACCACTTCCGGCGCCTACGTGGCGCTGGAGAAAGTCAGCGGCAAGCTGCATGGCCGCAGCGGTAGTTTCGTGCTGGTGCATCGCGCCCTGATGGTCGGCGGCGCGCCGCAGGAATGGACCGTGGCGGTGGTGCCCGACTCCGGCACCGGCGAACTGGCTGGCCTCGGCGGCGCGATGACGATCACCATCGCCGACGGCAAGCACGGCTACGATCTCGCCTACACCCTGCCCGGCCGCTGAGAAAGGCCTGAGCAACCATCGTCATCCCCGCGAAAGCGGGGATCCAGTATCCCAGCCTTTGAAAGCACAAAGGCACTGGATTCCCGCTTTCGCGGGAATGACGGGCAAAGTCAGAGCCTCCTTGAGCCGCCGGATTCGCCTCACGCCACCCCGGGAAGCGCCGCCATGAACCAGCCCACGGAAGCATCCAGCGGCGCCGCGGTGCGGTCGCCCTCCGTGCTGCGCCGGATCCCGGCCGGCATCTGGGCGCTCGGCATGGTCTCGCTGCTGATGGACACTTCCTCGGAGATGATCCACGCGCTGCTGCCGGTGTACCTGGTCAGCGTGCTCGGCGCCTCGGCGCTCGCGGTCGGCTTCATCGAGGGCATCGCCGAATCCACCGCGGCGATCGCCAAGGTGTTCTCCGGCGCGCTGTCGGACTGGCTGGGCCGGCGCAAGCTGCTGGTGGCGATCGGCTACGGCCTGGCCGCGTTCACCAAGCCAGTCTTTCCGCTCGCAAGCACGGTGGGCTGGGTGGTCGCCGCGCGCTTCGTGGACCGCATCGGCAAGGGCATCCGCGGCGCGCCGCGCGATGCGCTGATCGCCGACCTGGCGCCGGCCGGGCTGCGCGGCGCCTCGTTCGGACTGCGCCAGTCGCTCGATACGGCCGGCGCGTTCCTCGGCCCGGCGCTGGCGATCGCGCTGATGTGGCTGGCCGCCGACAACATCCGGCTGGTGTTCTGGTTCGCGGTGCTGCCGGGCTTTGCCGCGTTCGCGCTGGTGGTGTTCGGCGTGCACGACGTGGCGGACAGCGGCGAAGGCAAGCGGGTGCGCTCGCCGTTGTCGCGCGCCGAGTTGGCACGCCTGCCGCGCCTGTACTGGGGCGTGGTGGCAATTGCCGCGGTGTTCACCCTGGCCCGTTTCAGTGAGGCCTTCCTGGTGCTGCGCGCGCAGGAACTGGGGCTGGGGCTCGTGCTGATTCCGCTGGTGCTGGTGGTGATGAACGTGGTGTATGCGCTGTCGTCCTACCCGGTCGGCGTGCTGGCCGACCGCTTCGACCGCGGCGCGCTGCTCGCGCTGGGTGTGCTGGTGCTGGTGCTGGCGGACCTCGCGCTGGCCCTCGTCGGCGGATTGGCCGGGCTGGCGTTGGGCGTGGTGTTGTGGGGCCTGCACATGGGCATGACCCAGGGCCTGCTGGCCACCCTGGTCGCCGACACCGCACCGGCCAACCTGCGCGGCACCGCGTACGGCATGTTCAACCTGGTGAGCGGACTGGCCCTGCTCGCGGCCAGCGTGGTGGCCGGCGGGTTGTGGGACGCGTTCGGCTCGCGCGCCACCTTCCTCGCCGGCGCCGGCTTCGCGGTCGTGGCGCTGCTCGCGCTGGTGCCGGTGGCGCAGCGGGTGCGCAGGAACCGGCCCACGCCGGGCTGAACGGCGCCGCGGCGCGATGTCGATTTCGCCGGCGCCGGTTCGTCGCCCAGACAGTCCCGCCCCCAGGAGAACCGCGATGAGCCACGCCCCCGCCCTCGTCCCTGCCGCCGAACTCGCAGCGCGCAACCGCATGCGCTTCCCCAACGAAAGCGACGGCTACCGCCGCGCGCGCACCACGTTGCTGGCCGAGGAGATCGAGCTGCGCCGGCACATCGAGCGTGTCGCCGAACTGCGCCGCGCGCTGCCGCCCGGCGGCGAGGTGAGCGGCGACTACCGCTTCCAGGGCGAACACGGCCCGGTCGATCTCGCTGGCCTGTTCGGCGACAAGCAGACCCTCGTGGTCTACAGCTACATGTTCGGCCCGCAGCGCGCGCGGCCCTGCCCGATGTGCACCTCGCTGCTGAGCGCATGGGACGGCGAGGCGCGCGACGTGGGCCAGCGCGTGTCACTGGCCGTGGTGGCGCGCTCGCCGATCGAGCGCCTGGTCGCGTTCAAGAACGAACGCGGCTGGCGCGACCTCCGGCTGTACTCGGACATCGACGGCGCCTACAGCCGCGACTACTTCGCCGTCGACCCGGATGGCGGCGACGGCGACCAGGCCGCCTTCAACGTGTTCACCCGCCGCGACGGCACGATCCGCCACTTCTGGAGCGGCGAGATGGGCTTCGAAAGCGCCGATCCCGGCCAGGACCCGCGCGGCGCGCCGGACCTGATGCCGCTATGGACCATCCTGGACTGCACGCCGGAAGGCCGCGGCACGGACTGGTATCCGAAACTCGACTACCCGGGTTGAGATCGCCGCAGCTCTCAACCGTTCGCGCTGAGCGTAGCCCGCGCAGCGGGCGGAGTCGAAGCACCGCCAAACGTGGAACGTCTGGCATGTCCTTCGACTTCGGCCCCGCGCTCAGATAGGCCCCCGGTTCTTCTGTATGCGCAGTTCGCGGGCGTTCTTCTGCCTTGCAATGGTGTCTTCCATGCGCTTCTTGCGCGAATCGTCCGGGTTGGTGAACCTGGCCTTGAACAGCTTCCTGACGCGCTCTTCGGCCTTCGAGGTCAGCTTGTGGGTGGCCTTCAGCACCCTCTCCACCTGCAGCCCGGAAACCTCCGTGGCGGAGAAGCCGGGCAGCGTGCCCAACTTGCCCTGCAGTTCGGTACGCGTATCCGGATGCAACACGAAATTCGTGAACGAGATGGAGGAAACGAGGACCTTGCCGGTCGTGGTCACCCGGCTCGACTCCGCGCTCTCGAAGTCCGCGTGGGCTTTGCGAACCTCCCTGGCAATGACCTGGTCCTGCCAGTACGCCCTGTCCTCGGGAGGCATGAACGCATGCCCGAGCGCGCCCGAGTCGTAGGCGGCCTTGGCCGCATCGAGCTTGAGCAGCAGCGCATCATAGGCGTGGTCGCTGTTGAGGCCGGCAAGTTCGGTCGCCGCGTCGCTGCGGCTGTACGTGCGCACGCAAAAGCTGACGGGCAATCCGGGGTGGGTCCACCCGACCAGCGGATGGGCGGCGAAAGCCTGTTGATTGGCGGCATAGTTGTCGACCGCCGTGCTGTCATAGGCGATGTCGCAGCGGAACAGGTGCCCGTCGAAGCGCTCGCACTGCTCCTCCACTTTTCGCCACGCACCGGTCTGCTGCCACTGCTCCCACTGCGGGACGATGTTGCGCGGATCGTCCGTGCCGCCGAGGCTCAAGGCCAGGACGTGACCGTTCCCGAACGGCGTATAGGCCGTGTTGAAGCCGTTGTGGGGCTGCGGCGGAGTCGGGCGTCCGCTGGTGCTGCGGCACCTGATGAGACCGAGCACTCCCAGCGTGTTGCCGCTGCTGTCCAGCTTCGTCACGAAATGGCTGCCAAGCTGTTTCACGACATGTACCGGCATACTCTCCCCCCATGGCTGGCCGCAGGGGGCGAGCATACTCGAACCGCACGCGGCCGCGCCGCGGCAGCACGGCCGCCCGCACGGGCGCCCAGCCGCTACGCCAGCGGCTTGCGCGCGGCCGCCCTGGCGTCCACCCCGCAGCGGCCATCAGCGCAAGACTCCGCCGCCGACGCCGTATCCGTCGCCGCGCCGAGGCGCTGCTGCTCCAGCTCCGCCAGCAGCGCACCGATCTCCGCGCCGAGCAGCAGGTCGTCGTATACGCCGAACACCTGGCGGCGCAGCCGACCCTGCGCGTCGATCAGGATCGTGGTCGGCGTGCCCTGCATGGCGTAGGCTCGCATGGTGCTTGGAATCGGATCGCCCGCCGGGCCCGGTGCGTCGATGCCGACCGGAAACGGCACGCGGTACTCGTGCAGGAACGCGCGCAGCGACTCCGCCCCCATCGCCGCGTGATGCTCGAACACCGTGTGCAGGCCGACAACCGCCAGCGGCGCGCCCTCGAACAGCTTCGCCACGCGCTGCGCCTGCGGGATGCCGTGCGCCACGCAACCCGGGCAGAGCATCTGGAAGGCGTGCAGCAGCACCACCTTGCCGCGCAGTTGCGCGAGTTCCACCGGCCGCGGCGTGTTGAGCCAGGCCGTGGTCTGCCACTCGGGAGCCGGTTCCGGCGTCATCAGAAATCTCCGTCCTTGATGTACGGGTAGGTCCACAGCGTCATCTGCAGCAGACACGACTTCAGCCATGCGGCGTACATCTTCTCGACGTCTCCGGCGGCGTGCCCCTGGCTGGCGAGGAACGGCTTGAGCGTGAACGTCACCGGATAGATCAGCGGAAACAGGTCGCGAAAAGGCACGATGGCGGTCGAGGCGGCGCCGTCGGTGCGGTTCTTCTTCGCGCGGTGGTGGCGCAGGCCGATCTCGTGCTGGTAGTCGAGCCAGCGCTGGTCATACTCGGCGGCGGCCGTGTCGAGGATCCATTGGCCGAAGCGCTTGCGCACGGCGCCGAGATAATCGCCCAGCGGCTTGCCGTCGGTCTTGCCGGTGAAGGACGCGAGCAGGTGCGGCTGCGAACCGACGAAGCCGTACCAGACGTCGAGGATCGCTTCGACCTGATCCGCCACGATGCCGCGCGAAAGGCGCAGATACTTGACGTCCTCGTCGTCGAACAGGATGCTCTTCTTCATCAGCTCGAAGTCGCCGAGCGTCACCGGAGAACGCGCGATCGCACCGGTGCCGAATGTATATCCGGGAATGGCGTGGGTTTCTTTCATGTCTTGGCTCCTCTGGTTGCGCCGGGTTCGGGGCGCGGGCCTGCGCTCCGTGGCCAGGGACTCTAGCGACGGCACCGGCGCGCGTCAGGAAGGCACTTTTCGGTAAGGTGGTTACGACATGGGCGAACACGAACCCGCAACCCGCAGGCGGCCGGACACGGCGAACGCCGCTCCCGCGCCTGTTCCCGTCGCCTCGATGGTCGAAAGCATCGTCGGCTGCAAATGGTCGATCCGGCTGCTGCAGCTCTGCGCGGAAGGAAACCATCGCCCCAGCGCGCTGCTGCGCGCCTGCACGGGGCTCTCCGCCAAGGTGATGAACGAGCGCCTGCGCAAGATGACCCGCTTCGGCATCATGCACCGCACCGTGCACGGCGAAAAACCACCGGTGGAAGTGGAATACCGGCTGACGCCGTTCGGCCGCCGCTTCATGGGCATACTCGAAGAGGTGCAGCGGCTGCAGCAGGCGGTCGAGTGCGGCGCGATCGGGAAAACCGGCGAAGCCGCGGAAAAGGCGCGGAGGGGAAACGCCTGATCGTCCATCGCGCTCGCTGGGCTCAGCGCGGCAACGCGGCCTGGCGATCCTGCAGGAAACGGCGCACGGCTGGATCGCCGGCAAGACCGATCGCGACGTCGAAGGCGTGCCGCGCGTCGCGGCAGGCGTGCGTCCTGGCCAGCAACGCCGCCCGTGCCGCCCAGTAAGGCTGGTAATCGACGAGCCGGCCATCGGCGGCGAGCGCGTCCATGATCTCGAGTGCAGCCTCCGGACCCTTCAGCTCCGCGATGGCCAGCGCGTGGTTGAGCGCGACCACCGGCGAGCCGCAGAGCGCCAGCAACGCGTCGTAGATCCGCACCTCCGGCGTCCAGTCGGTGCGACCGCTGCGGCAACGCTCGACATGCGCCGACTGCAGCGCGGCTTCGAGCTGGTAGCGGCCGATACGGCCCAGCCTGCTGGCGCGCAACAGCAGAGCCTCGGCTTCGTCGATCATCGCCGCATCCCACAGCGCGACATCCTGCCCGGCCAGCGGCACGTAGCCGCCTTCCGCCGTGCGGCGCGCGGAACGGCGTGCTTCCGCATGCAGCATGCAGGCCAGCAGGCCCAGCACCTCCGGCTCCTGCGGCAGCAACTCGGCGACCAGCCTGGCGAGGAACAACGCTTCGGCCGTGAGGTCGCGGCGTATCGCGTCGGTGCCGCCGGGATCGCTCCAGCCTTCCGCGAAGGCGGCGTAGATGGCTTCCAGCACGCCGTCCAGCCGCCCGGCCAGCTCGTCGCGCGTCGGCACGACAAAGGGAATGCCGGCCTGCCGGATCTTCTGCTTCGCCCGCCCCAGCCGCTTGCCCATGGCCGCCGGCGAGGCGAGGAAGGCCGCGGCGATGGCCTTCGCATCCAGCCCGAGTACCGCCTGCAGCATCAACGGCGCGCGGATGCCGGCATCGATGGCCGGATGCGCACAGGCAAACAGCAGCGCGAGGCGCCGATCCGGGATGGCCGCGTCGTCGCCTTCCGCCGACGCGCTCTCGCCGATCTCCGCCAGAACCCGCAACTGCACGGCCGCCGCCTCGCCGTTGCGGTGGTGCCGGAACCTGTCGACCCCCTTGCGTCTGGCAACGGTCAGCAGCCAGGCCTCCGGGTTCGCGGGGCAGCCGTTGCGCGGCCAGTCCGCCAGGGCCGCGGCAAACGCTTCGGACAAGGCATCCTCGGCCGCCGCCACGTCGTGCATGGCCGCGGCCAGGAAGGCGACGAGCTTGCCGTAGCTGCGGCGGGCCACCGCATCCGCCGCACGGCGCGCCTGTGCGGTGCGATCCAAGCTACATGCTCCAGACCGGCCGCACTTCGACAATGCCGTGACTCGCGGCCGGGCAGCGCGCCGCCCAGGCGAGCGCGGCGTCCAGATCGGCCACGTCGATGAGGTAGTAGCCAGCCAGTTGCTCCTTGGAGTCCGCATAGGGGCCGTCCAGCACCTGCGACTTGCCGTTCGCCACGCGCACGGTGGTCGCGGTCGCGCTGCCTTGCAGGCGGTTCGACCCGGCCAGCGCGCCCGCCGTCTTCAGCGCCTGCGTATAGGCCCCGTAAGCCGCGACACCTTGCTCCTGTTCGGCCGGCGACATGCGCGCCCAGCCTCCTTCCTCCGCATACAGCATCAGTAGATATTGCATCGTGATTCTCCGTTCCGGGTGATCGGCGGGCAGCATGCTCCGCCATGCCTGTGACGCGTGGGGTCCCGCGATTTGGACAAGACCGATCCTGCAGGGCGATGGCGGTGGCCTTACCCGCCCTCCGGCGCATGCACTTCCGCGATCAGCGTGGGAAGGAGTTCCGACACGGTCGGGTGGATCGGCACCGTGTGCTGCAGCTGGGTGGCGGTGGCGCCCACGCTCATCATGTCGATGATGCCGTGGATCGCCTCGTCGCCTTCGACACCGAGGATCGCGGCGCCGAGGATCGCCTTCGTCTGCGCATCGACGATCACCTTCATGAAACCCTGCGTCTCGTCCTTTTCCACCGCACGGCCGACCCGGCCCATCGGCCGCTTGCCGACCAGGAACGGACGCCCGCGCTTGCGCGCCTCCGCCTCGTTGATGCCGACGCGGCCCAGCGGCGGGTCGATGTACAGCGCGTAGCCGCTGACGCGCTCGCCGAGCCGGCGGTGCTCGCCGTCGAGCAGGTTCGCCGCGACCATCTCGAAGTCGTTGTATGCGGTATGCGTGAACGCGCCGCGGCCGTTGCAGTCGCCCAGCGCCCAGATGCCGGGGACGCTGGTGCGCAACTCGTCGTCGACGCTGATGTAGCCGCGTGCATCGGTCGCCACGCCGGCCTTGTCGAGGCCGAGGTCGCCGGTGTTCGGCACGCGTCCCACCGCCACCAGCACATGGCTGCAGGCGATCCGCTCGCCGTCGACCGTCACCGCGAGCGTTTCGCCCGCGCCCGCGAACGCGAGGTCGGCGACGCCGGTGCGGATGTCGATGCCTTCGCCTTCCAGGATCCCGCGCACCGCCGCCGACACGTCCTCGTCCTCGCGCCCGATCAGGTACGGGCCTTTTTCCACCACGGTGACACGGGCGCCGAAGCGCCTGTACATCTGCGCGTACTCCAGCCCGATGTAGCTGCCGCCGACGATTAGCAGGTGCGCCGGCACGCGGTCCAGGCCCAGGATCGAGGTGTTGGTGAGGTACGGGATGTCGTGCAGCCCGGGCATGTCCGGCACCGCGGCGCGGCCGCCGACATTCAGGAAGACCTGCGGCGCGCTGAGCCGTTCGTCGCCCACGCGCAGGGTTTGCGCATCCTCGAACTGCGCATGGCCTTCGATCACCGTGCAGCCGTCCATGCCGTCCAGCCAGGTGCGCACGCCATGCCGCGCGTTCGCGATGACGGTATCGGCACGCGACTTCACCCTGGCCATGTCGATGCCCACCGCGCCCGTCAGCACCACGCCGAAATCGGCCGCGCGACGGGCCATGTGCGCGGCGCGCGCGCTGGCGACCAGGGTCTTGGTCGGCATGCAGCCGGTGTTGACGCAGGTGCCGCCGAACAGCTTGCGCTCGACCAGCGCCACCGACCGGCCAGCCTGGGTCAACCGGTTCGCCAGCGGCGGGCCGGCCTGGCCGGCACCGACGATGATGGCGTCGAAGCGGCGGCTCATGGCGCGGCCGCCACGGGCGGCAGCGTGCCGGCGATCGACAACGCAAACGGATAGAGGGTCATGCCGTTACTCCCCGCACGGGTGGACTACGCGATGCCCATGGTGCCACCACAGCGCATCACGGCCGCGCGAATTCCAGCAGGTCGGCATGGACCCGCTCCCTGCCGGCGATGCAACAGCCCTTCAGGCGGGCCGCGAAATCGGCCAGTACACGGACCTGGCTCATCTCCGCATCCGCACACCAGCGCTTCAATTCTTCCAGCAGGGCCTGGGCGTCGCGGCCGTTACGTTCGCTCAGCCCGGCGAGTCGTGCACGGAACTCGCACACGGTGGACAGCCGGAAGCGCTGGTGGAGGAAGGCGGAGAGCTCTCCGCGCAATACCGGGTCCAGCCAGCGCCCTCCGCTCGCCAGTCCCCGCCGCAGTCGGCGCGGCAGCTGCCCATCGACCGCGCCTTCCGCGCGCAGGGTCGGGGCGATCACGCCGACGACGTAGTCATGCAGGATGCGGCACCGTTGCGCCAGCAACGCCTTGACCGTTTCCGCATCCGGTTGCTGCACCTGGGCACGGAAACCGAGTGCCGGCGCGACCCGCCGCACCCGCGCCAGGCCCAGCCGGCGCAGCAGGCAGATCAGCATCCAGCCGCCATCGAATTCGAACCTGCGCTGGGAGAACTTCGCCGAACCGGGAAACGCATGGTGGTTGTTGTGCAGTTCCTCGCCGCCCACGATCAGCCCCCACGGCACCAGGTTGGCCGAGGTGTCGGCCGTCTCGAAATTGCGGTAGCCGCACCAGTGGCCGAGGCCGTTGACGACACCGGCGGCCCAGAACGGGATCCACGCCATCTGCAGCGCCCAGATCGCGATGCCGACCACGCCGAACAGGCCAAGGCTGATCACCGCCAGCAGGGTCGGCCCGGCTGCCGACCAGCGCGCATAGAGATGGCGTTCGATCCAGTCGTCGGGCGCACCGGCGCCGTAGGTCGCCAGGTCGCCCGCATCCGCGGCAGCCTTTTTGTAAAGATCCACGCCGCGCCACAGGACCGCACGGATGCCATACACCTGCGGGCTGTGCGGATCCTCGGCGGTTTCGCACTTCGCATGGTGCTTGCGGTGCACGGCGATCCACTGCCGGGTCACCATGCCCGTCGTCAGCCAGCACCAGAAGCGGAAGACATGCGCGACGGCCGGGTGGAAATCGACGCCGCGGTGCGCCTGGCTGCGGTGCAGATACAAGGTGACTGCGGTGATCGTGGCCTGCGTCACGATCACGAAGTAGATCAGCCAGGCAACCCACGATGCCTGGGTCAATCCGCGTGCCGCGCAGGAAAGCAGATCCGGCATGGAGCCCTCCGAAGCCGCCCGCGCCGGGCGGAACCCCATGCCTTCTTGTAGCGCGCACTACCGAACGTGCCCGGGAAATTTCCGTGAAGCCGACGTCCTATCCGTTGGGATTGCCACAGGAAGCCGTCGCGGTGGATGCCGCATGAAACTCCATCAGCAGGCCGAGATCGTCCTGCGTGGGGGCGAGAAAGGAGTCGCCCAGCAATCCGCGGTAGCTGGCGAGTTCCGTTTCGTAGCCGCGCTCGATCCGCCTTTTCGCCCGGCCGAGATCATCGACCCCGATGCTGACCCCCAGCACCTGGGGACCGCCGCGGCGCAGCGCATCGGCGGAAATCCCCGGACCATCCGGCTGCAGTGCGTAGATGCGCTTGCGGCCGACCGGCACGCAATACCCGCGCGCCGCTATCTGCGGCAGGCGGACAGGCACGGCGCCGGTGAACCCCATCTTCTCGAACGACTTCCGGTCCGACGCGGCATCCGGCGACAGAAGCCAGACGGCGGACAGCGTGCGCGCACCGTTGGGATGCTCGCGCGCGATACGGTCGTCGATGTCGGCGACGGGCGCGTAGTCGATAAAGAAGAGGTTCGCCGACAGCGGCTGGCGCGCGAAGGCGAACAGGCGCCAGCGCGGCGGCTTCGACGGGCCACCGCCATCGGGATCCGTCGGCGAGGCCGAGAAGATCGCGGTCGGATCAAAGCCCTGGCGCCGCAGGAAGGCGCGGCGCTGATCGAGCGCCGGCGAGCGCAGGCCGAAAGTCCGCGCGCCCGGACCGCCGCGCAGCACGGCCTGGTCCGCGCGCATCCCCGGATCCATGTCCGCGTCCGGCCGGGTGATGCCTTCCAGTTCGAGATAGCTGCCGTCGCCCATCCGCACATAACGATTGGCGACGCCGCCGGGATTCCGCCCCGGCTTGACCTGGAAGCCGAGCTTGACCGCCATGACCGCGCTGACCTGATCGATGTCGCGCCCCCACAGCAGGACATGGTCGAGCGCGCTCGTCGTGTCGGGCGGCTCCACCACCGCGGCGGGCTGGCCCATGGCCAGGGTCAACGCCAGTACGGACAACAGGAAGATTGATCGCAACACGCAGTTACTCCGTTGGGTTTGAATGCCGGGCCAGGGCTTCGGCCCGAAGCCGGTATCAGCCGACACGCCACAGCCGCCGCGCTTCCGCGGCGACGAGGCCGGGGAATTCCTCGGGGAAGAACAGCTTCGCTCCGGGCACGTGGCGGATGCCCCGGGAGCGCGGGAACGTGCGGTCGAGGTAGTCGGCGTCCGCCGGCGCGAAGATGTCGTCGCCGGCGCCCCATACGATCCGCAGCGGCACCGCGCTGCGCTTGAGCGCCGCCTCGATGCCGGCCAGCGGATTGGGCTCCAGCGCAAGGTGGAACGCGTGGTACTGCGCCCTGCGCAACGGTGAGCTCACCAGCGGCGCGGCGTAGTAGTCGATGGCCTCGCCGGCCAGGCGCCGGAATCTCGGAGTATCCGAGGCCCATGAAATCGGGTGCCACGCAGCGTCGGCAGGCGGACAGCCGATCGATCGCGCCGCGCCACTGGAAGCCGTTGCGCGGCGCCCCGTGCAGAAACAGCGCCGCGCCGCGCGAAACGCCGCCGCGCCTGTCGGCGGCGACAGGCCTGCGTGCGCCATGCCGCCGGCACGGAGGTCCGCGCGCGACGCCTGCGCACCGGTGGCAGCGGCAGCGAGCGTGATGCCGGTCCATTGCAGGAACTGTCTACGCCTCATCCGAATTTCCTCGCCGGGGTGTCTGTGCATGCGGGCATGCTGGCATCGCCCCTTCCGGGAATCGCGCACAAACGGCCGGTACCGGGCACGGATGGATGATTTTCGGCACTTGCGCAAAACCGGGGTGCGTAAAAGGATCGGGCGATGATCGACCGCCCCGCGTGCTATCCCGATCCCTCAGCCGCGCTGCTCTCGGGCAGTGGTCGGGAGCGCCTGCCGCTGCTCGACGTGCTCACCTCGCCGGTGCCGTCGGGGGTGTTCGATTCGCCGCTGGACGACCGGCACGTGCTCTGCCTTCATCTCGGCGATCCGGTTCCCGTCTCCTACCGCGCGGGCAATCACGAGCGGCGGGGAATTCGCATCCACGGCCAGTTCTGCGTCGTACCCGCGCGCTCGAGCACGCGCTGGATCGTGTCGCGGCCCGCACGATCGCTGCTGCTGCGGCTGGCGCCCACGCTGCTGCGGGAAACCGCGGATGCCATGGGGCTGGGTTCGCGCGCCGAACTCGCGCCGTCGATCCACCTGCGCGATCCCCAGGTCGAGCGCATCGGCTGGATGATGCAGGCCGAGGACCACGACGCCTACCCCGGCGGCCGGCTGTTCGCGGACAGTCTCGCCTCCGCGCTGGCCGCGCGCCTGCTCGCCCTGCAATCGCACAGGGGAACCCCGACCGCCCGCGCGCTGCCGGCATGGCGGCTGCGCCACGTGACCGAGTACATCGAGGCGCACCTGGAGGAGGACCTCACGCTCGCCGAACTGGCGGGCGTGGCGGGATTCAGCCTGTCGCACTTCAAGCCGCTGTTCAGGCAGGCCACCGGCATGCCGGTCCACCGCTTCGTGCTCGAGCGGCGCGTGGAACGCGCGCGAACGCGCCTGCTCGAAGGCGGCAGGAGCATGACGGAGATCGCGCTGGAAGCGGGCTTCGCACACCCGAGCCACATGGCTCGCTGCATGCGCCGCGTGCTGGGGCTGAGCCCCGCGCAAATCGCGGACCGATCGGCAAGGCCCTCTGGCTAGATCGTCCTCGTCGAGCCGGCCTGCGCGAAAGCGGTGAAGCCTTCCACGAACTGGCGCAGCGAGTCGCGGGTGCGCACATCGGCGATGGCGCCATCGGCATCGAACACGCTGCCCGCGCGCGACACCATCAGGCGGCCGCCGGTCCAGAGTTCCGCACCGAGCGTGCGCAGCACCGGCAGCCAGGCGTTCTGCGAAAGGATCGTGCCGAAGCCGCCGGGCGACGCACCCATCACCGCCACCGGCTTGCCGGCGAACACGCGCGGAATGTCGGCCGGCGGTCGCGTCAGCCAGTCCAGCGCGTTCTTGGTCACGCCGGGAATGCTGTTGTTGTATTCCGGCGTCGCGATCAGCAGGCCGTCCGCCGCCGCAATCGCCTCCTTGAGCGCCGCGACCTCGGCAGGAATGCCGTGCGCGGCTTCATCGTCGCCGTTGTACAGCGGGAACGCGGCGATCGACATGATCTCCAGCCGGCTGCCGGCCGGCATCATCGCGCCCGCGGCGCGCAGCAGTGCGGCATTGAACGAACCCTTGCGCAGGCTGCCGGAAAACCCCACGAGAACGGCCATGTTCCATCTCCCAAACAGTCATGACGACAGGAGCGGCAAGGGTAGCGCGGAAACGGGGGCCGCTCGTGCTCCGGGGCCCGACGTGCCGGCACGCGCTGGCGCCTGTGCACGCCAATGTCCGCGCCACCGTCCGGCACGCGGTGTCCGGACAACGCGGCGACCGTCCGCGGACAGTCGGAGCCTGGCCGGAGCAAGCGGGGAAATGGCCTGGAGTGCGGGTTTTCGCGCTTTCCTGGAGTTGGCACGCCACTTGCCATACACCTCTTGAAAGCTTCATTTCCTCACAGCCCGGAGAACGATCATGAAATTCGAAACCTTGATGCTGCAGACCCTGTTCAGCACTTGTGCCCTGGTTTGCCTGCTGGCGATGGGCGCCATGCTTACGGCAAAGGTGCCGGTGTCCGTGGCCGCCAGCCACGCACCGGCAGCCGCGGCAGCGAACCCGGCCGGCTAAGCTGGCCGGCATGCCTTCTGCGGCAAGTCGCGGAGCTGCGGGCTCAGGTGCCGAACATGGTCGGCACCTGGCCGGTGGACTCACTCTCAGCGCACGTGCAGCCAGTGCACATGGACACCGTTGGCCTGATCCTCGGCACGGTGTCCTTCACGTCCTTCTATGACCACCCCCCACACCACGCGGACGCCTTCGCCCAGGTAGCTGTCCACTCGGACGTGTTCGCCCGGTGGGATCGGGAAGCGGGTTTCCAGCACCATGGCCTGGTCGCGTTCCCAGACCAGCAGCGCGGGTTTGCAGGCGGCGGCACCCCAGCCGATATGAATCTGCACCTCTTGCGCGGGATGGACGCCCCGATTGTCGAGCTTCCATGTCTCGGTCTTCCGCAACAGCGATTCCAGGTGTGGATCGTTCCAGTCAACGCGGTTGGCTGGCTTCTGTGCAGGCAGGCTATGGCGGCTCATGTACGCAAAGACTCCCCGGGAAAGGTGCAGGCAGCGCAAAGGGCGGCGGCACGTGACGGCACCCAGGGCGATTCAATGGCTATCGGCCGCGCCGGAGAGTTCTGAAGGAGGCCGGTATCGGCGCGCATGGGCCACGCACCTCCATGTCGATCGCGACCGGATCGGGGCAAGGTTATGATCCATCCGGTTTTTGACGAGAATTCCCGACGTGCCACATTATTCCGGCCCGATACTCACGCGGCCCGCCGCCCAGGCGCTGCTGGCCGCACGCGATGCCGGCACAAGCGAATGGACCGGCTCGCTGGACCTGGGCCGCTCGAACGGCCGCGCATCACTGGAGCCGGACACCTGGCAGTGGCGGGACCAGCGCTACCCGTATCCGCCCACGCTGAAGGACCGCACGGTTTATTACTGGGACGGCGGCGAGTTCGCGCCGGTGGCCCGCTACGCCGGCTCGTTGATCAAGCTGGTGCCCACCGAATGGGGCGCGCCCACGTTCGAGATCGACGGCATCAAGATGCTGCCCACTTCGAAGGAATCGCCGGTCACGGATGCGCGCCGCAAGGTGGCGCTGGTCGAGCCGCACGGCAAGGTGGTACTGGATACCTGCGGCGGTCTTGGCTACTTCGCGGCATGCTGCCTGGAAGCCGGCGCGGCGCGCGTCCACTCGTTCGAGAAGAACGCCGACGTGCTGTGGCTGCGCACGCTCAACCCGTGGTCGCCGGATCCCGATGGGGTTGACCCGGACGCGCCCACCAGCGGCGGCCGCCTGCAGCTCGCCCATGCCGACGTGTCACAGGCGATCGCGCAGATCGCCGACGCCTCGGTGGACGCGCTGCTGCACGACCCGCCGCGCTTCGGCATCGCCGGCGAGCTGTACTCGCAGGTGTTCTACGACCAGCTCGCGCGCGTGCTGCGTCGCGGCGGCCGGCTGTTCCACTACACCGGCAGCCCGAACAGGCTCACCAGCGGCCGCGACGTGCCGCGCGAGGTGGCGAAACGGCTGGAGAAGGCCGGCTTCAAGGCACAGCTGGCGCTGGACGGCGTGCTGGCGGTGCGGCGCTGAAGAGGGCCGACAGGAAGGCAGCTACACGCTGACCCGGTTCAAGGCAAAACGGGCGCGATGGGACACTGCCCATCACGCCCGTTACCTGGCGCCTTGCCGAGGTCTCAGAGCCCGATAGCCGAGATGCGGGTCGCCCAGTTGCCCAGCGCACCGCGCGTACCGCCGCACTGGAACAGCGGAGCGGTCAGGTATTGGGCCAGGGTGCACGTCTGCGCGATGTACTCCGACGCGGTCCAGATCGTGTTGCCGTCGGCCGCCGCCGCACCATAGTCGCCCCAGCGCGGACGATCACCGGCGAGGAAGGGGATGCCGGTAAAGCCGTCCCACGGGCCTGCGCCCGCTGCGGCTATGTGCACATCACCGGCGCCCAGCTTTGCATCCAGGCTGGCGTAGCCGGCACTGGGATGGTCGTTGGGGCCAACCACGGTGAACGCGATGACGCCGCGTCCGCTTTGCGTGACGGCCGCCGCGCCGTAGGTCAGGTTCGCATCGGGCAAGGCCAGCGTGCCGTTGGCGGAGACGCCGCCGGATTTCGGAACGATGACGAAGTAATTGATGCCCGAGCCATGGCTGCCATCGGCCAGCAGGACGTCGGTATCCAACGTCCCCCAGAGCTTGCCGTTGGCGTAGCTCACCTGTTGCATGCGCGAGTCGTTCACCGCCATGGGGCGCGGCGTCGGGTAGACGATATTCGGGAAACCGAGATACGTCGGCGCGCAACCGGTCAGGGCAAAGCAGTCGCGCAGGGGGGCGCTACCCGGCTTCTGCCGGGCCAGGCTGCTCGGCACGGCATACGACTGCACGGTGATCGGCGAAACGCCCAGCACCAGGGCCGTGGGCGCGGTGTCGATGGCCTGCGTGTTCGACACCGACCACAGCCATATCCTGTTCGACGTGCCCGAGTCGAAGAACACGGCGTCCGAACTGAGCAGGTATTCGGTTCCACCAAGCGTGTCGACAAACTGCCCCCCGGACGAGATGGCCGGCCATACCGTGAACGCGGGCGCTGGAATGCTCGGATCGCCGCCGTTGAACAGCACCACATTCGGCGAGGCGGCACCCGATGCCAGCGCCTGCTTGGAAATGGCGTAGATCTGCGCGCCGTAGAAGCCGGAGTCGAACAACGCGAACTCGTTGGTGGTCAGGAAGATCGCATGGGCGTCAGCACCGATGTGGGGATAGTCGCCCAGGCAGAACCCACCCGCACAGCCGTGATCCGGAGTGCCCTGCGTGCCGTTGTTCTGTACCGGCAGGTGGTAGATGTTCCAGGCGCCGGTGGGGTTGGCGGTCTGGCTGACCGCGATGTCCAGGTGGTTGGTGCCGGCCAGGGACGACGTCGTGCCGATGCGGTCGAGCGTCAACACGACCTGGAACCAGCGCTGCGTGCCTGCATCGTAGTAACAGGACGGGTCGGTGATGCTGGGTCCGAACGCACCGGTAGTGCGATTGATCGCCGCGGGGTAGCCGTAGAACGTATTGAGATCGACGGGGCCGACGAGTTCGTTGCCGGAGCCGTCATAGATCGACAATACGTCATTGACGCTTTCCATGACGAATCCGTTGCCGGCGCACAGCCCTTGATCGGGCGGCTCCACCGAGAACTGGTTACCGCCATTGGCGAAGCGCTGGTCGTGGAAATTGAGGCCGTCGAAACCGCCCAGCAATTGAGGGTTCGACTTCGCGCGTTTGGCATTTCCCATCCGGTTGCTGCCGGCGTGCCCGTGGGCGATGGTGCGGTTCACCACGGGTTGCCCTTCGAGTTCGCCTCCATCGCCAGAATCGGCGTCCCCGGCGGTCATCGCCGGATCCTGTTCCAGGGCTGTCAGCGGCGCGCCTCCAACCGGCGTGGTCGTTGGCACCGTGGCGCCCCCTTTTTGCAGCTTGAGCACCGTCGGAGAGGCGCCCAAGGCACACGTAGCGAACGCCATGCCCACTACTGCGATGAGCAGTCGAGTCTTCATATCATCGGTCTCCTGTTCGTTTGATAGGTGACCGCGTCCCCTGAGACGCCGATATCGGTCGCGCCGATGAGCGTCCACGCAAGTACGCATATTGACATATGCGCCGGCATACGATACGCGCGTGCGGGCGAAGCCGCCATAGGCCCATCGGACTCCGGCCGGCCATTGCACGCCACGGGAGGCTCCAGGCCACGATGAAAAGGTCTGGCGCGCCCCGCCCCGCCAGAAGACGATCGCGACGGTGCGCTCCAGCACCATAAAATTGCCCTACTATCACAGGCGATGAGCACACCGACTCTTCCGCCATCGAACGACGCGCGACGCGGCAGCCTGGCCTGCGTCGGCATGGGCATGACCCTGGGCTCCCATCTCACCCCTCTGGCACGCAGCCACATCGAACAGGCGGACGTGGTGTTTGCGGCACTCTCCGATGGCATCGTGGAGATCTGGTTGCAACGCATGCACCCGGACGTGCGCAGCCTGCAGCCCTACTACGCGGAGGGCAAGTCGAGGATGGTCACGTACCGGCAGTGGGTCGAACTGATGATGACCGAGGTGCGCGCCGGCAAGAACGTCTGCGGCGTGTTCTACGGCCACCCCGGCATCTTCGCCTGGTCGCCGCACAAGGCCATCGAGGTGGCCCGCGCGGAAGGCTTCAAGGCGCACATGGATCCGGGAATCTCCGCCGAAGACTGCCTCTACGCCGACCTGGGCATCGATCCGGGCCGCTTCGGCTGCCAGCACTTCGAGGCCAGCCAGCTGCTTTTCTACGAACGGCGGATCGATCCGGCCGGCTATCTGGTGCTGTGGCAAGTCGGACTGGTGGGCGACATCTCGCTGAAGCGCTTTTCCACCGGGCCGGCCTACCGGCAGGCGCTGGTGGATGTGCTGAGCGCGGACTACCCGCTCGACCACGAGGTGATCGTCTACCGCAGCGCCACCCTGCCGATCCAGCAGCCGCGGGTCCGCCGCATGGCGCTGCGCGACCTGCCCGGTGCCGAGCTGACCGCCGAGGAAACGGTGGTGCTACCGCCCGGCGCGCCGTTGAAGCAGAATCAGGCCATGCGGGAGCGACTGGCGGCGCTGGACAAGGAAGCCGCCATCGCCTGACATACGCTGGCGATCCGCAGCGCTCGCAAAACGGATATTTGGGGAACACGGGAAACAGGGGGAAAACATGTCGGACACGATCGAACTTCTGGAAACCATCGGCCGCGACGCTTCGCTGCGCCATGCGCCGACCGATGAACTGGCCATCCGGCTGGAACGGGCGGACGCCTCTCGCGCACTCAGGACCGCGGTGGCCAGCGGCGACAGCGCCTGGCTGCTCGAGGAATTCGGGCACAAACCGATGTACGCCCCGCAGATCTCCCAGGCACCCGGCTTCGAGGAGGAGGCGCCGGAGGAAGGCGAGAGCGAGGAACCCGAACTCCCCGCCGAGCCCGAACGCAGCAAGTAATCACCAACAGACCGTCAACATGTCCTGCCAGCGGCAACGCTCCCGGTCCTGGGCCGTGCTGGCGGCGCTGGCGGTGTGCCTACTGATGCAGGCTGCCCCTGCTGCAACGTCCATCACCGATCCCGCCGCATTCCTCGACCAAGCCGAAAGCCTGCGCACGAAGGATCACCCGCGCTTCGCGCAGATGCTGGAGCAGATCCATCGCGAGACGCCGCTGCTGAGCGCCGGCGAGCAATGGCACCTGCGCTACCTGGACGCGTGGGAAACCATGTTCAAGGGCGACTACGCCGGCTCCGAAGCGCAATTCCACGAAGTCATCGAGCATTCCGGCGACGCCACCCTGGCCGCCAAATCGTCGGCGCTGCTGCTGAGCAACCTGGCCGCCAACCGACGCTACGAGGAGGCCTTCACGCTGGCCAACCGCATAACCAGCGACCTGCCCGCAGTCAAGAATCCACTGGCCCGCTCCATGCTCCTGATGAACCTGTCGCAGATGCTGAACCTAGCCGGGCAGACGGATCTGGCGATCAAGTACGCGCAGTTGATGGAGGATGCGCTGCCCGCGGGCGAGAGCCTGTGCTACCCGCGTTCCTTACAGGTTGCGGCGCTGTTCAACGGCAACCGGCTGGCATCGTCCAACCCGGAGCTGCAGCAGGCCATCGACACCTGCGTCGCCGCACAGCAGCCGGTCCTCGCCAACACCATGTGGCTGGTGCTGGGCAGCCTGTATCTGAAGGAGAACCAACCGGACAAGACCATGGCGCTGCTACGCCAGATCGCGCCGGGCATCGACGCCAATAAGTACTACCCACACCAGCTGTCGCTGAAAACGCAAATGGCGCAGGCCTACTGGAAGCTGGGCGACGACGGCGACGCGCGCAAAGCAGCCCTCGCCGCCGTGGCGATGGGCAACCCTGACGACATCAACGAGTGGTTGAAGGATGCCTACGAAGTGCTCTACCAGGTCGAAAAGAAGCACGGCAACGCCACTGCCGCGCTGGCCTATTACGAACGCTATGCAGCCCAGGACAAGGGCTATCTCAACGACATCGGCGCACGCACACTGGCCTACCAAGCCGTGCAACAGCAGGTGCTGACCCGGCAACTGGAGACGGAAGCGCTGAGCCGGCAGAATGCCGTACTGCGCATGCAGCAGGCGCTCGACGCCAAGGCGGCGGAAGCTAGCCGGCTGCACAGCGCCCTGCTACTGATGGCGCTGACCTTCATCGTGCTCTGGCTGTTCCGGCTCAAGCGCTCGCAGCTTCGCTTCATGCGGCTGTCCCGCCGCGACGGGCTCACCGGAATCCTGAACCACCAGCACTTCATCAACGAGGCCGAGCGTATCTTGCGCCTGCTGGAGAAAAAGTTCGGCCACGCCTGCCTGATATCCATCGACCTGGACCACTTCAAGCAGGTCAACGATACCTATGGCCATGCCATGGGCGATGTCGTGCTGAAGCTCGCCGTGGCCATCTGCCAGCAGCACCTGCGCCCCAGCGACCTGTTCGGCCGGCTGGGCGGCGAGGAGTTCGGCATCCTGCTGCACGACTGCTCCCGCGAGCAGGGCCTGGACATCGCCAATCGCATCCGGATCGCCATCGGAACGACGCCGATGGAACAGGACGGCAGCGGGGTATCGATTTCCGCCAGCGTGGGCATGGCCTCCACCGACACCTCCGGCTACGAGCTGCAACGCCTTTGCAAGGAGGCCGATTCAGCGCTCTATCGCGCCAAGCGCGCCGGGCGCAATCGCGTCATCGCCGATATCGGGGACGGCGGTCTGGTCGAAGCCTGAAACGGTGGGCAACGGGGGCCGGCAATCGCTGACGTGCGCAGCAAAGCGGCCGTCCTCTGCGCTTGTCCGTCGGGCGCGAAGTGGCCGCTGCCGGCGATCACGCCGATAGAACCGACCGAAGCATAAGGCCGTCGTGCCGGCCGGTATTCAACTTTCGCCGTCCCGTTTCTCGTCCTTGCGCCGGGCCGAGACCAGGCGCAGGAAGGTTTCGTGCTGGTAGCGGCTCATGCGCAGCTTCTGGCCGGTATCCATCGTGACGACGTGGTAACCGTTGAACCACGGGTGGATGGCCTGGATGCGTCGCACGTTGATGATGGCAGAGCGGTGGACGCGCGCGAAATGCCGCGGATCGAGGCGCGCGGCCAGCGCGTTCATGGTCTCGCGCATCTCGTGGACACCGTCTGCCAGGTGTATCTGCACGGTATTGCCGCTGGCCTTGATCCACACGATGCCGTCGACGTCGATGAAGGTGATGCGTTCGTCGATGCGCACGGGCAGGCGCTGCAGGTAGTCGTCGCGCTGACGCAATGCGTCGAGCGCCTGCAGGATCCGCGCCGAAGCCGCCCCATTCACGCCCTCGCCGGCAGACAACCGCGCCTTCACCCGGCGCAGGGTGTCGGCGAAGCGCTCGCGGCTGAACGGCTTCACCAGGTAGTCCACCGCGTTCGCCTCGAACGCCCTCACCGCGTATTGCTCGAAGGCGGTGACGAACACCACCGCCGGCATGCGCTCCGCACCGATGGCTGCCACCACGTCCATGCCGTTGATCGCGGGCATCTGGATGTCGAGGAAGACCAGGTCGGGCGACTGGCTGCGTATCGCCTCGACCGCCGATGCGCCATCGCCGTACTCGCCCAGCAGTTCGACGTCGGGGTCGTCGCGCAGCAGGCGCACGATGGCACGGCGTGCGATCGGTTCGTCGTCCACGATGAGAGTGGCGATGCTCATGCGGACGCGACCTCGGGCGAGTCGTCCGATTCCCCGATCTCGCGGAACGGCAGGCGCAACCGACAGACCACGCCCTGCGGCCAGATCATCTCCAGGCGCACTTGCGCCACATCGCCGTACAGCTCGCGCAGGCGCAGCTCCGTGTTCGACAGGCCGATGCCGTGCCCTGACGGCGAGGCCGGCCCGTCCTCCAGCGTGCTGTTGCGATTGCGCACGTCGATGCACAGGCTGTCGCCCTCGCGCCGGCTTTCGACCTCGATGCAGTCCACGCCGACGCGTTCGCTGATCCCGTGCGAGATGGCGTTCTCCACGATCGGCTGCAGGATCAGGCTGGGCACGGCGCAATCCAGCGTATCCGGGGCCACGTAGATCCGCGTGGTCAGGCGATCCTTGAAGCGCGTGCGCTGGATGCCGAGGTAGAGATCCAGCAGCACCAGCTCCCGCCGCAGGCTGATCTCCTGGCCGTCGTAGTCCTCCAGGAACGCACGCAGCAGATCGCTCAGGCGCAGCAGCATGTCCTCGGCCGACAGCGTGTCCTCGTGCAGCAGGGTCGCGACCGCGTGCAGCGTGTTGAACAGGAAATGCGGCTGCAGCTGCGTCTTGAGCACCTGCAGCCGCGACTGCGCGAGTTCCGAGGCCAGCCGGCTTGCTTCCAGTTCGCGGCGCGTTTTCTCTTCGTGGAACTGCATGGCCCGCTGGATCGCGAACAGCGCCCAGTACGTGAACAGCCCCATGGCGGCATGCTGGTTGACGAAGAACCGCAGCTGCTCGACGAACCCGCTCGGCTCGAACACCGTCGAGACCAGGGCGCCGATCACCAGCGCCAGAAAGGTCATGTTCACACTGGCCGCCAGCTGCGCACCAAGGCCGCCCAGGCGCAGCGGCGTCTGGATTGGAAAGCGCACCGCCAGGCGGAACACCGTCGGTGCAAGCGCAGCCCACGTGTACCACTGGATCATCGACCAGCGCAGGTAATCGAAAGCCGACCAGGTATGGCCGGTGAGCGTGTCGCGCATGAATTCCTGCACCGCAAACACCACCGCCACGGCGCTCCACAGGCCGAGGTAGCGGGCCAGGCCGATCTGCGTGTTGCCAAGGCGAACCATCATCGCGGGATATCCCGTGGGTCGGAGCGGCCATCCTAGGCGCAGCGCACGGTGCTGAAAAGCAAATGCGCAGCGCCGCTACGATTCGTCATCGCGTCGCGACGATTCGTCCCGAAAAGCTTTCGAGAGGCAACGCCGATCCGGCCAGATCACGCTGCCGGGCTTGTGCGCGATACCGCGCGCAAGCCACCGGCGACACCTCATCCCCGCCGGAGCCCTGCCATGAGTCCGACCCGCGCCATCGCCTTCGCCGCCCTGCTCGCCCTCGCGCCTGGCAGCATGCTCGCCACGCCCGCGGCCAGCGCCGCCCACGCCGATGCCGGGCGCAGGTCCACGCGGCACTTCAAGCTCGTGAACGCCACGTTCGACAGCGTGACCGCACTCGCCATCGCGCCCGACGGCAGCGATGCCTTCCGCGACGTGGCACTCGGCGAGCCGCTGCAAGGCGGCTTGACCTCGATGATCTTCGACGTTCCCGCCGGCGGCTGCCGGCGCGATCTTCGCGTGACCTTCCGCGGCGGACGCATCCTGCTTCTTCCGCACATCGACGTCTGCCGCAGCGATGGCCTGCGGCTGACGCCGGGGTGACGGCACCCGGTTCGGTTTCCCCAGCCGCGGCCGAACCCTCGTGCCCGGTCGCCTTTACCTGCGCGCCGCGATGATCTCGCTCAGGTAATCGGGCGTGCCCTCGACGCGCACCAGGTGCGGGTACTGCAGGCCGTCGTGGTAATCCACCGGCACCGTGCGGTAGGTGCCCTGGTACTTCAGCAGTAGTCTGATCGGTGCCTTGCCGGTCCTGGCCGCCGTGATCGCCTGCTTCAGCACGTCGCCGGAATAGTCCTGGCCGTTCACCGCGACGATGGTGGCGCCCGTGCTCACTCCGGCCTTGAACGCCGGACCATCCCAGCGCACGTCGTTGATCTGGCCGTCCTTGGCCATCGTCAGGCCGATCGACCAGGCGAAGTTGTACAGGTGGCGCGACGATTGCGGCCGGCTGTTGTACTGCTTCTCGTAGGCGCTTTCCTTGTCGGTGTAGACCAGCTTCCAGCCGGTGCCCTCGACGCCGTCCAGCAGCGGCGGCTTGCGCGCATCGACGTGCGCGTGCAGGAAACCCGCCCAGTCGTAAGGGGCCACGCCGTTCAACGCCGCCACCACGTCGTCGAAGGTGTAGGTTTTCGTCACGTAGCTGCCGTTGTCGACGCCGAAGAACGCGCGCGCGAAATCGTCCAGCGACTTGCGGTCGTGCGTCAGCGCACGCAGCCTGGCGTCCACCTCCAGCCACATCATCTGCCCGGCGCTGTAATACTCCTCACTCATCTGCCAGCTGCGATACGGCAAGCCCGAGCGGCGCGCGGCGGTCGGGTCGTTGGTGGTGTCCTCGAGCGTGCGCCACCGGAAGCCCTCGCGGTTGCGGTCGTAGTTGGCCGCCACCATCGCCAGCGCGTCGCGGAACTGTTCGGGCGTCCACAGGCCGGCGCGCGCGGTCAGCACGTAGCCCCAGTACTGCGTCTGCCCCTCGTACACCCACAGCAGCGAATCGCCCATCGGCACGTTGAAGTTGGGCGTCCAAAGGTCCGCCGGACGGCGGAACTTGCCGTTCCACGAATGCGCGTACTCGTGCGCCAGCAGGTCGCGGCCCGGCGCGTTGTCGTCCCAGGCGGTGAAGTAGTCGGCACCCAGGCCGTCCTCGCTGGACTGGTGGTGCTCCGTGCCGTTGCCGCCCAGCTGGTCCGACAGCGAGAACAGGAAGTCGTAGTGGTCGTAATGGTGCGAGCCGAACAGCCTGGTCGCCTGCACCGTCAGCGCGCGATGCGCGTTCACCTGTTCGGGCGTCATGGCCAGGTATTTCGGCGCGTCGGCGACGATGTCCAGATGCACCGGCGCCCCGCCGGGCGGCGTGAGATCGACGCGCTTGAAGTACTGGCCGGCATAGACCGGCGAATCGACCAGGTTGTTGAAGGTCACCGGCTTGAAGGTGGTGGTGTCGCCCGACTGCGAGGCCGGCTCCAGCGCGGTGCCGAGCTGCCAGCCGTGCGCCAGCGTCACGCTGGGCGCGAAGGTGATGCCGCGCGTGAAATGCCCGGCCGGATACAGCGCCACCTTGCTCCACTCCATGTCCATCATGCGGTCGGTGATCTCGAACCCGCCGTCGCGGGGCGACAGATACTGGAACTCCGCGTCGATGCGGGCGACCCCTGCAGGCACGTCGAGGTGGAACGCGTACACGTCGTACTTGTCGCGCGTCCATGCCAGCGGCTTGCCGCCGGCGCTGAGCGTGAGGCCGGCGAGCATCGCGATCGGGCCGGTCGGCGAGTGGTCGCCGGGAATCCACTGCGGGTACAGCAAGGTCAACGCGCCGGCCTGCACCGGAATCGTCTCGTGCACGCGGAAGATGCCCTGCGCCGTGTCGCCGGCATCGACGTGAAGAACGATCGTGCCGGGGTACGGCACGTCCTGCGGCGGCGGCACCTGGGCGCTGCGCGTCTCCTGCGCGCCCGCGGCACCTGCAGCAAGCACCATCGATACGGCCAGGACAAGACGCACCATCGTGCGGCGCGCGCCCGCCGGCAATGCGGCGAAAAAGGGAACGAACATGCGGAACTCCGGCAACCAGACCAAGGGTCCCTTCAACTTAGCACCACGGCGCGACGCGTGGACGAATGGCAGAACGCGCAGAAAAACACCGGCAAGACGGTGGCGGCCATCGCCTACCACGTAAAGGCAAAGGCATGGCCCGCGATCAGGAACAACCCTGCTCCGATGGCGACGGCCCCGGTGGCCCGCGCCATGCGCTCACCGCTCGGGGCGAGACGCTCGAGCGTGATCGCCGCCATCACGGCGGCCATCGCGTGCAGGTCCATGACCCCGACGGCCAGGAGGACCGCCGTCGGACCGGCGCAGCAGAGGTTGCAGTCGAAACCGAGGCGCAGGCCGAGCCGCCAGGCCGCGCCGGCATCGACCGGCGACGTGCGGCCATGCCCCGGCATATTCCGGCAGCAGGCCAGCTGACGCGCTTTCCACGCGGTGAACTGAAGGGCGCCGGCGATCAGGACCACCCCGCCGACCGCGATCGGCACGCCGCGCGCCAGCGCCGGCTGCCGCATCTCGATCGCCGCCAGCACGGCGCCCGATGCAAAAGCGGCCACGCCGGACATCGTCCAGACGGCGAAGTAACCCGCGCCCACGATCGCGGCCAGACGACCGGGACGCGCGTTGCCTGTCCTGCCGACGGCCTGGCGGCAGCGCCACAGCACCGGCGCCAGGGATGGCAGCATCATCGCCACCATCATCACGACCCACATGCCGAGGAACGCCGCCGCGGCGCCGGGCCAGGTCTGCCCGGGCATTCGCATCCACGCCATCGACATCGTCCAGCCGCCGGGCATCGGCATCCCGTCCATCGCCGACATGGACGCGCAGCGGACGATCGTCGCCGCCGCGCTGGCGGCGAACAGCAGCGTCGCGACGCCGAAGAAGATTCGCCGCGACGCCTGCCCGGCAGCCATGCCGCGCGCGACGTCCGCACCACCGGTTGCGCCGACGATATCCACGGCCGGCTCAGCGCGTGGCGTATTCGTCGTGGCGGCGCCACCAGATGCCCGTCTCGTTGCGCCCCAGCGGCGCGCGGTCGAGCCACTGGTACGCGCCCCACAGGCCGTCCAGGCCGCGCGCGTAGGTGGAATAGGTGTGATGGACCGCGCCGTCCTCGATCACGAAGGCGCTCATGCCGGGGCGGTCGCGCACGTAGGTGGCTGCATCCGTGCCGCAGGTGGCCGCGAACTCGCGCACCGGTTCCGGGAGCTCGGCGGCGACGATCGGATGGCCGCCGCGCCGGTAGTTGTATTCGACGCTACCTGCGCGCTGCTGCGCCTCGGTGATCGAAACGTTGAAGTCGTAGTTGAAGTCGCCGCCGTGCGATGACGCCCACGGGAACGCCCAGCCCATGCGCCGCTTGTACGCCTGCAGCTTGGCGAGCGGCGCGCGCGACACCGCCGTCAGCGCGACGTCGTGGTTGGCCAGGTGGACAGCGAAGCCGTTGAAGCCGTCGGCGATCATCGAGCAGGACGGACACCCTGCCGTGTAGTCGGGCCCGAACATGAAGTGGTAGACGAGGAGCTGCGAGCGCCCCTGGAACAGATCCACCAGCGAGGCGCTGCCCGCGTCGGTGTCGAAGCGATACGCCTTGTCGATCCGGACCCACGGCAGCGCCTGCCGCTGCCGCGCCAGCTCGTCGCTGCGCCGCGTGTGCTCCTTCTCCGCCTCGAGTAGCGCCATCCGCGCGGCGAGCCACTCCTGCCGCGTTCCGGTCGTGTGCTTGGTCATCGCGCCTCCGTCTGTAGACGACCCGGTGGTGGTCGGCCATGCGCTAGATTAGGCATCGGGTTTCCAGCGGCGGGAGTGACAAGTGTGGCGCGATTGACATGAGCTCGTTCCCGTGGACTCGCTGATCACCGCCGCGGCGCGCGCACTCGCCGCGGGCGATCCCCTCGGCGCATTGAAACGGGTCGCCCTGCGCGACGACGCGCCCGGCCTCGCGCTGCGGGGCATCGCGATGGCACAGCTCGGCGAGCTGGTCCGGGCGAAGGCGCTGCTGCGAAAAGCGGCGCGCGCCTTCGGTGCGAAAGAAGCCGTGGCGCGCGCGCGATGCGTCGTCGCCGAAGCCGAGATCGCACTGGCCTCGCGCGAACTGGGCTGGCCCGCGAAAGCGCTCGACGCCGCACGGGCGACGCTCGAAGAACACGGCGACCGGGTGAACGCCGCGCACGCGCGCTATCTCGAAGTACGGCGCCTCCTGCTGATCGGGCATCTCGACGAAGCCGAACGCATGCTCGCCGGGCTCGATCCCACCGCCCTACCGCCCGCGTTGAGAGCCGTCCACGAACTGGTGGCGGCAGGGATCGGGTTGCGGCGCCTGCAGACGAGGCCCGCGCGTGCGGCGCTCGCGCGGGCCGCACGCGCCGCGCAACACGCACGCATTCCCGCGCTGACGGCGGAGGTCGAAAGCGCCTTCCTGGTCCTGAACACGCCTGCCGCGCGCCTGATCGTGAAGGGCGAAGAGCGACTCCTCCGCCTCGAAGAAGTCGAAGCGCTGCTGGCATCGAATGCCTTCGTCGTAGATGCCTGCCGCCACGCCGTGTGCCATGCGGGCACGACGATACCGCTCGCGACGCGCCCGGTGCTGTTCGCGCTCGCCCGCGCGCTGGGCGAAGCGTGGCCGCAAGACGTGCCCAGGGACATGCTCGTCGCGCGCGCATTCCGTCTTAAGCTCGCCGACGAGTCGCATCGCGCGCGCTTGCGCGTCGAAATCGGGCGGCTGCGCGGCGTGCTTCGCACGCTGGCCGAAGTGAGCGCGACGAAGCGGGGCTTCGTGCTGGCGCCGCGCCATGCAGGCGAAGTCGTCGTGCTGGCGCGGCCGGTCGAGGAGAAGCATGCGGCGGTGCTCGCCCTGCTCGCCGACGGCGAGTCGTGGTCGAGCTCGGCCCTGGCGCTTGCCCTCGGCGCCAGCCAGCGTACCGTGCAGCGGGCGCTCGACGCGCTGGCGGCCATGGGCAAGGCGCAGCCGTTCGGTCACGGACGGGCGCGCCGCTGGACGACCCCGCCGGTGCCGGGATTCGCGACCACCTTGTTACTCCCCGCTCCGCTGCCGGGCGGCTAGGATGGAAACATGCATCGAACAAAAGCCGAAATCTTCCGTGAGTACGGCCCCTTTCCCGGTGCCGACAACGTGCATGGCGTCGCCTGCGACGGCCACAGCGTCTGGTTTGCGTCCGGCGACAGGCTGATCGCCTTCGACCCTGCGAGCGGGAAGCCGCTGGGCTCGATCGACGTCGCCGCCCATGCGGGAACCGCCTTCGACGGCCAGCACCTGTTCCAGCTTGCCGAGGATCGCATCCAGAAGATCGATCCGCGGACCGGCCGCGTCCTCGCCACGATCCCGGCGCCCGGTGGCGGCGGCGATTCGGGGCTCGCGTGGGCCGAGGGGACGCTGTGGGTGGGGCAATACCGGGACCGCAAGATCCACCAAATCGATCCCCGAACCGGAGCGATTCTTCGCACCATCGAGTCCAACCGCTTCGTCACCGGGGTCACCTGGGTCGACGGCGAACTCTGGCACGGCACCTGGGAAAGCGACGAGAGCGAGTTGCGGCGGATCGACCCTCGAACCGGAAAGGTCCTGGAGAGCCTGGAGATGCCGTCCGGCGTCGGCGTGTCGGGGCTCGATTCCGATGGCGATCAATTCTTCTGCGGCGGCGGAAACAGCGCGAAGGTGCGCGCCGTCCGTCGGCCGAGGCGAGCCGCCGCAGGCGGGTAGACAGGCAGGTTGTTCGGGACACCGGTCAGTCGCACCCGCTCAGATGTAGCGGAACAGCGGCGGAAAGACGATCACGACGACCATCGCCCACGCGGCATACACCGGCAGGTAATCCGTCTGCCACCGCTCAAGGCGCGCGAACGATCCGCGGCCTCGCAGAAAGCGGAGGTAGAGCACGGCGGACCACGCCAGATTGACCAGGAGAATCACGTTCTCGCCCAGCGCAGCCACGCGGTTCGGCGTGAATCCGAACTCGTTGATGCGCGCGGCGATGGCCCACAGCGCGAGCGCGTCCGCCAGCAGCGCGCTGACCACGAGCACGACCTGCACCGCGTCGAAGGCGCCGGGAGGCGACCGCGGATCGCGGGCGGAAACCGAATAGAGCAGCAGGCCGAGGACCAGGACGAGCAGCAGGTCGAAGGCGATCAGCACGTTCCGCTCGATGTCGACGCCGTGCCCGGTCCACAGCACGGTGCCCAGGAACACCACCAATACGGCGGCGAAGATCGGCGTGAACAGGCGCGTCAACACGGGCGCCATGTTCTCGATCACGCTCTGCTTGGCCTCCACCAGCCACGCGGCGACCAGCACGGCCCCGGCCGCTCCGCACGGCAGCAGCCAGGCGTTGAAGAAAGGCTCGGCCTTGACCTCGATCGCCTCGAACATCATCACCATGAACGCCGTGAGCACCGCCCCGCCGAGGGCGATCAGGACGTAGTAGATGAACAGCTCGCCCGAGAAGCGGATGAAGTCCATGCGGCCGTCGCCCCGACGCCAGCGGCCGCCGGCGTACACGATGCCCACCGCCAGCCACAGCGCGATCGGCAGGTGCAGCGCCGCCAGCCTCTCGCTGGCACCGCCCGGCATGAAGGGGTAGACGTTGGCGAAGACCGCCGCCGCGACGAACGCCGCCGCCAGCCAGAACAGCGTCTTCGTGCCGAGCTGCCGTTTCCAGACGAAATAGCCGGCCAGGAAGGGCAGCACGAACAGGCTGAGGTTGCGGGCGTAGAAGCCGGCATCCTGTTCCAGTTGCAACCCGAAGAGCACCGGCAGCTTGATCGCCACGGCTGCCGCCAGCGCGAGCCCGAAGGCGGCGATGGCATCCGCTCGGGTGCGCGCCCGTGGGCCATCGGCCTCCGGCGGGACGACGACGAGTTGCTTCCACAGGCGCTCCGAGTGCTCGCGCGCGAACTCCCGCGAGAGGGCGTCGAGGCCGCCCATGCGCTTGACCGCCACCAGGAACGCTTCATCGGTGGCGAGCCCCGCGTCGACCAGAACCGCGACCTGTTCGCGCAGATGATCTTCCAGCTCCGCGACGTCGACGGCGTGGATCGCCTGCCGCCGGCGCAGGTAGCTGCGCCACTGGTCGATCTGCGCTTCGAGCGATGCCGTGCGATCCGAGGCGGACATGGTCAGGCTCCTTGTGGCGATAACGCGGCGGACGCCGGACGCGTAGCCGGACCGGCGGCGGAGAGCGCCTTCCAGATGGACCGCAGCGTCGCGTCCACCGCCTGCCATTGCCGGCGTTCCTCCGCGAGCTGGTCCCGGCCGGGGGACGTGATGCGGTAGTACTTGCGGCGGCGGCCGCTCCCGGCCACTTCCCATCGCGCCTCGACATGGCCGAGCCGTTCGAGCCGATGCAGCACGGGATAGAGCATGCCGTCCGTCCATTCCATGTGCCCGCCCGACAGCTCGCGGACGCGCTGGATGATCGCGTAGCCGTAGCTGTCTCCTGCGGCCAGGATCGCCAGCACGATCGGGGTCGAGGAAGCGGCTATCAGGTCCTTGTTGATCGTCATGGATGCCTCATGTTGCGCGGCGCGGATGGACTCAGCCGCGGGTACATGGCAGTACTATACATTGAACAACCATGTATGCAAGACGGCGGGATGCACCGGATTGCTACACTCGGAACATGCACAAGAGCCTGCTCCTGAGCGCCATCCTGATGCTGGCCGCGGCGCTGTTGCCGGGCTGCGCGTCGCCCACCGCGAGCCGGCCGCACGGCGCAAGCGCAAGTTCACGGCATGCGCCGCGGATCCTGGTGTTCACCCGCACGACGGGCTATCGCCACGCATCGATTCCGGTCGGCGTGCAGACGCTGCGCGAGCTTGCGCAGGCGCAGGGGATCGCGCTGACCCAGAGCGAGGACCCTGCCCTGTTCGACGGCGCCAGCCTGGCCCGCTTCGATGCAGTGGTGTTTCTCAGCACCACCGGCGACGTGCTGGATGAGACCCGGCAGGCGGCGTTCGAGCGCTACGTCGGCAAGGGTGGCGGTTACATGGGCGTGCACGCCGCCGCCGATACGGAATACGACTGGCCCTGGTATGGCCGTCTGGTCGGCGCCTGGTTCGACAGCCATCCGAAGGGGTTGCAGACCACCCGGGTGCGCTTCGAAGGCGACGCCATCGCACTGGCGCAGGACTGGCAAGTCACCGACGAGCTGTACAACTACCGGCGCAACCCGCGCGACACCGTCAAGGTGATCGCCACCGTGGACGAAAGCCGCTACCAGGGCGGCAAGATGGGTATCGACCACCCGATCGCCTGGTGCCACGCCCGCCTGGGCGGCCGCGCCTGGTACACCGGCCTGGGCCATGACGCGGCGCTGTACGCCGAGCCGATCTACCGCGCGCACCTGCTGCGCGGCCTGCGCTATGTCACCGGCCGCGCGGACGTGTGCTGAATCTCGAAAGGCGGGCAAGACGCCGTCCCTGGTTCTGCTGACCCCGAGGTTCGGTACATGGTGTCCATCGCGCCAAGCACGCTGCCGCGCTCGCCCGGCGAACCGCTGGTCACGCGGCAAGCCGCTCGATTTTTCCGACGAGCTTGCCCAGTACACGATGCGCTTCTTCCAGATCGTAGTCCGCCTGCAGGCCGAGCCAGAACCGCTCGCTGGTGCCAAGAGCAGCGGCGAGGCGCACGGCCGTATCCGCCGTGACACCACGCTTGCCGAGCACGATCTCGTTGATACGGCGCGGCGGCACACCGGCGGCACGCGCCAGCGCGTTCTGGCTGATGCCCATGGGAGCAAGGAACTCCTCGAGCAGCACTTCGCCGGGATGGATGTTGGGCAGGGTATTCATGGTTGACCCGTTTGCGTCAGTGGTAATCGACGATCTCCACGTCGTGGGCATCCCCGTCGATCCAACGAAAGCAGATGCGCCATTGATCGTTGATGCGGATGCTGTACTGGCCCCTCCGGCTACCCTTGAGCGCCTCAAGACGGTTGGCCGGCGGGACTCGCAGATCCTCAAGTGAAGAGGCATTGCCGAGCATGCGCAGCTTGCGACGGGACACGGACTGGATATCGGCAGGCAGCCGCCGGGAAGGCACTCCGCCCCAGATCTTTTCCGCTTCCTTGTCGGCAAAGTTCCTGATCACGAAGAAACCATAACGCGGACCGTCATATGACGCAAGTCGTCATAAAGAAAAACCCGCCATGCGGCGAGCCACTGTTCAGAGCCTGCATCGTTCCAGTCGAAACGACGACTCTGCTCCGTCAGGCACCCCAAGCCGGCTGCCCGGGCGCGAGTGGGAGGCATCCCTCCCAGCGCCCGGGGATGGCCACGTAGCGCATCGCCCGCGTCATGCCGATCTCGGAAGTGAAGTAGGCCCGGAGTGCGAGCTCGCGTACATCCGCGAACCAGTGCGGCCCACCGGCCTGTTGCGCCACGGCGTCCAGCCCGCGAAGCATCTGCTCGCGTTCGGGCTGCGGCAGCGAGGCGAAGGCGCCGCCGCGTTCCCGGCAGGTCGCCCGGAACGCCCGCAGTCCATCGGAAACCCGCTGCTGCACGTCCACGGCCATGCAGTCGGCGAGCAGCAGGGCCACCGTCGCGCCCACGCCGGCGGCCTTCGCTCCCGGCGAGGCCGCGGTCGTCGGAAGGAGCGTATCGGCGATGTCTTCGAGCAACGCCCGGTCGCCGTGATCGTCGTCGGCCCCGCGTGCGCCGCGCCCGCAGCCGGCCAGCACGCCGGGCACGATCAGCGCGCCGCCCGCCAGGACGGTCAGCGCCTTCAGCGCCTCGCGCCGGGTCATCGCCATCGACAGCACCGGCTCGCGATCGCTCACAGGTTCCGCCTCGCCAGTTCCTCGACGGCATGGTTCACCGCGCGGGCCGTGAGGGCCATGTAGAGAAGCGACGGGCTCTGGTTGCCGGTGGAGGTCATGCACGCGCCGTCGGTGACGAAGACGTTGGGGCACGCATGCAGCTGGTTCCAGCGGTTGAGCAGCGAGGTCTCCGGGTCGCGCCCCATGCGGCAACCGCCCATCTCGTGGATGTCGCGTCCCGGGGACCAGTGATTGTCGACCGTCTCGATGTCGCGGCAGCCGGCGACTGCGAGCATTTCGGTGGCCTGCGTGCGCCAGTCGCGGACCATCTTCTCGTCGTTGTCGTCGTATCCCACCGAGGTGACCAGCAGCGGCATGCCCCATTCGTCCTTTTGCGTCTCGTCCAGGCGGACGTGGTTTGCCTCCTTCGGAATCGTCTCGCCCTGCAGGTACATGTAGATCTTCCATGGCCCGGGCCGGGCCTGCGCATCCTTGTACGCGCCGCCGACCCGCTCGGCAGTGACCGCGCCGCGCTCGCGATACGCACCGGTGAACGTGGTGTAGCCGCCGACGAAGTCCATCTCCTGCTTCCCGAGGTTGCGGAAGTTGGCGAGGATGCACTCCGAGGGCCGGCGGCCGAAGTAGTACTTGTCGTCGAAGCCGTCGATGAATCCGCTGCCGGAGGCGCGGTAGTTCTGGAAGGCCACGTATTTCCCGAGCAGGCCGTTGTCGTTGCCGAGCCCGTGCGGGAATCGCGCCGAGACCGAGTTGAACAGGATCAGCACCGTGTTCAGCGCCGACGCGTTGACGAAGACGATGCGGGCGCGATACTCGCTGACGGCATGCGTGTTCGCGTCGATCACCCGCACTCCCGTCGCCCTGTTCGTGCGTTCGTCGTAAATGATGGAATGCGCGACGGCGTCGGGACGCAGCGTCAGGTTCCCGGTCTTCTCCGCCCACGGCAGCGTCGACGAGTTCGAGCTGAAGTAGGCGCCGAAGGGGCATCCGCGCCAGCACAGGTTGCGCGCCAGGCAGCGGCTGCGCCCCTGTTGCAGGTGGATCGGCTCCGGCCGGGTGAGGTGCGCCCAGCGGCCGTGCACCACGTGGCGATTGCCGTAGTGCGCGCGGATCCTGTCGCTCATGTGCTGCTCGACGCAATTGAAGTCGAACGGCGGCAGGAATTCCCCGTCGGGCATCGACTCGATCCCGTCGCGCGTGCCGCACACGCCGATGAATTTCTCCACGTGCGAATACCACGGGGCGACGTCGTCGTAGCCGATCGGCCAGGCGATGCCGTAGCCGTCGCGCTCCGGCGCCTCGAACTCGTACCGGCTCCAGCGCTGGCAGGCGCGGCCCCACATGATCGACTTGCCGCCCACCTGGTAGCCGCGGATCCAGTCGAACGGCCGCTCCTGCACGTAGGGATGCTCGGCGTCCCTGACGAAGAAGTGCACCACGTCTTCGGCGGCGATCCGGGAGGCGACCGGGTTCTCTTCCCTGTACTTGCGCGTCAGCGCGCCGCGGTGCGGCAGCTGCCAGGGCGCCAGGTTCGCGGTGGGATAGTCCTTGATGTGGGTGACGTTGCGGCCGCGTTCCAGCACCAGCGTCTTCAGGCCCTTGTCGCACAGCTCCTTCGCCGCCCAGCCGCCGGAGATGCCGGAGCCGATGACGATCGCGTCGAAGGTGGTGGCGTCGGCGGCGGCGTTCATCGCGCAGGCGTCAGCGTGATGTTGCGGAACTCGACCGGGCCGTGGTCACCCTGCAGCAGCAGCGGTCCGGGCGCGCCTTCGTCGCTGTCGAGCGCGCCGCCGGTGATGCCTGGGATCTCGCGGTCGCAGATGACCGTCCTGCCGTTGAGCATGACGGTGATCCTACGCCCGATCAGGGTGATGTCCAGCGACTGCCATGCATCCGGGCCCCTGGCCGCGTCCTCGCTCGGCGCAAGGAAACCGTACACGGCGCCGAGGCGGTCGCTCGGGGGCTCGCCCAGGGCGTCGGCGATCTGCACCTCGTAGCGCCCGCGCAGGTACACGCCGCTGTTGCTGCCCGCGGGCAGGCGCAACTCGGCGTGCAGCTTGAAGTCGCTGAACTTCCGCTCGGTCACCAGGTTGGCGCCCCCGGCCGTGTTGCGCAGCACGCCATCGGCAACTTCCCACCGGGACTGTCCCAGCGCGCGCCAGCCGCTCAGGTCGGTCCCGTTGAAGAGGCGGATCGGCGCGGCCCACTTCGGCGCCGCCGGCCGCCGCAATGACGGTGCGCGACGGGCGCTCCAGCCGAAGCGCCGGTGATCGGGAAACGTCATCGAGCCGGTGATCGTGCCACCCTGCAACCGTCCCCGGAACGACAGATCGTCCTTGCCGTCCTCCCATTGCGGCGGCAGGGAGAAGCGCAGCTCGCCGCTCTCGACCTCCACGCGGGAGATCGGCCGCGCGCTGCCGACCACGCCCACGAACTGGCCGACGAGCGTCCGGAATCCGGAACGGCGGATTTCCAGCCAGGAAGGAAGATCGCCAGCAGGCGTATGGATAGTGATGTCCCACCGCCCCACCAGCGCCTCTCCGGCAGCCTCGGTCGCCGCTGCGGAAGCGATGCCAAGGATCATCGATCCGCCGAGGCCGAAGGCAAGCAGTGCCGACAGGTGACGTCGCATGGTCGTGTCCCTCTCTTCGGGAAGTCGACTCTAACTCCGCCCCGTCACGCCGTTACCAGCTGCAACTGCCGGAGCAAACGGCCCGCAAGGCTTTCCACGGTGCTGCATCGCACCGGGCCGGTCGCTACTTCGCCAGCGCCCGTTCGATGGCCCGCTGGGCCAGCGGCGCCATGATCATGTAACCCGCCGGCGTCGGATGTACGCCGTCGCCGGCGAGGCGGGAATCCATGCCACCCTGCGCGTTGGCCAGCGCGCTGTAGTAGTCGAGCCAGGTGGCGCCACGCGACGCCGCATAGGACTTGAGCCAGGCGTTGAGCGCGCGGACCTTGCTGGCCGGCTGCAATCCCGGATGCCAGGGGTAGTCGCTGACGGGCAGCACGGAAGCGAGAATGACCCGGATATGGTTGGCCTGCGCCAGCTCCGTCATGGAACGGAAGTTGTCCTCGATCATCGGCAACGTGGCGAGACCCGTATTGCCCGCGATGTCGTTGGTGCCGGCGAGGATGACTACCGCTGCGGGATGAAGTCCGATCACATCCTGCCGGAAACGCAGCAGCATCTGCGCCGTCGTCTGTCCCGATATGCCGCGATTGATGTACGGCTTCCCGGGGAAGAACCGGGTGTCCCTGGCACGCCCCCACGCATCGGTGATGGAGTCTCCAAAAAACACCACGCGCGCCTCGCCCGGCGCGGGCGCCGGCAGCCGTGCGTTGTCATCGCGGTAACGACCCAGTTGCGGCCAGTCCGACAACAGCTGCTGCATGGACGCGACCTGCCCGGCAGTGACCGATGCCGGCGGCATGGTGTAGAGCGGGTTGATGGCGACGGGCGCCGCCGCGACGGAGGCGAAAGCCGCGGCCTGGTCCGTGGCATGCAGCGGACCGGCAACGCTGGCGAGTAGCACGAAAGCAGCCGCAAAGACCGACGGAAACGTCATGCTCGAGACCTCCACGCAAGACTTGAAGAGCCCACGGGCGAGCAGGATACCTCAAGAAAAACATCGGCCCTCCCCCGAGCAGAGGAGAGGGCCGACATGGAGCTTGCCTATTCCGGTCCGCCGGTGTCGTCCCGCCGGGAATCAGCCTTCCAGCAGTGGCTTGCGCGGCAGTTTTTCCTCGCGCATGGCGGCGTGATAGACGAAGGACGCGACGATGGCCGCCGCCTGCTTCAGGTCTTCCGGCTCGGCGTGGTCCCAGGTGTCCAGGTGACTGTGATGGACGTTGCTGAAGTAGTCCAGCCGGTCCTGGATGAACTGGAACCCCGGCAGGCCGACGCGATCGAAGGAAACGTGGTCGGTGCTGCCGGTGTTGCGGGTGACCACGGTGGTGGCGCCGACGTCGTGGAACGGCTCCAGCCAGGCCTTGAAGATCGGCATCACCGCCAGGTTTTCCTGGGCATAGATGCCGCGGAAGCGGCCCGAGCCGTTGTCCATGTTGAAGTAGGCCGAGAAGCGGTCGTAGTCGCGCTTCTTCCGCAACGCGCCGGTCGATTCGCGCAGCGACGCGGGCAGCGCCTTCTGCTTGGGATCGGTGGGCTCCGGCCAGGCGGCGAAATGCTTGGCCACGTAGGCCTGCGAACCGATCAGGCCCTGCTCCTCGCCGCTCCACAACGCCACGCGGATGGTGCGCCTGGGCTTGGCGCCCACCGCCTTGAGGATGCGCATGGCTTCCATCATCACCGCCACGCCGGCGGCGTTGTCGGCCGCGCCGGTGCCGGTGTGCCAGGAATCCATGTGCGCGCCCAGCATGACGATCTCGCCGGCCTTGCTGCCGCTGCCCGGGATCTCGGCCACGGTGTTGTAGCCGGGCTGGTTCGCTTCGTCGGTGAAACGTGCCTGCACGTTCACGCGCAGCTTCACCGCCTGCTTGCGTTCGACCGCGCGCGCCAGCTGGTTGTAGTGCTCGGCCGCCATCGCCAGCTCCGGCACGCCCACCGATTCACCGGCCTTGCGCGAACCACCGCCGCCGACGCGGATGATGCCGTTGTCCCAGCCGCTGATGCTGAGGGTGGCCAGCACGCCTTCGGCGACGAAGAACTCGTTGGTGGCGCGGGTCAGTTCCTGGCGCTCGGTGTATGTCTTGATCCGCTTGGCGCGATCCTTGTCGGCGTCCCTGGGCACGGCAAACGCCTGCAGTTCGGCCAGGCCGGCTTCATCGTGGCGGTGCGAGTCCGCTTCGACGCCGCGCTTGTATTCGCGCGCTTCGTTCAACAAAAGGATCTTGCCCGCCAGCTTGCCCTTGTACTTCTCGAGGTCGGCGCGGGTCTTGATGGCGACCGCCATCACCTCGCCCTCGACCGGGCCGTTGGTGCCGGGCGTCCACGCCTTGGGCAGCGCATGCAGCGGCAGCGTGCGCGGGCTGAGCATTTCCACGCTGGCGTCGCTGAACTCCCAGCCGCGGCCGAAGTCGTCGAAGGCCTCGTCGTGGACGTTGGCCAGGCCCCAGTCGTTGAACTTCCCGCGGGTCCAGGCATTGGCCTGCGCCATCTGCGGCGAATTGGTCAGACGCGGACCGATGTTCTCGGTCAGATGGCTGAAGATGGCCATCACCTGCGAACGATGGAACGCCTCCTGGCGAATGCGGCTGACCATGTCCAGGTCCACCGGTTCCTGCGCCGCGGCGATGCCGCTGACTCCCAGACACATCATCACCAACATGCAACGCTTGATCACAGCTTTCCCCTGGTACGGTTGAACGCAAGAACTTTCGAATCTAGCGCCCTGCCTCCTCGCGCTCATGGGCCTTTAGTCATGCTGCCTGCCTCAAGCCCGGGAAATCGAATCGTCACTGATGCGCACATGGCATTGATGCGTGCATCGCGCTCTTGAGCTGCATGCGAGGGGCAGAGTTATTCAATCCGCATGGAAAGTGTCTCTCTGCCCTTGTGTTTCCGGTAACAATGACGGCGATATCCCCACAGGAAACCACCTCATGATCCAGCGTTTCGATACCGGCCCCCGCATGTCCGAAATGACCATCCACAACGGCGTGGCGTATCTCGCCGGACAGGTAGCCGAGGACACCAGCGCCGACATCGTCGGCCAGACCGAGCAGGTACTCCATGCCATCGACGACCTGTTGAAGCTGGCCATGACCGACAAGACCAACATCCTGCGCGCGGAAATCTTCCTGGCCGACATGGCCGACTTCGCCGGCATGAACGAAGCCTGGGACAAATGGGTGCCCCAGGGCGCCACGCCAGCACGTGCCACAGTGCAGGCGAAGCTGGCCAGGCCGAACTGGAAAATCGAGATCGTGGTCACCGCTGCGGTGGCGTGATCGCGCGGCAATCCAGAGCGCAAAGGGACCAGCAAAGTGGCGGGTTGAGAGGCGGCTGCTTTGTTCCGACACCTTTTTCGACCCGGGTTTCTCTACATGTCCTCGGTCGTCGATGCCACGCTCTTGGCATCGCGTAGACGACTCAACCACGCGCGTATGGCGCGTTGAATCGTAACAGCCGCATGGCGCGCCGCCGCGGCCCGCATGAAGTTCTCCATCAGCAAGCGGTGAAAGGCCATATCGTCCTTGTCGCCACTGGTCAGATGCACCTGGGCGTATTCCGGGTGCCACTGGACGCCCACGCAGAAGTGTCGTGAAGGATCCTCATACCCTTCGGTGACGTTGTCGCTGAGTGCACTGACCCGCATGGCCGTATCCGGATCGAACGACGACTGAGCCCAGTGGGAGGAGTTCACTGGTATCTGAAGATCGGTATACGGATCGCCTTTGTCCTTGGTCGACAGATAGCCTCGGTAGTTCTCATCGAACAACTGACGCAGGTGGGAGTTCTTTTCAATCGTGACGTCATGGGCACGAACCATCAACTGTGCCGGGAGGAATGACTTGTTGTGGGTATCCTTGATGTCGCCGCTCAGCAAGGAGATGCTGGCTCCCAGAACGGCCGCCAGGCGCCATGAGCCGCCGCACACGGCAAAGACCGGCATGTTGTTCTCACGACAATAGGTTATGGCTATTACCTCTTGCGCGTGTCGCGCCGCCTCCCAAGGCTTACCGACATTCCTGGAGTGCCCATCGCTCGGCTGCAGGGGATGGGCAGTTGGTCCGCCAGGCACGAACAGCGCGTCCACCAACGCCTTGTCGATCGTGGTGCAGTACAGGGGACTGCTCGCTACTCGACTAAATGATTCCGGCAAGGACGTGTCCGACGACGATGCGTCATACAGCGCATTGGAGATCAGGGTGACGGCCCGAATGAAGCATTCCTGCGACCCGACGGTTACGACGCGCGGCGTCCGCTTACTGGTCCTGTAGCTCCCTTCCCCCTTCCAGAGCGCACCGGTCTCCAGCAGACAAAGATCATTGTCGTGAGCCTTTCCTTTGCCGTCTGAACGGTAGGGCACCGCAATCGTAATCTGCATGGGAATGGTCCTTTCCTTTAGAGGCATATATCCGAACTGCAGTCACCATCATGCCGGCGGCCATCGAGGCGGGCAAGGTCAAAACGGCGTTCCTTTCGACGCGTGGCTTGGCGCCACCATGGAAATGGCGGCACCTTTTCCCCATGACACTTCCCTATGTCATATGTCATGCCGACGCATCGAGCTACGAGTAGCGGCATCACGGTCCGTATATCGGCGCCCAATACGGTGCAGAAAACGATCAAGCGCAAAGGGGCGGTTGAGCCGGTCCGTTTGTTCGGAGCTTCACCGGCCGCACGCGTGAATCCCGCCACACTTGTCACTCCCGTTGTCCGACATCCGGCGGTAAAACTGGTCCATCACCCACAGCGAGCGACCGGCCGTGAGCGCGATGACGCGTTCCGGCCCGAACCCACGAAAGATCGCTCTCATCCGGAGGCTGCGATGACCACGAACAAATCACCCGGGAACGGCCGCAAAGAAGGACGGCGCGCCATGAGCACGCCACCGGTCGTGCCGCCGCAGGAGTGGGAGGCCGCGCGCGAGCAGCTTCTCGTCAAAGAAAAGGCGATGACCCGCGCCCGTGACGCGCTGGCCGCCGAGCGACGGCGGATGCCGTGGCTTGCGGTGGAAAAGTCATACGTGTTCGAAGGACCCGAGGGCAAGGTCAGTCTGCTCGACCTGTTCGCGGGCCGCCGTCAGTTGATCGTCTACCGCGCCTTCTTCGAGCCAGGCGTGCATGGCTGGCCGGAGCATGCCTGCATCGGCTGCTCCCTGGGAGCGGACCAGGTTTCCCACCTCGCCCACTTGAACGCACGCGACACGACGCTCGTGTATGCCTCGCGCGCACCACAAGCCGACATCGCGCGCCTGAAGGCGCGGATGGGTTGGGAAAAAATCCCGTGGTACACGATCACCGACAGCTTCGACGCCGACTTCGGCGTGGACGAATGGCATGGCCACAACGCGTTCATCCGCGACGGCGACCGCGTGTTCCGCACCTACTTCATCAACGGCCGCGGCGACGAGGCGATGGGCACCGTCTGGAGCTACCTCGACATGACGGCGCTCGGGCGCCAGGAGTCGTGGGAGGACTCGCCGGAGGGCTATCCCCAGACCCGGCCGTACAAGTGGTGGAACTGGCACGAACTCTACGTCCCCGGCGCCGCGATCGACCCGGAGTGGGACAAGGTGTCGGAAGCCGGAGAGGCCGCGTTCCGGGAAAAACACGACGGCTGACCGGGGCGGGACCTCCGGCCTGGCAACGGGCAGCCGTCTATCGCGTGACGTCGAACGCCGCCTGCTCCGTCGCCTGCGAGCTGCCGCCGACCCACACCGTGTAGTGCGTGGGCTCCACGACCTGGCGGCTGTGCACGTCGTAGAAGGACAGCTCCGGGAAACCCAGCTCGAAACGCAGCCGCCGCGACTCGCCCGGCGCCAGCGTGACGCGCTGGAAGCCCTTCAGGCTGCGCACCGGCTGCTCGACACTGGCACCGAGGTTGCGTACGTAAAGCTGGGCGACCTCGGTGGCTTCGCGTTTGCCGGTGTTGGTCAGCGTGGCGGTCACGGTCAGCAGCGACCTGGCGTCCGGCCGGTTGGCCTCGGCCAGCGGCAGCGCGCGGCGCGAGACGCGCACGTCGGAGTAGGCAAAACTGCTGTAGCTCAGGCCGTAGCCGAACGGGAACAGCGCATCGTTCGGCACGTCGATGTAGCGCGAGACGAAGCGGGTGTCGCCGGCGGGCGGCCTGGACAGGTCGGCTGCGCCCGGCGGACGGCCGGTCGGGAACTGGTTGTAATAGAGCGGCTCCTGCCCCACCGCGCGCGGAAAGCTCATCGGCAGTTTGCCGCTGGGCGCCACGTCGCCGAACAACACGTTCGCCAGCGCGTTGCCCGCCTCGGTACCCGGGAACCACACCGCCATGATCGCCGGCACGTGCCGGGCCGCCCAGTCCAGCACCAGCGGGCGGCCGGAGAACACCAGCAGCACCACCGGCTTGCCGGTGGCCGCCACCTGCTCCAGCAGTTGCTGCTGCTTGCCCGGCAGGTCGAGGCGGGCGCGCGAGCCGGCTTCGCCGCTCATCGCCGACGATTCGCCGAGCGCCATCACCACCACGTCCGCCTGGCGGGCCGCCTGCAGCGCGGCGTCGAAGCCCGCGGTCGCATCGCTGTCGATGCCGGTGCCTTGCGCGAACAGCAGGCGGCCGCCGCGCTGCTGCATGCGCCGCTCCAGCGCCTGGCGCAGGGTCACCACGTCGGGCGCCTGGGTTCCGCCGCCCCAGGCGCCCTGCATCTCGTTGGAAGCATCCGCCAGCGGGCCGATGAGCGCCACCGACTTCACGCCCTCGCCCAGCGGCAGCACCGCCTTGCCGCCGACCGGCGCGTTGCGTAGCAGCACGAAGGACTCCTCGGCGGCGCGCCGCACCAGCGGGCGATGCGCGGGCACCGCGTGCGTCACCTCGGCGCCTTGCGCGTAGGGATGCTCGAACAGCCCCAGCGCGAACTTCACGCGCAGCACGCGGCGCACCGCTTCGTCCACGGTGGCCATCGACAGCCGGTGTTCGGCGAGGAGCTTGGGAATCTGCGTGTCGTAGAAGTGGGACATCATGTCCACCTCGACGCCGGCCTTCAGCGCCTTTTCGGTGGCGGCGGCCGCATCGAGCGCGATGCCGTGGTTGATCAGTTCCATCACCGCGGTGTAGTCGCTCACCACGAAGCCGTCGAAGCCCCATTCCTTGCGCAGGATCTCGTCCATCAGGTACGGGCTGGCCGTGGCCGGCACGCCGTTGAGCGCGTTGAACGAACTCATCATGGTCGCGGCACCCGCCTCGACCGCAGCCTTGTACGGCGGCAGGTAGACCTGGCGCAGGCGGATGTCGGACATGTCGGTGGTGTTGTACTCGCGCCCGGCCTCGGCCGCGCCGTAGGCGGCGAAGTGCTTGACCGAGGCGGCGACACTGTCCGGCTTCGACAGATCGCTCCCCTGGTAGCCGCGCACGTAGGCGCGCGCCATCGCCGAGCCCAGGTACGGGTCCTCACCCGCGCCTTCGGTGGAACGGCCCCAGCGCGCGTCGCGCGAGATGTCCACCATCGGCGAATAAAACCACTTCACGCCCGCGGTGGTGGCCTCCGCGGCGGCCAGGTGCGAGACGTCCTCGACCAGTTTCGTATCCCACGACGCGGCCAGGCCGAGCGGCACCGGGTAGATCGTGCGGTAACCGTGGATCACGTCGGCGCCGAACAGGATCGGGATGTGCAGGCGGCTGTGCATCGCCGCCTCCTGGAAGGCGCGCGTCTTTTCGGCGCCGACGACGTTCAGCATCGAGCCCAGCCGCCCTTCGCGCGCCAGCTGCATGGCGTCCACCCGGGTCTTCGTCTCCGGATTGGCAGCCAGGGCCTTGTTGCCGTCGGCGGTGGTCGCGCTGAAACCCTGGTCGTTGTACTGCACCAGCTGGCCGATCTTCTCGTCCAGGGTCATCTGCTTGAGCAGCGCCTCGACGCGCCGCGCGATCTGCGGCGAAGCCAGCTGCGCGTTGGGCAGGGCGGCCGCGCTTGGCGATCGCAACTGCGGCTCCTGGCCTGGCGAGGCGAGGGCTGTCGAAGCCGCGGCAGCCGATGCGACGGCAGCGAAAAACAACAGCACGGCGGGATACAACGAGAACGTGGCGGGTCGTTTCATGGAGGCCTGGCAAGCGCGGGGGATGATCAAGGTTTAAACGCGCCGCGCGAAGAAAGCAACAACGAACCTTGGGCGGCCGCGGGTTCGGGCTGGTTCAAAAGTGTCGTTTCAAAAGGTGTCGGGGGTGAACCGGCACTCGTCAGCCCGTGCGGCTTCGGGTCGTGTCGGCGGCAGCCGCGCGGCGTTTCACGTGGTCGATGAAGGCACGCAGCTTGGGCAGCATCTGCCGGCGGCTGGGGTAGTAGAGAAACATGCCGGGCGCCATCGGCGCGTACGGCTCCAGTACTTGCACGAGGTCTCCCGTCGCCAGCGCCTTCGCGGCGATCGGTCCGGGCACATGGGCGAGGCCGACGCCCCGCACGGCGGCGCCGAGCGTGGTGACGAAATCGTTGGCGATCAAGGGGCCCGACACGGCGATCTCGATCGGGCGGCCGTGGTCGACGAGCGACCACGGCGCGAGCGCCCCGGTGGAGCGTCGCAGCCGCAGGCAGGCGTGGCCGCGCAAGTCGTCCGGGCGTTCGGGCGGATCGCGGCGGGCGAAATAGATGGGGCTGCCGACGACGATGAAGCGAAACGGCGGCGTCAGCGGCACCGCCACCATGTCGGCGGCGATGAGTTGGCCCAGCCGGATGCCGGCATCGAACCCCTTGGCCGCCACGTCGATCAGTTCCTCGCTCGCGGCGATCTCCACCTCGACTTCGGGATACGCCTCGCAGAAAGAGGCGACCAGCGGCTCCAGCAGGACCGATACCACCGCGCGCGGCACCGACAGCCGCAGCAGTCCGGCCGGCCGCTGCCCGAGGTCACGCGCCGCCTCGCCCGCGGCGACCAGTTCCTCGAAAGCGGGCTTGGCACGCGCAAGGAAACGTTCGCCGGCTTCGGTCAGGCCGACGCTGCGCGTGGTGCGTATGAACAGCGTCGCGCCGATGCGCGCCTCGAGCACACGCACCGTCTGGCTGATCGCCGACGGCGACACCCCGAGCGCCGCGGCCGCCTTGCGGAAGCTGCGATGCTCGGCCACGCCGAGGAACACTTCCACGCCGTCGAGCGCGCCCTGTCTGACTGTGAAGTTCTGCTTCATGCCTCGTCGACATTATCCCAAGTAGTCCATCACCGGAAACGGCCTTACCTTGGTTCTCCCACCAGGCATCCCGCCACCGCGGACCCTTCCGTTCGAAGAGGAGATCCCCATGCCACCAGCCATCATTTTCACCTTGCACCTGGGCCTGGGTTACGTGCCCTGGCTGCTGTGCTTCCGTGCATACGTGTGGCCACGGCTCGGGTCCATGGACGCCATCGCGGCACATCGCGCCATCGCCACCTTGCACAGCTTCCGCTTTTTCGGGCTGGTGTTCCTCGTGCCGGGCGTCGTCGGCCCGCACCTGCCCGCGGGCTTCGCCACGTTCGCCGCCTACGGCGACCTGGCCACGGGCGTGCTGGCCATGCTGGCGCTGCTGGCCATCAGGACGCGGCCGCTGTTCTGGCTGTTCACCGTTGCGTTCAATCTGGTGGGCGTGGTCGATCTCATCGCCGACTACTACCACGGCATCACGCTCAACCTTCCCGCGCTGTCGGGCGAACTGGGCGCCGCCTACGCGATCCCGGTCCTCTACGTGCCCTTGCTGATGATCACGCATGGCGCCGCGTTCTACCTGATGGTGCGGCCCCGGACCGTGGCCGCACGGCTCGTCGCCGGCGAAGCGACGTCATAGACCGTCGGGTGGAAAACCGGGCCCGCCGCGCCGGTCAGGAAAATGCGCTCTTGGCTTCCCCTTTTTCGGGTCCCTTCCCCCGCACCCGGATTGCAAAATCCTTGTGACCGCTCTCATAGTCGCGATGTGCAACCGCGGTAGATTGCGAACACGACTATCCTCACGAGGACCCTCTGGACATGAAGAAAGCCACTCTGGGCGCGGCACTCGTTTCGCTTGCCTGCCTCTTGTCAGCCGCCGCGTTCGCGATGCCCTCGACGGGCCAGGCTTCGGCGAAGGTCACGCCCGACATGATCCAGACCGGGTCCGACATCCCCACCGGCTGGAAACAGCCGCAAGGCAACTTCGACTACACCAAGCGCGACGTGATGATCCCGATGCGCGACGGCGTGAAGCTGCACACCGTGATCCTGATCCCGAAGGGCGCGCACGAACTGCCGATGCTGCTCGAACGCACGCCGTACAACGCCAGCGGCATGGTGCCGGACAATAGCCCGCACATGGCCGACGCGGTGTGGTCGGGCGACAAGGACTGGGCCGACGGCAGCTACATCCTGGTCTGGCAGGACGTGCGCGGCAAATACGGGTCGGAAGGCAACTACATCATGACGCGCCCGCCGATGGGGCCGCTCAACCCGACCACCACCGACGACACCACCGACGCGTGGGACACGATCGACTGGCTGGTGAAAAACACCAAGGAATCGAACGGCAAGGTCGGCATGATCGGCTCGTCCTACGACGGCTGGACGGTCGCCATGGCCTTGCTCCATCCGCACCCCGCGCTGAAGGTCGCCGCGCCGGAAAGCCCGATGATCGACGGCTGGATGGGCGACGACTGGTACCACTACGGCGCCCTGCGCCAGGTGAACCTCGACTACTTCAGCGGCCAGATGAGCAAGAAGGGCGAAGGCAAGAACATCCCGCGCGAAAGCTACGACGACTACACCAATTTCCTCGACGCGGGCTCGGCCGGCGCCTATGCCGAGGCCAACGGCTTCAAGCAGCTGCCCTGGTGGAACCGCTTCTCCGCCCACCCGGCCTACGACGCCTTCTGGCAGCTGCAGGCGCTCGACAAGCTGCTCGTCGCGCATCCCTCCAGCGTGCCCACGATGTGGCTGCAAGGCCTGTGGGACCAGGAGGACATCTACGGCGCCGTGCATGCCTGGGAAGCGCTCAAGAAGGCCGGGCACGGCGCCAACAACCACCTGGTGATGGGCCCGTGGTGGCACAGCCAGATCAACCGTGACGGCTGGAACATGGGCCCGCTCAAGTGGCCGGGCAACACCACCGCCCAGTTCCGCCAGCAGGTGATGATTCCCTGGTTCAACCACTACCTGCGCGGCACCGAGCTGTCCAGGCCGCTGCCCGAGGCGATGATCTACAACCCGGTCGAGCAGCGTTGGGACAGCTTTACCGATTGGAAGGTGGCGAGTGACCAGCAGCTCACCCCGCTCTACCTGCAGGCGGACATGGGCCTCGGCTTCGAGCAGCCCACCGACGGCAGCGACAGCTACGTCTCCGACCCGGCCAAGCCGGTGCCCTACCTGCCGCGCCCGATCCCGCAGAAGAACGACCGTTGGCGCACCTGGCTCGTGCAGGATCAGCGCTTCGCCGAAACCCGGCCCGACGTGCTCGCCTACGTCACGCCGGTGCTGACCAAGGCCGTGACCGTCCAGGGCGCGCCGATCGCCGACCTCTTCGCCAGCACCACCGGCACCGACGGCGACTTCGTGGTCAAGCTGATCGACGTCTACCCCGGCACCGATCCGACCGATCCCACGATGGGCGGCTACCAGCTGCCGGTCTCGCTCGACATCTTCCGCGGGCGCTACCGCAAGAGCTTCTCCGACCCGTCGCCGATCCCGGCCAACCAGGTGCAGGAATACAAGTTCCGCCTGCCCACGGTGAACTACGAGTTCAAGCCCGGCCACCGCATCATGGTGCAGATCCAGTCCAGCCTGTTTCCGCTCTACGACCGCAATCCGCAGACCTACGTGCCCAACATCCTCTTCGCCAAGCCATCCGACTACCGCAAGGCGACGGTGACGATCGAACATGGGCCCGATGGGCGCAGCGCCGTCCTGCTGCCGGTGGTGGCGGGCTCGACCCGCGGCGGCTGATCCGGATGAGCACTCGCCGGATGCGCAAAGGCGGAAGCTGTTGCCTGCTCGGCCTGCTGCTTCTCGCCGGTACGGCACGGGCGGGCAGTCCCGTCGCCACCGTCCGTGTCGGCTTCGACCGCGACGGCGTCACGTCCACCCAGGTCCACGGCTTCGCCGACAAGGCCGCCGGACGCAAGGTCAGCGCGGACGACCCGGTGCGCATCGCCTCGATCTCCAAGCTGGTCACCGCCATCGGCGTGATGCGCCTGGTGGAGGCCGGAAAACTCGACCTGGATGCCGACGTCTCCGGGCAACTGGGCTGGCCGCTGCGCAATCCGGCCTTCCCCGATACGCCCATCACGCTGCGCCTGCTGATGTCGCACCGTTCCAGCCTCACCGACGCGGCCGGCTATTGGCAGACACCGCTGGATGGACAGCTGCGCGACATCCTCAAGGATCCGCGCGCCTGGGACGCCCGGCACGCGCCGGGAACGTATTTCCGCTACACCAACCTCAACTTCCCGCTGGTGGCGCAAGCGATGGAGCGGGCCACCGGCGAGCGCTTCGACCGGCTGATGCAGCGCCTGGTGCTGAAGCCGCTGCACATCGGCGGCTGCTTCAACTGGGACACCTGCAGTGCGGCAGCCGCTGCCCGCGCGGTGGTGCTGTACGACGCCGACGGCAAGCCGGTGAAGGACGACAACCACGGCCGCAAACCGGACTGCCCGGTAGTTCCCGCCCAGGACGGCAGCTGCAATCTCGCGCATTGGCGTGCCGGCGAGAACGGCGCACTGTTCTCGCCGCAGGGCGGCCTGCGCATCTCGGCCAAGGGCCTCGCGCGCATCGGCCGCCTGCTGCTGGACAACGGCCGCATCGACGGCGTGCAGCTGCTGGCGCCCGCCTCCGTGCAGGCGCTGATCACGCCGCTCTGGCAGTACCGCGACGGCAACGGCCTGACCTGGGAGGAAGACACCGACGACCGCGGCAAGGGCTTCTTCTGCCGTTACGGCATGGCCGTGCAAACCCTGGCCACGCCGGCCACCGGCTGTCACGATGATCCGTTCGGCGACGGCATCGAACGCATCGGGCATTCCGGCTCCGCCTACGGCCTGCAGGCGGGGCTGTGGGTGGATCGCGAACATGGCACCGGCGTGGCCTGGTTCGCGACCGGCATGCCGGATCAACGGCTGGGCGGGCGCTCCGCGTTCAGCGCGGTGGAAGAGCAGCTGGCGCGCGGGAAGTAGCAAAGACGCGCCGGGAACGACTTGAACGATCCGGCAGCCGCCCGACCCGGGCAAGTTCACGCAACCCGCCGTTTGCCCGGGCCAGGTAAGACTTCGTAAGCATCTCTTCATGCGTACATCAAGCTTTCGGCGACAACCTGGGTTTCCATGCCCGAGGTCTCAACGGAGAGCATCGATGAACGTGCGCGATCAGGTGGTCCGGTTTCTCAAAACCCATCCGTCCATCAACGCGGTGAACTTCAAGTTCAAGGCGTACAAGATCTGGCCGGACGCCTACCGCAAGGATGTCGCAAGCGCCGTGGCCAGCGGCGACATAAAGCTCGGCACGGCAGTCAACCGCAAAGCCGCTGCCAGCTATCGGCAGGACCAGGACCGGCTGGAAATCTCCCCGACGGCAAATTTCGCCTCGCTCCACGACCTCGGGCTGATCCTGCATGAATGCACGCACGCCATCCTGGACATGCGCAGCATCGGCGAACACTCCGGCTTCGAGGACGAGGCCGTCGCCTACCTCGCGCAGGCCTTCTTCCTGACCCGCACCCTCGGCGATGCCCGCACCACCCCCGACATTCCCGTGCCGTTGAGCGACAACGACGAAGGGGGTGCGGGCATCTACCGGGAAGCCAAGCGCATCGCGGCGAAGGCGATGCGCACCGGCGCGTACTACATCGAAGAGAAGGATGCAGCCAACCTGGTGTTGCTGGTCGCCAAACACCCTCACTACCAGGGCAAGGACCGGTATCCCTCCAACCGCTTCAAGCGGAATCTCCTGTACAACTTCATGCGCAATATATAGACGCCGACGAACAGGGGCGGAACGGGACCGCATCGAGATGGCCCCGTTTCGCTTGAGAAAGTGCACCTCGGCCCAGATGCTCATGGCTCTACGCTTCCCTCCAGCATGTGGCCATGTTCGACAAAATCAGAAACTGGCGTTTACGACGCATCCTCGTCCGGCGCCCGATCGCCGAAGAACTCTGGCGAAATGCGCTGCAGCGCTGTGCCCCGGCGCGCCGACTGGGCGCTACCGACCAGGCCACGCTGCGCGTGCTGGCAACGCTGTTCCTGGAGAGCAAGTCGCTGGAGCCGACCAAGGGTCTGCATCTCGAGGACGCCGACCGCGTCCTGATCGCGGCACATGCCTGCCTACCCATCCTGAAACTGGGCATGGACTGGTACGAGGGTTGGCACAGCGTCATCGTGTACCCGGACGCGTTCATTCCACGGCGCCCGCACATGGACGCGGCGGGGGTCGTTCACCAGACCAGCAGCGTGATGGCCGGTGAGGCGTGGGGCCGTGGACCGGTGATCCTGTCGTGGGCGGATGTGCTGAGCACCGGGAAGAAACCCGGGCACAACGTGGTCATCCACGAAATGGCGCACAAGCTCGACATGCTCAACGGCGACGCCAACGGCTTTCCGCCATTGCATCGGCGCATGGATCGCCGTGCGTGGTCGCAGGCCTTCTCGAGCGCGTGGGATCGCCTGCAGGAGGAGCGACGCAATGGAGCCGAGTTGCCGATCGACCCGTATGCCCTTGAAAGCCCGGCCGAGTTCTTCGCGGTGGCCAGCGAGCAGTTTTTCGAGGCACCGGCAGCATTGCGCCAGCACTTGCCGGACGTCTATCGGCAGCTCGAGCAGTTTTACCGGCAGCACCCGTTCTGAGCGATCGTGTTCAAGCATGAACAAGGGCGACCGGCCACGTGGCACCGGAGGCCGATGACCTGGACGGCCGAGGCAAGAGCGAACCCATCCGGAAGCCATTGGACTTCCTCCGTCGCCTTATCGGTCCGGAACGTGTTAGGTTCCGGTCAAGCACGCCACTGCGGTTGCCGGGCGCCGGTGCCGGTTGATCGTCAGGCAACCCGATGCGGATCGCGGGTCGTCCGGCGTGCACTCTTGCGAGAGGGGGCAACGCATGGCACGCGACAAGAACCGCTCGGACGTCAATGTCGGCGACGTTGACTGGAGCAAGCCGCAGTTGAACGAACTGCTGCAGAAGATCGACGGTTTGTCGCTCGATCATCGCAGCGAGACGCCTCCCAGCGAAGTGAAGATCCGCATCGTGTCCGGATGGGATACCAGCCCGGCCGACAAGCCCGCCATGCTCGTGGCGAAAATCGACGACGTGATGGTGCTGGCTACCCGGTTCCCCTTGCCCCACGGTGTGGAGGTACAGGTGTTCGGCCTGCCCGGTGGCGGCCCGGCGCCGCGTTGGGCCGTGGTGACGGAGGAGCGCGAAGGCGTGCGCGCCGAGGACAAGGCGCAACTGATCTACCTGAACTGGCTGCGGCCGCGCTGAAACCTTGAAGCCCGGACGGAGGAAATTAAACGGGCTCGCGCCGCGTCTGCTGTCATTTCCTGCAAGCCGGTTGCTTTTCCTGAGCCGTGCCGGGCACCACTCGTCGATACTCGCCGACAGTTGCCATCCGGGGAGGCCCACCGTCGTAGGAATGCTTGAATTCTTCGTGGATGCGGTTGTGATCCTGGCTCAAGGTCGCATGAATAGTCGTATGGACCTTCGTGCCGTGCCGGCGAGCTTTCGGCGGTTCCATTTTGCATTCTGCCTGTACCGATTTGTTCGAGCGCGCAACAGAACAATCCAGCAGTGGCAAGTAGCCAAGACAATGCCAAGGCGGCGACTTCATCGATGCATGCAAGACCGGCTCAAGCCCGCCTTTCGCGGGCGGACAACCGGGAGAGGCTACCTGGGGAGTAGCGCATCCGGCGCCGGCGGCAACGCCAATACCAATGCAATCGCGTTTCCCTTGCCCGCATCCGACACGGGCTTCGTTACGGTCTGGCAACACCACGGGAGAACCACGATGATCCGTCGATCCTTGCTCCTGCTGCTGCTGGCGATCCTGCTGGTGGGCTGCGACCCGGCGCCGAAGGCGGCCAGCGACACCGCATCCGCCCCCGAGGCTGCCGCGCTGCCGCTGTTCGATACCTTCGGCGACCTGCACCACGACGTGGCCACCCGGGTGCCCGCCGCGCAACGCTATTTCGATCAGGGCCTGCGCATGGCCTACGGCTTCAACCACGAAGCGGCCGGGCGCGCCTTCGCCGAGGCGGCGCGGCTGGACCCGCAATGCGCGATGTGCGTCTGGGGCCAGGCCCTGGTGCTGGGGCCGAACATCAACCTGCCGATGGATCCGGCGCACGCGAAGGACGCCACCGCCCTCGCCGGGCGCGCCGCGAGCCTGGCCGCCGCGGCGCGCCCGGTCGACCGGGCGCTGATCCAGGCGCTGCAGGCGCGTTACGCCGACCCGGTGCCGGAGGACCGCAAGCCGCTGGACCGCGCCTACGCCGACGCGATGGCGCGCGTGGCCGAGCAGTTCCCCGATGACGACGATGCGGCAACCCTGTACGCGGAAGCGTTGATGGATCTCTCGCCATGGGCGTACTGGGAAAAGGACGGCGCTCCGGCGGCATTCACCCCGCGCCTGCTCGGCGAACTGGAACGCGTGCTGGCGCGCAACCCGCGCCACATCGGCGCGATGCACTACTACATCCATGCCATCGAGGCCTCGCCCGAACCGCAGCGCGCCGAGCCCTGGGCGGACGCCCTGGCGGCGCTGGCGCCCGGCTCGGGCCATCTGGTGCACATGCCGGCGCACATCTACATCCGCGTCGGCCGCTACCACGACGCAACCCTGACCAATCTCTCCGCCACCACTGCGGACAAGAATTTCCTGGCGATGTGCCGCGGCAGCAACGGGGTCTACCCGCTGGGCTACGTGCCGCACAACTGGCACTTCGCCACGATGACGACGGGCCTGACCGGGTCGCGCACGCTGGCGCTGCAGGCGGCCGAGCAGACCGCCCGGCGCGCCGACCGTGCCGTGATGGGCGAGGCGCCGATGGAATTCATGCAGCAGTTCGTGGTCACGCCGCTGCTCACCCAGGTCCGCTTCGGCGACTGGGACGCGATCCTCGCCGATGCCGCCGCGCCGCCGGAACTGCCGTACCCTGCCGCGATCCGGCACTTCGCCCGCGGCATGGCGCACGCGCGCAAGGGCGCACTGGCCGAGGCCGCGCGCGAGGCCGACGCCCTGCATGCGATCGCCGTCGACCCGGCCATGGCGAAGGTGAGCTTCTTCGACATCAATCACGCCGACGGCGTCCTGCGGGTAGCCGATGCCCTGCTGCGCGGCGAACTGCTGCGCACGCGGGGCAAGCGCGCGCAGGCCATCGCCGCGTTGCGCGAAGCGGCAGCCGCCGAGGACGCCCTGGCCTACAACGAACCGGCCGACTGGCCGCTGCCAGTCCGCCCCTACCTGGGCGCCGCGCTGCTCGAAGCGGGCGACGCCAAGGGCGCGGCGGAAGCGTTCGACCAGGACCTGAAGACCTACCCGCTCAACGGCTGGTCGCTGTTCGGCCTGGCGCAGGCGCAACAGAAACTCGGGCAGACCGACGCCGCGCGCGAAACCTCGAAGCGGCAGGCCGCCGCGTGGCAGTGGGCCGATGCACCGCTGACCGCAGCGCGGTACTGAGCATCGTTCGGCGATTCCGGGGCATGGCAGACCGGTCGACCGAGGAGGGTGGAAGCCGCGCGCTCCGGGGATTCGCCGGGAAACCTGCCATGCCCTCTGTCTTGCCGTTTTTTTGCTTGGTTTGGCGCTGCGCGCGGCTTTTCGCAAAGCCCGCTGACAGCTTCGGCTGTTGGGGAAGCAGTGAAAGGATGCGTATCGCGTGCCCCCGGGCAGCACGCAGAATGCTTCGAAACAGCATGGGCCGGCGCCGTCGATGTCGACGCGCCGGGACTGGCCATGCTCGACCGCGCTACTGTTGCATGCTGGCGCGGATCGGAGCGTGCTCCATCACGGGGAAGAGCAGTGCGTGCCTATCGACCCCGGCGGCGAAATGGCGGCCCGGTTAGCTCGCCTGGGCAAGGGTTGATTAGCCGCGTCCCTTTTATTCCGTGTTCCGGGCCAGATGCATCCGCGCCTGCTCCATCACCGCTTGCCGCAGGTGCGTCAGCGCCGCCGACGGGGGGCCGGGGGCGACATGCAGGCACAGGTCCACGCCCGGCAGCGGCGGCAGGCCGTGGCGTTCATCCAGGCGCACCAGCGAAGGCGGCAGGTCGGCGCCCGTGCGCACGGTGATACCCAGGCCCGCGGCCACGCCGGCCCACAGGCTGTGCAGGCTGGCGGTGACGAAGGCCGGCCGCCAGGCGATGCCGACCCGATCCAGTGCGGCCGTACCCGCCTGGCGGAAGAAGCACGGCGGCTGGTAGAGCGCCAGATCCAGCGCCGTATCGGTCCGCACGACCTCGCCCGCTCCTGCCGCCCCGATCCAGATCATCGGCAGCGTGGCCAGACGCTCGGCGTCCGCGCGCCCGCCCTGGTTCAGCGCAAGGACCAGGTCGAGCTCGCCGCGATCGAGCCGTTCGAGCAGCACCCCGTTGCGCTCGACCAGCACATCCACCCGCACCGCCGGGTAGGCCTTCCGGAACTGTCCCAACGCCGCCGGCAACCAGGACTCGGCGAAATCGCCCGGCAGGCCGAAGCGCACCGTACCGCCGATCGCCGCGCCGCGCACCGCGTGGACCGCTTCGTCATTGAGTTCCAGGATGCGGCGTGCGTAGGCGTGTACCCGGTCGCCCGCCTCGGTCAACACCACGCGGCGGCCCTGTTTGCGGAACAGCGGCTGGCCCAACTGCAACTCCAGCTTGCGCATCTGCTGGCTGATCGCCGAGGGCGAGCGCCCGATCCGCTCCGCGGCACGGGCCAGTCCGCCCAGGCGCAGGATCGCCACCAGGCTGCGCAAAGCGTCCATGTCGAGATTGGGGAGCGGCATCGGTAAGAAATTCGAAAGTGTTGCCCTCGAATTATTCGGTTTTTCCGCGTGTCGGCAAGCCCTACGATCGGCGAGGCCTCACCCACGAGCGCGCCACCCGATTTCGAAAGAGGAAAGCCCCATGAACCTGCACCGCCTGTTCCCCCGCCTTGCCGCCATCGCCTGCCTGCTGCCCGGCGTGGCCTGGTCCTTGGGCATCGGGGCGGCCGACACCCGCGGCGATGTTTCGCTGGCCGGAACCTGGACGCTGGTGGCGGCCGACGTGCTGCATCCGGACGGTTCGCGCTCGCACGACTATGGCGATGCGCCGAAGGGCCTGCTGCTGATCGACCGCGCTGGGCACTACTCGCTGCAGCTTTTCCGCGCCGACCGCCCACGCTTCGCCAACCCGGACAAGGCCAAGGCCAGCGCGCAGGAATACCGGGCGGCCGTGATGGGCGCGAGCACCCATTACGGCACGATGGCGGTCGATCCGGGCCGGCACCAGCTGGTGTTCCGTATCGAAGGCGCCTCCTTCCCCAATTGGGAGGGGCAAGAGCAACGCCGCGCCTTCGAGTTGCGCGGCGACACGCTCAGCTATCGGGTGCCGCCGCGTCCGGACGGCAACGTGCCCATTTCGGTTTGGCGGCGCATCGGCGAATGAGGCAGCTTCGCGAGGAGCCGTGGCCCCGCGAAAAAAAATTTCGGCTGATGTCGATCTGCGAAGCTCTCCATCGTCGTTCCAGTGAGGTCGCAAGGCCCACTTCGACAGGAGAGATCACGATGAGAAAGCCAGTGCTGAAAGGGGCCGTTTCGCTCGACGACGGCGGCGCTCCCCGGGCCGGGCGGAGAACGACGAGGATGACGTTCATGGGCCGGCTTGCCGCCAGGCTGATGGCATGCACGCCACTGGTCTTGCTGGCCGCCACCGGCGCCGTCGCGGGTCCGGCCGGGCCCTATTCCCGCATGGCGGCGGTCGATGCCTACCTCATGGGCCGTGCCCAGGAAATCGCCCTGGCCAGAAGCGCCGCGCCCGCATCCATTTCCAGGGATGCGACCGTGCTGGTCCTGACCCGCACCGGCTACGAGACCGCCGTTACCGGCACCAACGGGTTTGTCTGCTGGGTGGCACGAGGCTTCAGTGGCGCCCCCGACTGGCCCGAGCGATGGAACCCGAAAATCCGCGCCGCCGGATGCGACAACCCGCAGGCCGCGCGCAGCGTCACCCCGATCGCCAAACTTCGCACGGCGATGACCCTTGCCGGCCGCACCGACGCCGACATCGCCGCCCGCATCAAGGCCGCCCTGCGCACCAGGGAAATCCCGCCGCTGGAGCCGGGCGCCATGTGCTACATGATGTCGAAATCCGCCTACCTGTCGGATGACGGCGACCATGACATGGCACACGTCATGTTCTATGTCCCATTGAGGGATGCCGCCGATTGGGGAGCCAACGCGCCCGGCTCGCCGATCTTCGGCGGAAGCTACTGGTTCTATACGCCGGGCCATCGAGCCGAGGCTGACGCCCTGCCGCCGCTGTCGGTCTTCCTGGTCGGAGTCGCCACCTGGTCCGACGGCACGCCTGCCGCGATGCCTCAGATGTAGGCGCCTCTTGGGCAGAGCACCGTTGCGCCTGGGCGGCAAGGATCGGATGAGGTGCCCCGGACTTTCCGGACACGTTGGTCGAGCACTCCGCCCCGGTGGCAGCGCCTCTCTTTTTGCACTCCCGCTCAGTCATGCAGATCCACTTCTGCCAGTTCCAGACGTCCCACCTGTGTTGACGCCAGGGGCTGGCTGTACGTGTTGCCCCGCACCGGCAGGGGTGCCAACAAGCAATGCTTGCCTCCCGACGGCACGGCCCGCTTGCAATACACGTTCACGATGGCAACCGTGTCCCGGGCGGGGCCGATCAGTCGGATCTGCCTCGCCACGCCAGGGCCGGACGAGTTGTCGATGGCCACGGTGACAAATGGCCGCTGGGACATGCCGCTCATCCGCAGGGCTTCCGACCGCTGCGCCGCCCGCTGCGCCCGCATGTACTGACGGTGTGTGTTGCCGACATGGGCCTCCAATCCGTAACCAAGGTTCAAGTCGACGACGTAGGTCTCGTATTGGGCTGGTGGCAGGGTGACCGTGACCTTCTGCATGTTGGTGGTCTGTGTCTCGTCCTGGGCGAAGCCGACGCCGCCGACGCCGGCAAGACCGAGCGCCATGGTCGTGGCAATGATCAGCTGCTTTTTCATGAATACCTCCCGACGGGCGCCAATGGTCCGTGGGGTGATTTTGAGCTGGAGCCACCGCGCTTGCTTGAAGGATTTGTGTGGAATCTGCGTGGATCCGCTGAGGATCTTCGGCAGTCCCGCCTGCGGGATGCGAAAGTCGAAGACCCATAAACCATCGTCCGATATGCGGCATCCGATGGCTGGCAGCACGCACGGGATGCAGCGAGCGCGCCGGGAAGATGTCACCGACACGCAGGGCGGTCACTGCCGCCGCTCCTGCGGGAATCCCCCGGTAACACCCCGGGAAAAATCGTGCCAATCCGCCTGTTTTTCCGTGCCCGTGGATCCGGCGCAAGCACTGACCACGCGGCACGTATTACCTCTGGCAGATGGCACGGTGTCACCAACAGGCGCACTCTACGCTCGCAGGGTGAGTCTCCGAGAGGCACGATCATGTCCTCCTCCGAACTGGACGACCACTGGCTATACCAATGCGATGGCATCGTCGTCGATCCATCCGCACACCTGCTGGAACGTGATGGTCAAGCGCAACCAGTGGAGCCCAAGGTCTATACGGTGCTGGTGACGCTGCTGCAGCAGGCGGGCAAGGTGGTCGACAAAGGCACGCTGCTTGATGCGGCATGGGGTCACCGCTGCGTCACACCGGGCGTACTGAGCCACGCGATCTCGCAGCTGCGTCGTGCCCTGGGTGATTCGGCGCTCCACCCGCGCTACATCGCCACCGTGCACACCATCGGTTACCGCTTCATCGGCAAGGTGCACCGGCGCTCCCGCCGTACTCCCGTATTGACCGAACCATCCCACGGTGGGCGCGTCCGCTGGCATCGAGGCCACCTCCTCGGCAACTTCGGCTTCCGCCTGGCAACCCGGTGAGCGATGCGAAACCGGGGCGGAGAAAGTCAAGGAAATTGAACGACCTTCGGCCCGGTCTGCGCCTACCCACGCCATGCCGCCTGCCCGCGATCTGCCACGGTGCGTGTAGACCTCCGAGGCATTTCCGTCTCCGGCCCCTTGCATGCCTCGTCAAGCTCGCCTGGAAATCCCCGGCGTACCTCTCCGCATCACCCGGCGCGGAGTCAATCGACGCGCTATTTTCCTGGACCCGAGCCTGGCATTTGACTTCCTCCGCCCCGGTTTCATCTGCTCGATGCGATACGCGGCCGGTACCTCCTCCACGCCGGTCCGCGAACCGTGCGCCGGTCCGAGCCGCTGCGCATTCACGTCGTCAATGATGTCGCGCAGCTTCTCCGCGTCGGAGAAGATCGCATCCCCAAGGGTCGACAGCGTGTGGTCGGCGAACTCGGCGTCATCGTTGGCGATCACCACATCGCCAAGGGCCCGGATCATGCCGATCAGCAGGTTGATCTCATCGATCTGGTTCAGCGTGACGCCGAAGATATAGCGACTCCCCGCCTCGTCAGGCACCGGCTCCACGGCTTCCGGTTCCGGTGCGTCAGCCTCCGAAGCATCCGGCCCCGCATCGGCTCCGGGCGCAGCCACCCTGTCACCACGCTCCGCCGGCCAGGACAACTCGTCCAGCACGAGCCCCATCTGCTCCGCCAGCAATTCCAGGCAGATCGCCACTTCGCCCACGCGAATCTCGGGGAGACATTCCTGCTCCTCGTCCGGCCGCCGCGGTTGCGCCAGGTGCGACAGGAATTCGACGTACTCGCGCAGCTTCTTCAGCCGTAGCTGGCTGTCCTCCGGCAGAAAATAGCCCATCGTCCCCAGATCATCCGAATCGAACGTCGACATGGTCGCCTCCTGTTCCATGAAGTGCCCGTCCACGGCATGACGACGGACGGGGAGTCGGGCGGTCAGAAACCGCCAACAAACGGCGGGCGTATTCCCCGAAGGATGATGTATTGGCCGCCGTGCTCGACGCAGGTATCACGTCGCGCCGGCCTCGCCCAATCGGCTGCCCATGCAGACAAGTCAGGAAGTGGATTCCGCCCTGTTTTCTTGAACAGCCACGCCATGTTCCGCACCTGCGCGCATTGACGATGCGAGCGTTGCGCCGCTGCCAGCGCAACGCTCCGCTGCCACTTTCGAAGATGGCATGCTCCGCATGCGAAGCCGGCCGCAACGTGCTCGACAAGGCTGGCAACGATGGCGGCGATCCACTTCATGGCCGGCACATTGCAACCAACAAGTGGTTTTGTCAACAACCAGAAAGTGGCTTGTCGCGAATGCGGGTGCGCAACAATCGTGGCGACCACTCAACGTCGCCGCGCACAAGCGCCTGGCGACGATGCAACCACAGGAACCCGGATGGCTGCCACCTACGAGGAATTCGCGGATCGCCTGCGGCAGATGCTGGATCGCGCCCGCTTCGAGGAAGGGCGCGGAAGGACGGGCGCCTTGGCCGACCGCTACGCCGTGTCGCGTGAGACTGCCCGCAAATGGCTTGCGGGCCTCACCCTGCCCGAGCTTGCCCGCATCATCGAACTGGCGAAGGATTTCGACGCCAGCTTCGAATGGCTGGCCACGGGCCGCGGGCAAGTCCAACTGGCCGTGGCGGAAAAATCCCCCGCCTATCGACGCCTCACCGACAACGAGAGCCGCCTGCTCGACGCCTTCCGCAACCTGCCCGAGCCCAAGCGCCGGCTGTTGGTGGAATTCCTCTCGTAGGCAGAAGGTGTCAAAAGGACGAATGGCGCTTGATCTTAAGCGCAAAGCTCCGGTTTCCGTCATTCCCGCGAAAGCGGGAATTCAGTGACTTCAGGCTGCCGGAGGTGCTGGATCCACGCTTTCGCGGGGATGACGAGCTTTAAGTAAGCGCCATTCGTCCCTGACACCAAGGCAAAAAGGCGCCACCATTTCGCCGTCCGCAGTCAAGAGGCCCGCACATGCTCTTCCCCGGTGATGCCGAGGGTAGATGCCCGTCTTGCCGCTGACCACCCGCCGTTGTGTTTCATGCGGCGCCAAGATCGCGCCAGTCACCGTTCTGGTTAGGGCCGCGTCAGCGGCCCTTACTGCTGTCCAAACACTCATCGGTCATCGCGGATCCCGTCCAGGTGCACGTCGTGCATGGCACAGAATCGCGGGCTCAAGGCCCACCCCTTGATGGCTCGGTCCGCGTGCGGTCCTGCGTACAACTTTTTGCCTATTTGCCGAATTGTCGTCGGCAGCTTCGCATTGCCGTCACAGGGCGCTTACGCGCCAAGGTACAGAATGGCTTTACCGCCCCTCGATCTACCTCGCCGCCGCCCGACCCATCGCGGCGGTCAGTTGTAGGTTTGTGCGACGTGATCACGCGAAGGCTTTCTTGTCCTCGTCCAGAAGATGGAAGCCCGAAGCGGAGAACGCGTCGTTGGCTTCCACCCAGTCGAGGAGAGGAAAGATGAAACGTCCAGCCCGTGGTGCGAGGTTTACCAAGTCCATGCTGCTTGGTGTCGCGTTCGCCACCATCCCGGTCGCGGCCTTGCATGCCCAAGACAACGAGAGCAGGGTCAGGCAGGGTTTCGCGTTGAACCCGGTGCCGCTCAACCTCAACGGCAAGAACCCTGCATTGGTTGGCCTCGGGAGCTACATCGTTAACACCGGGGGCTGCAACGATTGCCATACCAATCCAGCGTTTGCCCCTGGCGGCAATCCCTATCTCGGCCAGCCTGAGCGTATCAACACGGCTGAATTCATGGCTGGTGGCCGTTTGTTTCCGCCATCCCCGTTCAAGTCGGCCAATCTCACGCCCGACCTGACCGGCAAGCCGGCGGGACTGACCCTCAATCAATTCATCGCGACGTTGCGCACGGGACACAACCCGCTCGACCCGCCAGGGGCACTGCTGCAGATCATGCCGTGGCCGGCGTTCGGGAAGAAAACCGATCTCGACCTCCGTGCGATCTATGAATACTTGCGCGCGATTCCACCGCTGCCCGACAACCCGCATCCCAGTCCCAATCCGTAAAGCGGGATTCGGCCCCCCCCGAAACGGACGGGTGGGCGAGCGACTAAAACGGGGGGCAGAGCCGACTTTCAAGAAAGTGCACTTTGCCTCCTGTTTTCGCCTGGTCCCGGTTTCGCGGGCCACCTCACTCCGTCCCCTTTGTTCCTGCTTGCGGCCTACTCGCGCAACAGGAAGAACGGAAGCGTCACCAGGCCCAATGCGAAGAGGATGCCCAACAAGCTCATCACGACGCGCAGCGGGTCTGCACGAAGCAACGTGATGAACGTCTCCGCGGTGCCTGCGCGTTTGGCAGCGGCGTATTCGGCACGGGCACGGGTCGCGCGCTGTTGCTGGTAGTCGTCCATCGCGCGCCTGGCGTCCGCGAAGGCCGCATCTTCCGTGATCCAGATTCCCCCAGCCGAGATACCCCAGATGCTGGGCCGGGTTTCGTAGAACGCGATCCGCTGCGCGTCGAGCATCGCGCGTACCTCGTCGGCTTCATCGTCGGGGACGTCACGCAGGTTCATGAGCAGCTTGGACATGTCGCCATGATAGCCGCCCCGAGCCCTCCGACCGCGTCGTGTCGGCGACGTCCCCCGGGGGTTTGAGTAGCACCGTAGTTTGGAGTCCAATTTCCCACCTGAAGGAGATTGGACGTGAAGAAGCGGTTTACCGAGGAACAGATCATCAGCTTTCTGCGAGGCGGAGGCCGGCATGCCGGTGAAGGAGTTGTGCCGGCAGCACGGTTTCAGCGAGGCCTCCTACTACCTGTGGTGCAGCAAGTTCGTCGGCATCGAGCAGCCTGACCGCTTCGCGCTTGAACTCTGCGGTGAATCGTTGACGCTTGACCATCTGACACCTCCCAGGGGATTGTCCCCGTTCAAAGGTGTCCGTCAAACCCGGGCCAGCTCAGCCTGAACTCGAACTGCTTCGCCATCGGGCGTTTCCCCTTCGGCCACACCGGGCACAACGCCTCCACCGCCTCCATCAACTCCACCCAGTCCGATAGATCGCCCCTGCCGACCTGCACGACATCCAGCACGTTGCCATCGACAAGCGGCTCGCGGACGCCCTCATGCTTTGTCGTCGGCGATTTCGGCGAGTCATTCATCCAGCGGACCCTTGCGGTCGAACAGCGCGAATCACTTCTGCACTTCGGCTACTGCTCAGGCAACCTTCTTGTCGCGCACCAGCTTTCCCTCATCCTGCAGCCGCTGATACAACGACCCCGCACTGAAATCCAAGCCGTTTGGCCAAGCCAGTGCACCGAGCTCGATGAAGTGGCGTGCAAAGAACGCCGGATCACGCAGTGGCGCCGTCATCTCCGTGTCCATTTCAACGAACCTGGAGAAATCGAACACACCCGAAGCACCGTCGGAGAAACGCAGCAACAGCTGCCACCCCTCTTTTGGTTCGACCGCGATCAATTTAATCATTGTCGGCTCCCGGAATGCGGCTGAGTGGCTGCAGCGCCTGTGCGCGAATCCAATTCTGCTCCAGCTCTTCGTGATGGTCGAGGCACCACTGCTTCACCAGGGCGAGCGCGCGCTTGGGCAACTCGCCTTGCACGATGATGCCATCTTCGATGGCAACCAGCGCCTCGTGCCCCTGGTATTCCACGTGTACATGCGGCGGTGCGTGATCGGCGAAGTACATGCGGACATAGATACCGAAGAAGCTGGAGATGATCGGCATGGCTTACATGTTCCGCCGGTATTCGCCGCCGACTTCATACAACGCATGCGAGATCTGCCCCAGCGAGTTGTACTTCACCGCCTCGATCAACTGCTCGAACACATTGCGCCGATCGCGTGCCGTCACTTGCAGCACCTTGAGGCTGTCTGACGCCAGCGCATTGCGCGCCTCGCCGTAGCGCTTCACGTTGGCGATCTGCTGGCCCTTCTCTTCTTCAGTCGAACGGATGAGTTCAATCTCTGTAGCAATCTCCCCGCCATGATCCTTCGGCAGGAACGTATTCACGCCGATCAACGGCAGCGACCCGTCGTGCTTCTTGTGCTCGTAGTACATCGACTCTTCCTGGATCTTGCCGCGCTGGTACATGGTATCCATCGCGCCGAGCACGCCGCCGCGCTCGCTGATCGCCTCGAACTCCTTGTACACGGCTTCTTCCACCAGATCGGTGAGGGTGTCGACGACGTAGCTGCCCTGCCACGGGTTCTCGTTGAAGTTGAGGCCGAGTTCCTTGTTGATGATCATCTGGATCGCCACCGCGCGGCGCACGCTTTCTTCGGTGGGCGTGGTGATGGCTTCGTCGTAGGCATTGGTGTGCAGCGAGTTGCAGTTGTCGAACAGCGCGTACATCGCCTGCAGCGTGGTGCGGATGTCGTTGAACTGGATTTCCTGCGCGTGCAGCGAGCGGCCTGAGGTCTGGATGTGGTACTTCATCATCTGGCTGCGTGCGCTGGCGCCGTAGCGTTCGCGCATGGCGCGCGCCCAGATGCGGCGGGCGACGCGGCCGATCACGGTGTATTCCGGGTCCATGCCGTTGGAGAAGAAGAAGCTGAGGTTGGGCGCGAAGTCGTCCACCTTCATGCCTCGGGCGAGGTAGTACTCGACGATGGTGAAACCGTTGCTCAGGGTGAAGGCGAGCTGGCTGATCGGGTTCGCGCCGGCTTCGGCGATGTGGTAGCCGCTGATCGATACCGAGTAGAAGTTGCGCACCTTGTGGTCGACGAAGTACTGCTGGATGTCGCCCATCATGCGCAGCGCGAATTCGGTGGAGAAGATGCAGGTGTTCTGCGCCTGGTCTTCCTTCAGGATGTCGGCCTGCACGGTGCCGCGCACCTTGGTGAGCGTGTCGGCCTTGATGCGGGCGTAGGTTTCCGCGTCGACCAGTTCGTCGCCGCAGACGCCGAGCAACCCCAGGCCGAGGCCGTCGTTACCCTTGGGCAGGTCGCCGTGGTACTGCGGGCGCGAGGTGTTGGCGTACAGCTTGTCGATGTACTGCTGCGCGGTGGCCCAGCGCTTGTCGTCTTCCTTCAGGTACTTCTCGACGTTCTGGTCGATGGCGGTGTTCATGAACATCGCCAGGATCATCGGCGCGGGGCCGTTGATGGTCATGGAGACGGAGGTGCTGGGCGCGCTGAGGTCGAAGCCGGAGTACAGCTTCTTCATGTCGTCCAGGGTGGCGATGTTGACGCCGGAGTTGCCGATCTTGCCGTAGATGTCCGGGCGTGGCGCGGGGTCTTCGCCGTACAGGGTGACCGAGTCGAACGCGGTGGACAGGCGCGTGGCGGCGCCGCCCTGGCTGAGGTAGTGGAAGCGGCGGTTGGTGCGCTCGGGCGTGCCCTCGCCGGCGAACATGCGGGTGGGGTCTTCGCCGCTGCGGCGGTACGGGTAGACGCCGCCGGTGTACGGGTAGTGGCCCGGCAGGTTCTCGCGGCCGAGGAAGCCGACCAGTTCGCCCCAGTCCTTGGACTTCGGCGGCGCCACCTTGGGCACCTTCTGGTGGCTCAGGGATTCGCGGTAGTTCTCGACGCGGATGACCTTGTCGCGCACCTTGTATTCGTTGACGTCGGCGGTGACCGATGCGTACAGCGCCGGCCATTCGCGCAGCTGGTGGATGGCTTCGTGGCTGAGTTCCTTGAGGGCGGCGTTGTAGCGCTGGCGCAGCAGGAGGATGGAGCGGTCGGCGCTTTCTCCCCTCTCCCCGTGGGAGAGGGGTTGGGGGTGAGGGTTCGGGGCTGAGGTGGAGCTGCGTGCTCCGCCCGTACCCTCACCCTCGGTCCCTCTCCCGGAGGGAGAGGGATGCAAATCGGCGCTACTGTATAGATCCAGCGGACGCGGCAGTTTCGGATCACCCAGTTCCTTCAGCGCCTCGTAGTAGTGCTGCGCCTTGCTGGCGAATTCGGCCTGGTGCGCGATGCCGCTGTTGATGGCGCGGCCCTGCTCGGCGATCTCGGCAAGGTAGCGCACGCGGCTGCCGGGGATCAGCACGGTGGCGCGCGGTTCCTTCAGCGTGGTGTCGAGCTGGGGCGACCATTTCTCCGCCGGCAGCGCGAGCTTCTCGCGCATCAGGCGGCACAGGTTGGTGAACATCCAGGTCACGCCCGGGTCGTTGAACTGGCTGGCGATGGTGGGATACACCGGCACGTCTTCGTCGGCCACCTTGAACGCGGTGTGGTTGCGCTTCCACTGCTTGCGCACGTCGCGCAGTGCGTCTTCGGCGCCGCGCTTGTCGAACTTGTTGAGCACCACCAGGTCGGCGAAGTCGATCATGTCGATCTTCTCCAGCTGGCTGGCGGCGCCGTAGTCGCTGGTCATCACGTAGACCGGGAAGTCGACCAGGTCGACGATTTCCGAATCGCTCTGGCCGATGCCGGCGGTCTCGACGATCACCAGGTCGTACGGCTGGCTCTTCAGGAAGTCGATGCAGTCGTGCAACACGACGCTGGTGGCGGCGTGCTGGCGGCGCGTGGCCATCGAGCGCATGTAGACGCGCTTGGAACGCAGCGAGTTCATGCGGATGCGGTCGCCCAGCAGCGCACCGCCGGAACGGCGGCGGGTGGGATCGACCGCGAGCACGGCGATGCGCATCCCGGGGAACGCGTGCAGGAAGCGCAGCAGCAGTTCGTCCACCACGCTGGACTTGCCGGCGCCGCCGGTGCCGGTGAGGCCAAGCACGGGCGTGTGCTTGCCGGCCAGCTTCCACTGCTTGCGCTGGTGTTCGAGTTCGCTGTCGCTGAGCTTGCCTTCCTCGATCGCCGAGAGCATGTGGCCGATCGAGATCTCGTCGTCGATGTCGACCTTGGGCAATGCGTGCGATTCGGATTCGGCGCGCTTCGCGGCGGCGCTGCCGGCGCGCTGCATCACGTCCTCGATCATCTCGACCAGGCCGAGCTTCATGCCGTCGTTCGGGTGGTAGATGCGCTCGACGCCGTAGGCCTGCAGCTCGCGGATTTCTTCCGGCGTGATGGTGCCGCCGCCGCCGCCGAACACGCGCACGTGGCCGGCGCCACGCTCGCGCAGCATGTCGACCATGTACTTGAAGTACTCGACGTGGCCGCCCTGGTAGGAACTCAGCGCGATGGCGTCGGCGTCTTCCTGCAGCGCGGCGCGCACCACGTCCTCGACCGAGCGGTTGTGGCCGAGGTGGATCACCTCCGCGCCCTGGCTCTGGATGATCCGCCGCATGATGTTGATCGCCGCGTCGTGGCCATCGAACAGGCTGGCCGCGGTGACGAAACGCAGCGGGGTGGTTTCCGTCTGCGGGGCGCTGGCGGGGACGTGCTTGGCGGGGGAACTCATGGCAACTCCGACATCTGTGCTTGAACTTGCCGATTCTAGTGGATCGACAGGGAACGCGGAGTTTTGAGCTACCACGCCATCGTCCCGGCGAAGGCCGGAAGTGCGATCCCGGCCTTCGCCGGGACGACGGCGTTATTTCCCCTGAAATTCCGAGAGGGAAGGGAAACCTACATGCAGAGCGCGAGGTCTGGGCTGCCGACCACGCGCGTGCCCACCTGTTCGCCGCGCACGAAGGCCAGCGCCGCCTCGACCACTTCAGGGGCGTCGAGTACGCGGCGGTGGCCCAGGCCCTGCGTGGTGTACAACCGCGCGCCGGGCCAATATTGGGCGTAGCGCTCGCCTTCGGCCCACGGCACGTCGGCGTCGTCGAGGTCGTGCACGATCAGTGCGGGCTGGCCCAACGCCGGCAGCTTGCGTTCCACCCGCAGTTCGTCGATATGCACGCCGGTGCGCCGGTGCAGCCATGCGTAGAACGGCTGGCGCAGATGGCCGGCCAGGTGCACGAAGCGGAAGAAGCGCCGCGCTGCCGCCTTCATGTCGGCCGCTGGCGCCACCAGGATCAGCCGTTCGGCATGCCAGGCTTCATCCTGCGCCAGGGTGACCGCGGCACCGCCCAACGAGTGGCCGACTGCCAGCGCGGCGTTGCCGTGGCGCGCGCCGATCGCGCGGATCGTGGCGATGAATTCCGGCAGCGTGCACAGCTTGCCGGTGCTGTGGCCGTGGCCGGGCTGGTCGAAGGTGACCACGGCCAGGCCCTGCGCACGCAGTTGCGCCACCCACGGCAGGAAGCGCAGGCCGAAGCTGGACCAGCCGTGCGCCAGCAGCGCGTAGGGTTGGGTCGACGGGTCGCCCCAGACGTAGGTGGCGATGGTTTCGCCGTTGACCTGCAACTCGCCGCGCTGCATGTCCGCGTCGCCCTGCACCGCCTGCGCACGGCTGCGGCTGCTGGCATACGGGGTGGCGAACAGGCGCGCGGCGCGGTTCACCGTGCGCTTCGGTGCGATCCGGCCGCCCAGCACGAAGCCGGTGCGCACGGTGGTGAGCTTGAGTCGGTCGATGACGGTGGACATGGGTATCGCCTCAGGTTTGCCAGCTGCGCCACAGGCGCTCGAAGGCCGCCCGGGCAAGGCGGCCGGCTTCGTCGAACCCGAACAGCCCGGCGTCGTGGTGCAGGCCGAGCATCAGGGCGTAGATCTCGAAGGCGAGTTGGGCGACGTCGGTGTCGCGGCGCAGGTGGCCCAGTTCGATCGCCTGCGCGATCGCCTTCTGCAGCTCGTCGCGCCAGCCGGCCTGCTGCCGCACCACGCCGTCGTGCAGCGCGCCGTCGCGGCCGTCGTACTCGCTCACGGCGGACAGCAGCACGCAGCCGCTCTGGTGCTCGCGGCTCCACTCGAACCAGTTCGCCACGATCGCGCGCAGCCGCGGCAGGCCGCGCGGCTGCTTCAGCGCCGGCAGCAGCACCCGGGTCACGAAGCGCTGGCGGCCGGTGTCGAGCACGGCCAACTGCAGGTCTTCGCGCGAGCCGAAGTGGGCGAACACGCCGCTCTTGGACATGCCCACGTCGCTGGCCAGGTTGCCGATCGACAGGCCTTCCAGTCCGTCGCGGCGGGCCAGCGCGTAGGCGTGGTCGAGGATGGTGTCGCGGGTGGCCGCGCGCTTGCCGGGGTGGGTTGCGATCGTCATGGCCGCATAAATAGCACGATCGTTCGTTCTATATCAAGTGACATCACGCGGCCTCGGCAGACCCGGCGGGTATGCTTTGCCGCTGCAAGCCAAGGAGGATCCCGCATGAATATCCGCAACCTGAGCATCCCGCTGGCCACGGCCCTGCTGGCCGCCTGCGTCACCTCGCCGACCGGCCGTTCGCAGCTGATGATGGTGTCGGACAGCCAGATGAGCCAGATGGGCCTGAGCGCGTTCAACGACATGCGCAAGCAGGGCAAGTTCGTGGACGCGCCGCGCGAACGCGCCTACGCCACCTGCGTGTCCAACGCGCTGATCGCGGTGCTGCCGCCGCCGTGGAACACCCAGCAATGGGAAGTGCAGATCATCGGCGACGACACGGCCAACGCGTTCGCCCTGCCCGGCGGCCGGATCGGCGTGAACCGGGGCATGTTCAAGCTGGCCAGCAACCAGGACCAGCTGGCGGTGGTGCTGGGCCACGAGCTGTCGCACGTGGTCTCGCGGCACGGTGCGGAGCGCGTGTCCGACAACATGGCGGCGCAGGCCGCGGTGGCCGCCGGCACGATCTACGCCGGTTCGCGCGGCAGCGATGCCGGCAACGCGGCGGCGCTGCTCGGCGTGGGCGCGCAGGTAGGCATCCTGCTGCCGTTTTCGCGCACCCAGGAAAGCGAGGCCGACACGCTGGGCCAGCGCTACATGGCCCAGGCCGGTTTCGATCCGCGCGCGGCGGTGACGCTGTGGGACAAGATGGGCGCGCAGGGCGGCAGCAAGCCGCCGGCCTTCCTGTCCACCCACCCGTCTTCCGGCAACCGTGCGCAGGCGCTGAACAAGCAGGCTCAGCAACTGCTGCCGGTATACCAGCAGGCGCGCGCCGGCGGTCATGCGCCGAACTGCCGGATGTAGGCAGGCCTGGATGTAATCGCTGGCTGAACGAAGGGCGGCACGCCGTCAACTGCGCGCGCCGCTCCTCGTTTTCCGTCCTGCCTGCCGCACTTCGCGGCGCCGACGGAGAACACGATGACCCGCATACCTCTCAAGCTGGCCCTGCTGGCCGGACTCGGCCTGACGTTCGCCGGCGCCATGTATGCGCCGGCCGCCGCCGCGCGCACCCAGGTGGCAGTCGGCATCAACATCGGCGTGGCCCCGCCGCCGCCCCGTTTCGAGCGGCTGCCGCCGGCGCGTCGCGGTTACGTCTGGGCGCCGGGCTACTGGCGCTGGGATGGTTATGCCCACCGCCATGTGTGGGTCGGCGGCACCTGGGTCAGGGTGCATCCGGGCCGCCACTACCGCCCGGCACGCTGGGTGCAGCATGGTCGCCAGTGGCGCTTCCAGCCGGGTTACTGGGGGCGCTGAATACCCCGTACGCCCCTGGCTTGTTGCGTCGCGTCACCACCTGCAGGAGCGACGTATTAAACTTGTCGCTTTGATTCATCGCCCCGGCTCCGGTCGGGGCGATGAGTTTCAAGCGTTTTCACACCCCCTGGCAGGGTCCCACCTGCTCCCCGCCGCCCATCTGTAGATGCCCATCGGCACCGTAAATCATGGAGTCACCGTTCCAATGATCTTTGAAACCATCGCCAACACGGGTCACGAAGAAGTCGTCTTCTGCCACAACAAGGACGCCGGCCTGAAGGCCATCATCGCGATCCACAACACGGTGCTGGGCCCCGCGCTCGGCGGCCTGCGCATGTGGCCGTACAAGACCGAGCAGGAAGCGGTGAACGACGTGCTGCGCCTGTCGCGCGGCATGACCTTCAAGAATGCCGTGGCCGGCCTGAACCTGGGCGGCGGCAAGGCAGTGATCATCGGCGACCCGAGCAAGGACAAGTCCGAGGCGCTGTTCCGCGCGTTCGGCCGCTTCGTCAACTCGTTGAACGGCCGCTACATCACCGCCGAGGACGTCGGCATCGACGTCAACGACATGGAATACGTGTTCCGCGAGACCGAGTACGTCACCGGCGTGCACCAGGTGCACGGCGGTTCGGGCGACCCGTCGCCGTTCACCGCCTACGGTTCGCTGCAGGGCCTGATGGCCGCGCTGCAGTTCAAGCACGGCAATGAAGACGTGGGCAAGTACAGCTACGCCGTGCAGGGCTGCGGCCACGTCGGCGGCGAGTTCATCAAGCTGCTGCGCGAGCAGGGCGCCAAGGTGTTCGTCACCGACATCAACAAGGAAGCGGTGCAGCGCTGCGTGGACGAGCTGGGCTGCGAGGCGGTGGGCCTGGACGAAATCTACGACGTCGACGCCGACGTGTACTCGCCGTGCGCCCTGGGCGGCACGCTGAACGAGCAGACCATCGACCGCATCAAGGCCAAGATCATCTGCGGCCCGGCCAACAACCAGCTGGCCACCGACGCGATCGGCGACGAGCTGAACCGTCGCGGCGTGCTGTATGCGCCGGACTACGCGGTCAACGCCGGCGGCGTGATGAACGTGTCGCTGGAGATCGACGGCTACAACCGCGAGCGCGCGATGCGCATGATGCGCACGATCTACTACAACCTGGGCCGCATCTTCGAGATCTCGAAGACCGAGAACATCCCGACCTACAAGGCCGCCGACCGCCTCGCCGAGGAGCGCATCAACGCGATCGGCAAGCTGAAGCTGTCGCACATGGGCAACGGCGGCACCCGCTTCCAGGGCCGCATGCGCGGTCAGTAAGCTGCTTCGACACGACATGCCGGTGGCCTCACCGGCATGCGATGCTTGCCAAAGGCCTGCCGCATTGCGCGGCAGGCCTTTGCATATGTGAAGTGGCAACCGAATAATCGGGCGCAGGAGGTGCCACGGATGCGCAGGGTGATGATCTGGCTGGGCTGGGGCATGCTGGCACTGTTGCTGCTCGTGCTCAGCGGGCTGCTGCTGGCCGACCACCTGACTCCGCGCGCCGCCGGAGCCCCAAGCACGGCGTTGCCGCTGCAGCCGGCACAGACGGCGATCGACCGCGAACTGGCGCCGTACCTGGCCACGCATCCCGGCAAGACCGCGGCGACCCTGCTGCCCGACGGCCTGGACGCGTTCGCCGCACGCGCCGCCTCGGCACGCCTGGCCGGGCGCAGCCTGGACCTGCAGTACTACATGTGGCACGACGACCTGGTCGGCCACCTGCTGGCGCGCGAGGTGTACGCCGCGGCCGAGCGCGGCGTGCGCGTGCGCCTGCTGCTCGACGACATCAATACCAAGGGACTCGACCCGGCGCTGCTGGCGCTGGACGCGCATCCCAACATCGAAGTGCGGTTGTACAACCCGTTCCGCAACCGCAGCGGCGTGTGGCGCCTGCTGGAAATGGTGCAGCGTTTCTTCAGCGTCAACCACCGCATGCACAACAAGGCGTGGATCGCCGACGGCCGGGTCGCGCTGGTCGGCGGCCGAAACATCGGCAACGAGTACTTCGACGCCGACCGCCGCGTGAACTTCCGCGACCTCGACATGCTCCTGCTCGGCCCGGCGGTGGCCGATGCCAGCGCGATCTTCGACGATTTCTGGAACTCCAGCGCGGCGGTGCCGATCGAGGCGCTGAACCCGCAGACGCCGGAAAACCTGCACAAGCTGGTGGCCGCGCTCGCCCACGAATCCGCCGACGCCACGGCACAGGTCTACCTGAAGCGGGTCGCCGCCTCCCCTTCCGCACAGCGCCTGAGCAACCACGAACTGTCGCCGCACTGGAGCGCGAACATCGTGGTGGCGTCCGATCCGCCACTGAAGACGAAGTCCGCCGACCGCGGCGGCTGGCTGCAGCCGCGGCTAGCCGCCCACCTCGGCGGCGTGCACAGCGAGGTGCTGCTGATCTCGCCCTACTTCGTTCCCGGCAGGCAAGGCACCGCGACCCTGCTCGGCCTGGTGCGCAGCGGCACCCGCGTCGGCGTGATCACCAACTCGCTGGCCACGAACGACGTGCCGGCCGTGCACAGCGGCTACGAGCGCTACCGCCCCCGCCTGCTGGCAGGCGGCGTGAGCCTGTACGAGCTCCGCCGCGACGGCCCGGTCGCCACCCACGGCCTGTTCGGCAGCAGCGGCGCCAGCCTGCACACCAAGGCGTTCGTGATCGACGGCACCCGCGGCTTCGTCGGCTCGTTCAACCTCGACCCGCGCTCGGCCAACCTCAATACCGAAATGGGCGTGCTGTTCGACGATCCGGGCCTGGCCCACGACCTGCGCCAGGAATACCTGCGGCTGGCCGCGCCGGCGCTGAGCTACCAGCTCCGCCGCGGCGCGGACGGCTCGACGCAGTGGCTGGACCGCACCACGCAGCCGCCGCAGGTGCTCGGGCACGAGCCCGACGCCGGCTGGTGGCTGCGCGCGATCACCCGCGTGATGAGCTGGCTGCCGATCGAATCCCAGCTGTAGCTCCCGCACCCGTCCATGGCCGGCGCTGCGAGGCGGCGTGCGCTAAAATCGCCGGCCTGCATTCAAGGAGTTCGCCATGCGTCCGTTTCCGCTCGGAGAAGACATCGACCTGCTGCGCGAGTCCGTGCATGCGTTTGCGGAAAAGGAAATCGCCCCGCGCGCCGACCGCATCGACCGCGACAACCTGTTCCCCGCCGACCTCTGGCGCAAGTTCGGCGAGATGGGCCTGCTCGGCGTGACCGTGCCGGAAGAGTACGGCGGCAGCGGCCTGGGCTTCCTCGCGCACATGGTGGCGATGGAGGAAATCTCGCGCGCGTCCGGCTCGGTCGGCCTGTCCTACGGCGCGCACTCCAACCTGTGCCTCAACAACATCTACCACAACGGCAACGAGGCGCAGCGACGCAAGTACATCCCGAAGCTGTGCTCGGGCGAGTACGTCGGCGCGCTGGCGATGAGCGAGCCCGGCGCCGGCTCCGACGTGGTCGGCTCGATGAGCTGCAAGGCCGAGCTGCGCGGCGACGTATGGGTCGCCAACGGCAGCAAGATGTGGATCACCAACGGCCCCGACGCCGACGTGCTGCTGGTCTACATGCGTACCGCACCGCGCGCGGCCGGCAGCCGCTGCATGACCGCCTTCATCGTCGAGAAGGGCATGCAGGGTTTCAGCACGGCACAGAAGCTGGACAAGCTCGGCATGCGCGGCTCCAACACCTGCGAACTGGTGTTCGAGAACTGCGAGATCCCGGCCGAGAACATCGTCGGCGAGGTCAACGAAGGCGTGCGCGTGCTGATGAGCGGCCTGGACACCGAGCGGCTGGTATTGTCCGGCGGCCCGCTCGGCCTGATGCAGGCGGCGCTGGACCTGGCCCTGCCCTACGTGCGCGAGCGCAAGCAGTTCAACGCGCCGATCGGCACCTTCGGCGTGATGCAGGCGAAGATCGCCGACATGTACACCGCGCTGCAGAGTTCGCGCGGCTTTGCCTACATGGTGGCGCAGCAGTTCGACAACGGCGTGAAGTCGCGCATCGACCCGGCCGCGTGCCTGCTCAACGCCTCGGTCAACGCGGTACAGGTGGCGCTGGAGGCCATCCAGACCCTCGGCGGCAACGGCTACATCAACGAGTTCCCCGCCGGCCGCCTGCTGCGCGACGCCAAGCTGTACGAGATCGGCGCCGGCACCAACGAGATCCGTCGCATGCTGATCGGCCGCGAGCTGTTCCACGGCAAGGCGTGACGCCGCGCATGGCTGGCGGCAGTCGATGCCCGCCGGCCATGCCGTCGATCGGCCCGGATCAGAACGACCAGCTGAAGTTCGCCGTGGCCATCTGCGCCTGCTGGCGCTGGCCGAGGTAGCGGTCGTAGCCGAGCTGCAGGCTGGCGCGTGGCGACATCTGCCAGCCCAGCGTGGTACCGAGCACGCCGCCGTAGCGTGACAGGCCGATGCCGCCGACCGGGGCGAACTGGTCGATCCCGCTGAAACTGGCGTCGAACACTTCGCCGCGCAGGCCGAACGACTGCTGCCACAGCATCCGCGCCTGCAGGCTGAGGCTGCCGCCGCCGGCCAGCGTCCAATTGCGCGTGGCACGCAAACCCAGACCAGCCTGCCAGCGCGCTGTCGTCTGCGCGCCTGACTTCAGGCCGAAGCCATACGCGCCGCGCTCGTTGAAGCCGTCGCGCCGCACCTGCGCGTACTGCAGGTTCACGTACGGCGTGAGCCGGGTGCGGCCGAGCGCCAGACGGTAGCCGCTTTCGCCATAGGCCACGCCGTAGCGGCCGTTGCCGTCGCTGGCCACGCCGGCGAACTGGTCGCCGAGCTCGAGCCGGCGGCGCATGCTTTCACGATAGCTGCCGACCCCGAAACGGCCCATCGTGTACCACGCGCCGCGGATCACGCCGCCGTACAGCATCCCTTCCAGCGCACGGCTGTGGCCCTGGTCCGCGCTTTCGGCGAGCCGCCCCAGGCTCTGGCTCTGGCTTAGCGCATAGCCGGCAATACCGTTGCCGCCGACGCGATAGTCCTGCCCGACCAGCGTGCCGCCGAGGTCATAACCGACGTTGCCGTAACCACTGCGCGACATGTCGCCGTGGTAGCCGAGGTTCTGCATCCACCCGCCGGCCTGCGGCGTGTCGAGCAGGCTGTCGAAGCGATCGGACAAGGCACGCGTGCCCGCGTCGATCGCCTCGAACGTCATCGCCGCACTGGCCGCATGTAACTGGCCGGACAGGCTCTCCAGCGAACGCGCCAGCGCAGTCGTCGAAGGAGACTGCTGCAGCCCCGCCGCGCCATCGGTGAACTGGCTGCTGACCGCCACCGAACTGCCCGTACCCGTAAGCGAGCCAAGCGTGCTGTCGATCTGTCTGAACGCACTCTCCACCCGCTGGGCAGCACCGAGCGATGCGCCGGTGTAACTCATGCCCTGCACCGAAGTGACATCGGCACGCGTCACATCGAGCCACATGCTGCTGCTGTCGTAGCCAGGCGTGGCGGTAAGCAAGACGCCGGAGCCGGCGTTGATTGCGCTGAAGGTGCCGGTCAGTCCGCCAACCGCATTGATGATATCCGTGCGCAAATGGGCTACATAGCCGGCACGCTTGCCCATTACCAGCAGTGTCGTGGTACCGGACAACGTTACCTTGCCGTTGACTTGCAAGAGCGATCCCAACACGACGTCCAGCGACCCATTATTGGTTTGGCTGTAGTCGCCGCCAATAGTGATGGGGCTATCACTGTTCAACGTGAAGACTCCGCCGTTGGCAACCGAGCCACCGATTCCCACACTCGGATACAACGTGGCACCTTGCGAAATGGTCACCGACGAGGCCAGCGACGTCACATTGAGGTTGCCCATCTGGACCAGGGTCGGTCCGGTATAGTTGGCGTCCCGGGTGAGATTGAGGGTGCCGGTACCCTGCTTGATCAAGCCACCGGCCCCAGCAATGGGATTGGCCCAGGTCGACGACGTGCTGTAACCGGGCAGGTTGACCGTGACATCGCCCCAGTCGAACTTTGCCGGGCCCAGCACGGCCCTGCCCGCATTAAGTTCGCCGTAGCCGAACACCGGGTCCACACCAGGCGCCCCCAGATCGTCTGCCGTTCCGAGCAGGGTCTGCCGCACCAGGTCGTTGTTGAAGTACGGAAAGGCCTGCCACACCAGCGCGGCGGCACCGGAAACGATGGGCGCCGAGAACGACGTACCATTCACCACCCAGTAGGTCGGTTTGCTGGTACTGGCCAAGGTGTCCTTGTCGCTGACGATCACGTCGCCCGGAGCCGCAAGGCAGTAGTTCATCGCCCTGCCGCAGGCGTTCGAGTAACTCGCCAGCTGGCCCGGATGGTTGCTGTCGACCGCCACGGCGACCAGCCAGCCCGGCCCCAGTTGCGGCGCCAGGCTGGGCAGGCTGGCGATGTCGCTGGGATCGCTGCGGGAGTCGTTGCCGGCAGCGAACACCACCAGCCCGCCATGCTGCAGCACGAACGGCTCGTAGGCCTGGGCGAAGGCCTGGTTGATCGAGGCGTTGCCGGTATCCCAGTAGATGCCGCCCCAGGAGTTGTTCATCACCTGCACGCCGGCGTTGATCAGGGCCGGATTGAGCGTCTGCGCGAAGAAGTCGGCATCGGCAGCGGTCACCGCGTTGCCCTGGCCCGAACCGTCGTCCTTCGGCTCGACGTCGCTGATGATGCGCGCCGAAACCAGGCTGGCGCCGGGCGCGATGCCGCCGGGAAAGCGGTCGAACGCCTGGCCGGCGGCGATCTGCGAGACCCAGGTGCCGTGGCCGACCACGTCGTCGATCGCGGTGTTGTTGGTCGACGGATCGACGTAGATCAATTCCTGCTTGACCCGCCCGACGAGCGCCGGGTGGTTGCGCATGATGCCGCTGTCGACCACGCCGATGGTCACGCCGGCGCCGGTGTAGCCCAAGATGTGCGCGGCGGAGGCACTGGTGAGCGCAAGCTGGGCATCCAGCGGCGGCTGATCGGCCGGCGTGCTTGCCGGTGGCGGCGAACTCGGCGCCGTCGGTGGCGGTGTCGGCTTGACGTTGCCGCCCCCGCCACAGGCACTCAACCCCAATGCCATGGCCACCAGCCACGCGATCTCGCGACGCCGCAAACCCGAGTCGAACGTTTTCATCCATCCCCCGCCAACGCAGTTTCAATCCAACGCATCGCCGGCGTAGCAGATACGCCACGGTGCTGCCCCGACGTGCATCTTGGCACAACGAAAATCCAATGAAACGGGGCGCAAATCCCGGCGCCGCAAGGACTTACGGTCGTTTGCCGAGTTTCGCGGCGGGCTGCGATAATTGCGGGGTTATCTGTCAGGCGTTCGCGCCCCTCGAGTCTTGCAAGCGGAGTTATCCATGTCGGATGTCAGCGTCGTCATCGTCGGTGCCAAGCGCACGGCCATCGGTTCCTTCCTCGGCCAGTTCACCGGCGTCCCCACCCCGAAGCTCGGCGCCACCGCGATCCGCGCCGCGCTGGAACAATCCGGCGTCGCCCCGGCCGATGTCAGCGAGGTGATCATGGGCTGCGTGCTGCCGGCCAACCTGGGCCAGGCGCCGGCGCGGCAGGCTTCGCTGGGCGCCGACCTGCCGGCCAGCACCGGCTGCACCACGATCAACAAGGTGTGCGGCTCGGGCATGAAGGCGATCATGCTGGGCCATGACCTGATCAAGGCCGGCTCGGCGACCGTGGTGGTGGCCGGCGGCATGGAGTCGATGACCAATGCGCCGCACATGGTGCAGGCGCGCACCGGCATCCGCTACGGCGACGGCCAGCTGGTCGACCACATGGCCTGGGACGGCCTGACCAATCCGTACGACGGCAAGGCGATGGGCGTGTTCGGCGAACTGTGCGCCGACAAATACCACTTCACCCGCGAGGCGCAGGATGCGTTCGCGATCGAGTCGGTCAAGCGCGCCCAGGCGGCGCAGCAGAACGGCGGGTTCGCCGGCGAGATCGTCCCGGTCACCGTGAGCGGCCGCAAGGGCGACGTGGTGGTCGACACCGACGAGCAGCCCGGCCGTTCCGACATCGCCAAGGTCCCCAGCCTGAAGCCGGCCTTCCGCAAGGAAAACGGCACCATCACCGCGGCCAGCTCGTCCAGCATCTCCGACGGCGCCGCCGCCGTGGTACTGCTGTCGGCCGACGATGCGGGCAAGCGCGGCCTGAAACCGCTGGCGCGCATCGTGGCGCACGCCACCCACTCGCAGGAACCGGAATGGTTCACCACCGCGCCGGTCGGTGCGATCCAGAAGGTCCTTGACAAGGCCGGCTGGAAGGTTGGTGACGTCGACCTGTTCGAGATCAACGAGGCCTTTGCGGTGGTGGCGATGACCCCGATGAAGGAACTCGGCATCCCGCACGACAAGCTCAACGTCAACGGCGGCGCCTGCGCGCTGGGCCATCCGATCGGCGCCAGCGGTGCGCGCCTGGTGGTGACCTTGTTGAACGCGCTGAAGACGCGCGGCCTCAAGCGCGGCATCGCGTCCCTGTGCATCGGCGGCGGCGAGGCGACGGCGGTCGCCGTGGAGTGCATCGACTGACGCTGAATCCACCACCAGCGCGTGATATCCACATGACGGCCGGATAAATCAGTTTTTAATACGCCCTGAAGCTCCACTGCAAAAGATGTGGCGCAATTTCCGCGAAAGCGCTATTAATACACGGCCAAACGGCATTCCACGGCAAAGGAGATCCACCATGAAGTTTACGCGTACCCTACTCGCCGCCGCGCTCGTCGCGCTGTTGGCGGCATGCAGCAACGGCGCGCAGGATTCCGCGCAAGACGCCCAGAAGTCGGCTGATACCGCCCAGCAAGCTGCCGATACGGCGCAGCAGGCTGCCGCGGCAGCTCCGACCACGGCGACCGAGCAGGCTGCAGACCAGGCCACCACCGCTGCCAACGCAGCCGGTCAGGCCGCCGACCAGGCTGCACAGGCTGCCACCGCAGCTTCCGCTGCTCCGGCCGCCAGCGGCACCGCTGTCGACCAGGCCAAGGACGCCGCCACCAACGCTGCTGACGCTGCCGCCAAGGCTGCCGACGCCGCCAAAGACGCTGCTGACAAAGCCAAGGATGCCGCAAAGGGTCATTGATCCTTTTCCGGTTTCCTGAAAAACGGCCGCCTTGCGCGGCCGTTTTTTTTCGACCGCGGCCCGCGTTTCCGCCCGTTTATTTTGGCCGCCGGCCAACGCCCGCTATCATCCGTGGTTTGGCCTTGATGGCAGTCAATCCGTGAGTCCGCATCCATGAGCGTCATTGCATCGCAGATCGACCCGCGTTCTCCCGAATTCCAGGCCAGCAGCAACCAGTTGCGTGCTGTGGTGGATGACCTGCAGCGCGAGCTGGCGCGCAGTGCCGAGGGCGGCGGTGCGAAGGCGCGCGAGAAACACGTCGCCCGCGGCAAACTGCTGCCGCGCGAACGTATCCGCGCCCTGCTCGACCCGGGCTCGCCATTCCTGGAACTGGCGCCGTTGGCCGCGCACGGCATGTACGACGATGCCGCGCCGGCCGCCGGCCTGGTCACCGGCATCGGCCGGGTCAACGGCATCGAGGTGGTGGTGGTCGCCAACGACGCCACGGTCAAGGGCGGCACCTATTTCCCGATCACCGTGAAGAAACACCTGCGCGCGCAGGAAGTGGCGCTGGAAAACAACCTGCCCTGCGTCTACCTGGTCGATTCCGGCGGCGCGTTCCTGCCGCTGCAGGACGAGGTGTTCCCGGACAAGGAGCACTTCGGGCGGATCTTCTACAACCAGGCGCGGATGTCGTCGCTCAACATCCCGCAGATCGCGGTAGTGATGGGCTCGTGCACGGCCGGCGGCGCCTACGTGCCGGCAATGAGCGACGAGACGATCATCGTGCGCGGACAGGGCACGATCTTCCTCGGCGGCCCGCCGCTGGTGAAGGCGGCCACCGGCGAGGTGGTCGACGCCGAGACGCTGGGCGGCGCGGACGTCCATACGTCCATCTCCGGCGTGGCCGACCACTACGCCGAGAACGACGCGCACGCGCTGTCGATCGCACGCGACATCGTGGCCCATCTCAACCGGAAGAAGGACATGCCGCTGGCGCTGCGCGCGCCGGTCGAGCCGAAGTACCCGGCCGAGGAACTGTACGGCGTGATCCCGCAGGACACCCGCCGCCCGTTCGACATCCGCGAGGTGATCGCGCGCATCGTCGACGGCTCCGAGTTCCACGAGTTCAAGGCGCGCTACGGCAAGACCCTGGTGTGCGGCTTCGCGCACATCCACGGCTACCCGGTGGGCATCGTCGCCAACAACGGCATCCTGTTCGCCGAGAGCGCGCTGAAGGGCGCGCACTTCATCGAGCTGTGCAACCAGCGCAACGTGCCGCTGGTGTTCCTGCAGAACATCACCGGCTTCATGGTCGGCAAGAAGTACGAGCAGGCCGGCATCGCCAAGGACGGCGCGAAGATAGTCACCGCGGTGGCCTGCTCGCACGTGCCGAAGTTCACCGTGGTGATCGGCGGCAGCTTCGGCGCCGGCAACTACGCGATGTGCGGCCGCGCGTACGGCGCGCGTTTCCTGTGGATGTGGCCGAATGCGCGGATCAGCGTGATGGGCGGCGAGCAGGCCGCCAGCGTGCTGGCCACGGTCAAGCGCGACGGCATCGAGGCGCGCGGCGGCGAGTGGTCGGCGGACGAGGAAGAGGCCTTCAAGGCGCCGATCCGCGACCAGTACGAGCGCCAGGGCCACCCCTACTACGCCAGCGCGCGGCTATGGGACGACGGCATCATCGACCCGGTCGACACCCGCCGCGTGCTCGGCCTGGCGATCTCCGCCTCGCTCAACGCGCCGATCGAACCGCAGCGCTACGGCGTGTTCCGCATGTAGCGCCGCGGTGGCCGGAGGCTCAGAAGAACTCGTATTCGAGTTGGGCCAGCCAGGTGCGCCGTGGTGCCGCCGCGTTGATACCCACCAGCATGCCGAAGCGGTATTCCACGTTGCCGGAGCTGTGCGGCACATGCCATTCGCCAGCGACGATCGGGCCGGCCTGATAGGCATCGTCATCGGGGCGGCCATAGGCCTCGATGCCCGGGCGGAACGCGCTCGACACGGCGTAGGTCCCTGCGTAGCTGTAACGGAACTCGGTTCCGGACGCGGCACCCGCGCCGACGTGCTTCTCCCAGATCAGGTTGACCCGGTGGTCGAAGCGGCCCACGGCCTTCTCGATCAGCGGACCGAACTCGAATTCGCCGGGCCCGCCATCCTTGGGATGGCCATAGGATGCGAGCAAGCCGAAGTCCGCCCAGTAGCGGCCCGGTTCGGTGAGCTGAAAGGTGTTTTCGAACTCGTAGCCCACCAGGCTTCCGCCGGCACCCGGTTCCCTTTCGTATTCGGCAAGATAGAGCTCGGGCTTCCACCAGCCGGTGAAGGCGTGCGCCACGGACAATTCGGCGGCGCGCTGGCCGTCCATGTCCGATCGGCCGTCGCCGAAGTTGTAGCCGCGCAGCTCGATCTCGGTCTGGGTCGCGATCACGTGCGGCGAATACACGATGAAGTCGTCGGCATGCGCACGCCCGGCACCTGCCAGCGCAACGACAGCGAACAACATCAGGCAGGTGCCGCGGGAGAATCGGGAATGGGTGATCACGCAGGAGCTTCCTTGGAATCAGGTTCGGGTGAATCGGGCGCGTACCGCACCCGCTCGAGGCGGCAAGCCACGACGGCGTGGCCGGGTGCGCGGAATCAGGGCTGGGGTTGCACTGCGATCGCAGCGGCCGCAGGGCCGGCACGCGGGGCGGCAGCGCGAGCGACCCAGCGCATGCCGCCGAACAGGGTCAGCAGGGTGACGGTGTAGAACACCAGCATGATCCCGGACGGACGGGCGTCATAGCCGACCAGGATATGCAGCGTCTGCCCCGGCAGCGAGCCATTCGACAGCAGCCATGAGCTGTCCCACAGCGGGTCGGCCAGCGCCGGCAGCAGATTGGCCTGCACCAGGTAGCGCGCCGCCGATGACGCCAGGCCCGCGGCCAGCAGCATCAGCATCGCGTTGGTCGCACTGAAGAAATGCCGCAGCGGGATCCGCAACAGGCCGTAGTACAGGGCGAAACCCACCGCGCTGCCCGCGATCACGCCCAGCGCCAGCCCGCCGATTACGCCAACCGCGCCACCGGCCACCATGCCGTACAGAAACAGCACCACTTCCGAGCCTTCGCGCAATACAGCCAGCGCCACGACCAGCAACAGCATCATCAACGAACTGGAGCCGCTCTGGACGGCACCTCCCAGCGCCTTCATCTCCGCGGCCATCGCCCGTCCATGGCCGGACATCCACAGCACATGCCAGCTGATCATGAGTACCGCGGCCAGCAGCACGCCGGCGTTGAAGACTTCCTGGCCGACGCCGCTGAAGGCATTCGCCAGTGCGTCGGCGAACAGGGCGACCAGCAGCGCGCCCAGCACACCCAGGATCAGGCCGCCGCCGACGAACAGCCCGCGCCGCGGTACCCCGCGGGTGGCCGCACAGACGACGGTGACGATCAGGGCGGCTTCCAGGACCTCCCGGAAAACCAGCAATGCGATGCCTGGCATGCGGCTACTCCACCAGCAGCGCGCCTTGCGCCGTGTCCTGATGGAAGTCGCCGAAGAACTTGTAGCGCCCGGCGGCAAGCGGGCCCACGTAGATATGGGCCGAACTGTTCGGCATCACGATCTTCTCGCGATTGAACTCGGTGCTCTCGAACTCTTCAGGAGAAGCGTCGCGGTTCTCCACCACCAGCTTGAACTTGACACCGGCGGGCACCTTCAGCTCGGCCGGCTGGTAGCGGTGGTTGCTGATCACCAGTTTGTATTCCGGTATCTCGCTTGCATGCACGGAGAAACCGGCAAGCATCAGGCTGGCAGCGATGAAAAATCTGCGCATCAACATGCTCCACTAAAGCAAAGTGGCGTTGATGATAATCATTCTCGTTATCGACCGCAAGCGAATCCGCGCGCAGCCTCCCTCGCCGGACACCTGTTGGACTGCGTGGTCCCAAGTCGGGCCCCAGCTATGGACTGGACGGATCGACGGCGGCATGTGTCCGCAGCCCGCAGCGTCGAATCCGCGGGCGATCAGCCTTGCGGCGGCTCCTCACTGCGCAGGCGCACGTCGTTCGGCAGCATGTCGGTGCGTTCCACGCTGGCCTCGCGTTGCGACTCGAAGAAACGCTGCACCTGCTGGCACACGGCCATGGTGCCCTCGCGGGCGATTGCCGAGACCAGGAACCAGGGCTGGGTCCAGTTCAGCTCGGCGACGATCTTCTCCGCCACGGCCTGGCGCTCGTCCTCGGCCAGCATGTCGGCCTTGTTCAGCACCAGCCAGCGCGGGCGTTCCAGCAATTCCGGATTGAATTTCAGCAGCTCCTGCTCGATCGCGCGCACTTGGCCAGCCACGTCGGAGCCGTCGATCGGCGCGATGTCGACGATGTGCAGCAGCAGGCTGGTGCGCGCCACGTGGCGCAGGAACTGGATGCCCAGGCCGGCGCCTTCGGAGGCGCCCTCGATCAGGCCGGGAATGTCGGCGATCACGAAGCTCTGGTCGGTGCCGAGGCTGACCACGCCCAGGTTCGGGTGCAGCGTGGTGAACGGGTAATCCGCCACCCGCGGCGTCGCCGCGGACACCGCGCGGATGAAGGTGGACTTGCCGGCATTCGGGAAGCCGAGCAGGCCGACGTCGGCCAGCAGGCGCAGCTCCAGCTTCAGTTCGCGCACCTCGCCCGGCGTGCCCGACGTGGCCTTGCGCGGCGCCCGGTTCACCGACGTCTTGAAATGGATGTTGCCCAAGCCACCCTTGCCGCCCTGCGCCACCAGCATGCGCTGGCCATGGGCGGTGAGGTCGCCGATCACCTCGTCGGTGTCGACGTTGGTGATCATGGTGCCGACCGGCACGCGGATCGTGGTGTCCTCGCCGCCCTTGCCGTACATCTGGCTGCCCATGCCGTTCTCGCCGCGCCTGGCCTTGAAGCTGCGCTGGTGACGGAAGTCGACCAGGGTATTCAGGCCCTCGTCGGCCACCAGCCACACCGAGCCACCGAAACCGCCGTCGCCGCCGTCGGGGCCGCCGAACGGGATGAACTTCTCGCGGCGGAAGCTGATGCAGCCATTGCCGCCGTCACCGGCCTGGACTTTGATGTTTGCTTCGTCGACGAATTTCATTGGAGAGCCGGGATTGGGGATTCGGAATTGGGGATTCGGGAAGAGCTGGCCATCTGGACAGGATACGGGACGTGGAACGTTTCAGCTTTTACGAATCCCGAATCCCGAATCCCGTGTCAAAAAACGAAAAGCCCCGCCGAAGCGGGGCCTTCGCTATCGCGCCGCGGAAGGCTTACGCCTGGACGACGTCGACGAAACGGCGGTTCTTGTCGCCGCGGACGGCGAACTTGACGGTACCGTCGACCAGCGCGAACAGCGTGTGGTCGCGACCCAGGCCCACACCCGTGCCGGGGTGGAACTGGGTACCGCGCTGACGCACGATGATGTTGCCGGCTTCGATGGCCTGGCCGCCGTAGACCTTGACGCCGAGGTATTTCGGGTTCGAATCGCGACCGTTGCGGCTGGAACCTACGCCTTTTTTATGTGCCATGACTCAATGCTCCAGTTGCTCAGGCGTTGATGCCCGTGATCTCGATTTCGGTGAAATGCTGCCGATGGCCCTGCTGACGCTTGTAGTGCTTGCGGCGGCGGAACTTGATGATGCGGATCTTGTCGGCACGGCCGTGCTTGCGCACGGTGGCGCTGACGGTGGCGCCTTCGACGATCGGCGCACCAACGGTGACCGACTCGCCGGAACCGACCAGCAACACCTGGTCGAAGCTCACGGTGGCGCCTTCTTCGGCGGTCAACAGCTCCACGCGCAGCACGTCGCCCTGCTGCACACGGTACTGCTTGCCACCGGTCTTGATGACTGCGTAACTCATGGGAATGCCCTTCTGTCGTTATTCTCTTGGGTATCGCCATGACCTTGTCGGGTCTGGCGAACTGCGGATTATAACGACCCGCCCGCGCACTGGTCAAATACTGACCACAACCGCCCCGAACCCCCGCCGGATGGCCGTGGGCCGGTGCTTGCGCGGCTCAATGGTCCGGCTTCGACACCGGCTTCGGCGTGGTGGCCGCCGGGCTGGCGGAGCAGCGCCCGCTGGCGTCCAGGGTACCGTTCTGCTGCAACTTCCGGATCATCGCCTGGCCCCGCTCGCGGCCCCACTCCTGGCCGATCTTCATGCCCTCGGCCATGGTCACCGGCATCTGCGTGATCACCTTCCGGCCCAGCGGCGATTTGTAGAACTTCAGCAGGCCGGCTTGGCTCAAACGCACATCAGGTCATGGCGAGCATGCAATGAAGCCGGCATCCACCAGGCATTCCGCCGACCAGCACAATGAACTATCGAAACTCCTTGGTATAGTAAACGATCCCCCCCATATCCGGCGTCCATGGACACCATTCGCATCCGCGGCGCACGCACGCACAATCTCAAGAACATCGACCTCGACCTCCCGCGCGACAAGCTGATCGTGATCACCGGCCTGTCCGGCTCCGGCAAGTCGTCGCTGGCGTTCGACACGATCTACGCCGAAGGCCAGCGGCGCTACGTCGAATCGCTGTCGGCGTACGCGCGGCAGTTCCTGTCGATGATGGAGAAGCCCGACGTCGACCACATCGAAGGCCTGTCGCCGGCGATCTCGATCGAGCAGAAATCCACCTCGCACAACCCGCGCTCCACCGTCGGCACGATCACCGAGGTGTACGACTACCTGCGCCTGTTGTACGCCCGCGTCGGCACGCCGCGCTGCCCCGACCACGGCATCCCGCTGGAGGCGCAGACGGTGAGCCAGATGGTCGACGCCACCCTGGCGCTGGACCCGGAGCAACGCTACATGCTGCTGGCGCCGGTGATCCGCGAGCGCAAGGGCGAGCACGTGCAGGTGTTCGAGCAGCTGCGCGCGCAAGGCTTCGTGCGCGCCCGCGTCGACGGCGCCGTGGTCGACCTGGACGCGGTGCCGCCGCTGACCCTGCGCCAGAAGCACACGATCGAAGTGGTGATCGACCGCTTCCGCCCGCGCGAAGACATCAAGCAGCGGCTGGCCGAATCGTTCGAGACCGCGCTGCGGCTGGGCGATGGGCTGGTGATCCTGGCCAGCATGGATGATGCAAAGGCAGCAGAGCAGTTGCTCTCCTCACGCTATTCCTGTCCGGTCTGCGACTACTCGCTGCCGGAGCTGGAGCCGCGGCTGTTCTCGTTCAATTCGCCGGTCGGCGCCTGCCCTTCGTGCGATGGCCTGGGCGTGACCCAGGTGTTCGACGCGGCGCGTGTGGTCGGCCATCCCGAATTGCCGCTGTCCAACGGCGCGGTGCGCGGCTGGGACCGGCGCAACGCGCATTACTTCCAGCTGATCCTGTCGCTTGCGGCGCACTACGGTTTCGACGTGGACACGCCGTGGCAGAAGCTTCCTGCGGACGTCCAGAAGGCCATCCTGTACGGCAGCGGCAAGGAACAGATCGCGTTCCGCTACATCACCGAACGCGGCGGCAAGGTCACCCGCGAGCATGCGTTCGAAGGCATCCTGCCGAACCTGGAGCGGCGCTACAAGGAAACCGAATCCGCCGCGATACGCGAGGAACTGGCCAAGTACATCAGCGACCAGCCTTGTCCCGCCTGCGAAGGCCAGCGACTGAACCGCTCGGCGCGCAACGTGTTCGTCGCCGATCACGCGCTGCCTTCGCTCACCTCGCGTTCGATCGACGACGCACTGGCGTTCTTCGAGGAACTGAAGCTGGCCGGCTGGCGCGGCGAGATCGCGGTGAAGATCGTCAAGGAGATCCGCGAACGGCTGACCTTCCTCAACGACGTGGGCTTGAACTACCTCACCCTGGATCGCCAGGCCGATTCGCTGTCCGGCGGCGAGGCGCAGCGCATCCGGCTCGCTTCGCAGATCGGCGCCGGCCTGGTCGGCGTGATGTACGTGCTGGACGAACCGTCGATCGGCCTGCACCAGCGCGACAACGAGCGCCTGCTAGGCACACTCACGCGACTGCGCGATCTCGGCAACACGGTGATCGTGGTCGAGCACGACGAGGACGCCATCCGCATGGCCGACCACGTGCTCGACATCGGCCCAGGCGCCGGCGTGCACGGCGGCGAGATCGTGGCGCAGGGCACGGTGCAGGACATGCTCGACTCGCCGCGTTCGGTGACCGGCCAGTTCCTCTCCGGCGAGCGTGCGATCGAAGTGCCGAAGGAACGCCGCCAGCCGATCGACGACGACGCGTGGCTGCGCCTGAAAGGCGCCAGCGGCAACAACCTGAAGCACGTCGACCTGGCGATCCCGGCCGGCCTGTTCACCTGCGTCACCGGCGTGTCCGGCTCGGGCAAGTCGACCCTGGTCAACGACACCCTGTTCCGCCTGGCCGCGGCCGAACTCAACGGTGCCGGCACCCAATCGGCACCCTACAAGTCGGTCGAGGGCATGGAGCTGTTCGACAAGGTGGTCGACATCGACCAGTCGCCGATCGGCCGCACGCCGCGCTCCAACCCGGCCACCTACACCGGCCTGTTCACCCCGCTGCGCGAGATGTTCGCGCAGGTGCCGGAAGCGCGTTCGCGCGGCTACACGCCGGGCCGCTTCAGCTTCAACGTGCGCGGCGGCCGCTGCGAGGCATGCGAGGGCGACGGCATGCTCAAGGTGGAGATGCACTTCCTGCCCGACGTCTACGTTCCCTGCGACGTGTGCCACGGCAAGCGCTACAACCGCGAGACGCTGGAGATCCTGTACAAGGGCCACACCATCGCTGACGTGCTCGACATGACGGTGGAGGACGCACTGAAGCTGTTCGAGAACGTGCCGACCATCGCGCGCAAACTCGACACGCTGCGCGCGGTCGGCCTCGACTACATCAAGCTCGGCCAGAGCGCGACCACGCTGTCCGGCGGCGAGGCGCAACGAGTGAAACTGTCCAAGGAACTGTCCAAGCGCGACACCGGCCGCACCCTGTACATCCTCGACGAGCCCACTACCGGGCTGCACTTCCACGACATCGAGCAACTGCTCGACGTGCTGCACCAGTTGGTCGACCAGGGCAACACGGTGGTGGTGATCGAGCACAACCTCGACGTGATCAAGACCGCCGACTGGATCGTCGACCTCGGTCCCGAAGGCGGTGCCGGCGGCGGCCGCATCCTGGTTTCCGGCACGCCGGAAACCGTGGCGGCCACGCCCGAATCGCACACCGGCCATTTCCTCGCGCCGCACCTGAAGCCGGCCAAGCCGAAGAAGCCGGGCGCCGCCACGCGGGTCAAGGCCGCCACCAGGCACATCGCCTCGGCCGACAAGTACAAGCCGATGCGCGGCAGCAAGAAGAAGCGTTCATGAGTCCACGCAAATCCACCACGGCCGTCGACGCCGCGAGCACTGCCGCGCCGGAAACCGAAACCGGCAAGCCGCTGTTCGTCGCCTCGATCGGCGTGCGCTGGCGCGACCTCGACGCGTTCAACCACGTCAACAACTCCAACTACCTCACCTACCTCGAAGAAGCGCGGCTGCAGTGGCTGAGCCACGTGCCCGGGCCGTGGTTCGACGATCACGCGATGCCGGTGATGGCCGCCAGCCAGGTCAACTACCGTCGCCCCATCGCCTGGCCCGCACAGTTGCAGGTGCAGCTGTTCTGCGAACGCGTGGGCAACAGCTCGATGACTCTCGCGCACCGGGTGATCGACGCCGGACACCCCGACCAGCTGTACTGCGACGGCCACGTGGTGATGGTGTGGATGGACCCGGCCAGCGGCAAGCCGGTGCCGTTGCCCGAGGCCATCCGCACCGCCACCGCATAGCCGGCCCATGCCCGCCGCAGCCGCCCGTACTTCATTCACGGTCAGCCCGGGCGAATCCGGCCGGGTCGAGACGATCGCGGGTGCGCGCCATGCCTGGCGCTTCCGGCTGCACTTCCACGCCGGCGACGAGATCGTGCAGGTGCTGGCAGGCCGTGCACGGCTGCGCCTTCCCTCGACCTGCCTCGAAGTCGCTGCCGGCGACACCGTCGTGGTGCCGGCGGGCGTGATCCACCGCTTCGAACCGGTGGATGGCAGCGGCTGGGCTTTCAGCTCGCGCTTCGTGCCATCTGCCACGAAGAAGGCCTCGACCGACGGCCCTCACGATACGCTCGGCGCGCAGGCCAGAACCTTGCTGACCGTGCGCCCTTCGCTGCACACCGACGTGGAAGCGATCGCGCGAGCCTGCGCGGTTTCCGCCGGCCACCTGGCGCGTGCGTTCCGCCGCGAGACCGGCACCAGCCTGCACAACTTCCACGTCCTGCTGGCCCTGCACAAGGCCAAGGCGCTGTTGCGCGATCGCGCATCGATCATCGAGGCGGCGCTCGACGCGGGCTTCTACGACCAGGCCCATCTCAACCGCGAATTCGTGAAGACGTTCGGCATGACTCCCGCCGCTTTCCGCGCGGGCTGGGCGACGGCGTAGCTCAGGCCGTTCCCGGCTCGAGTTCCAGCGCCATGTACAACGTGCCCGGCACCGGGTTGTCGTAATACGCCGCCACCGGACGAAAACCCAGCGCGACATAGAGTTGCCGGGCCGCCTGCATCGAAGCCAGCGTATCCAGCAGGACGCGCACGTAGCCGGCCCGCGCCGCCCAGGCGATCACCGCCTCGGCCAGCCGCCGTCCCAGCGCCTGCCCACGCGCCGCGGGCCGCACATAGAGGCGCTTGATCTCGCACACGCCCGGCTGCGGCCAGGGCCGCAGCGCCACACATCCCAGGGGCGCTCCCGCGCCGTCGCGCGCGATCAGGATCACACCCCGCGGCGGCGCGTATTTGCCGGGCAGCTGCGCCAGCTCCGCGGCCACGTCCTGGAAGGAAAGATCGATGCCGAGGCTGTCCACATATTCCGCGAACAGTTCGCGCACGATCCCGATGTCGCCCGGCAGGCGGACGGGTGCGATTTCGATCGTCGGGGATGCAGCCATGGTCGGGGCGTCCACAAGGAATCCGCATGCCACGATAGTGAGGCCGTGCCATCGGCGCTTGGACAACCCTGACCCACGGCACGGGAACGGCGTGGATGCCGGCACTCTTCGGTACGCAGCGACGCAGTCGACGCGCGGCATGCACGTGCCGTCGCTATGATGGCGATCCGGTCCCCACGATGGAATGCGCCTCATGACGACAGCACATCGCTCCGCCCTAGCCTTCGCCTGCCTCGCTGCCCTGGCCGGCGCATGCCCGGCATATGCCGCCGACGCCACCGCGCTCACCCTGTATCGCAGCGACAGTGCCGCCCTGTACGCCAGCCATGGTGGCGGCGACGTCGATGACGGCTACGCGGTGGTGCGCGAGCAGCGCTCGCTGACCCTCGCCGCCGGCACCCACGATGTGGTGATCGGCGACCTGCCGATCTTCCTCGATCCCGAGGCACTGGCGCTGGGCTTTCCCGACGGCAACGCGCAGGTGATCTCGCAGCGACTGCTGCTGGCGCAAGGCGCGAATGCGGCGCTGACCGGCCTGGTCGGCCGCAGCGTGGACGTCCTCGGCAACAGCGGCGAGCCGCTGGCCAGCGGCACCCTGCTGCGCGCGGGCGATGGCCTGCTGGTGCGCGACGGCAACGGCCGCACCAGCCTGGTCACCCACTACGCGGCCGTGCGCAGCAGCGGCACCGACTTCGCCACCGGCTCCAGCCTCAGCCTGCGCGTGGACGCCGCGCGCGCCGGCCAGGCCCGCGCCGTGCTCAGCTATCCCACCTCCGGCCTCGGCTGGCGCGCCGCCTACGTGGCGACACTGCAGCCCGGCGCAGCCTGCCGCATGCAGTTCGAATCGCGCGCCAGCATCGCCAACCGCAGCGGTCGCGACTGGCACGATGCGCAGGTCACCCTGATCGCCGGCGAACCGAACATGGCCAAGGCCTCGGCACCGCGGCCAATGATGGCGATGGCACGCGGCTACAGCGCCAAGGCCGAGAGCGCCGACATGCCGCAGCAGGACAGCGTGGGCGACTACCGCAGCTACGCCTTGCCCGCCGCGGTCGAGCTGCCCGACGGCAGCGTCAGCCAGGTGCCGCTGTATGCCACGCGCACGCTGGATTGCGTGCGCACCGCGCTGTACGAGAACGGCAACAGCTTCCAGCCGCAGCAGCCGATCCTCAGCCGCGACTTCAACCTGGGCGGCGGCAGCGCCATCGTCAGCACGCTGAAGCTGAAGGCGTTCGACAGCCTGCCGGCCGGCTATCTGCGCGTGCTCACCGCCGACAAGAACGGCACGCCGCAATTCATCGGCGAGGGCCGCATCGACGACACCCCGAAAGGCAGCGACGCCACCATCACCTTGGGCACCGCGTTCGACCTGCGCGCCACGCGCGAGCGCACCGCCTTCAGCACCGACAAGGCCGGCCGCACGCTGGACGAGGCGTTCCGCATCAGCCTCAGCAATGCCGGCGGCAGCGCCCGCACGGTGACCGTGCGCGAGCATCCCAGCCGCTGGCGCCAATGGACGCTGGTTTCGTCCAGCAGCAAGCCGAGCGAACAGACGCCGGACACGCTGGAGTTCCGCGTCGACGTGCCGGCCAACGGCAAGGCCGTGCTGGATTATGCGGTGCGCTACAGCTGGACCGCCGACGAACAGCCACAATAATTCCGACCGGAGTTCCCCCATGCTCAACATCACCAACCATGACAACGGGATCCGCGAGATCCAGCTCGCCCGCCCGCCGGTCAACGCACTGAACCTGGAGCTGCTGCGCGCGTTGCACGCTGCCGTCGACGACGCCGTGCAAGGCGGCGTGCGCGGCATCGTGCTGTCCGGCGCGCAGGGGCTGTTCTCCGCCGGCGTCGACGTGCCGGCCCTGCTCGGCCGCGACCGCGCCGGCGTGCGCGAATACTGGCGCGAGTTCTTCGCGCTGTGCGCCGCCCTGGCGCGCGCGCCGATCCCGCTGGTGGCGGCGATCACCGGCCACAGCCCGGCCGGCGGCGCGGTGCTGGCGCTGTTCTGCGACTACCGGGTGATGGCCGAAGGCCCGTACCGGATCGGCCTGAACGAGGTGCAGGTCGGGCTGATCGTGCCCGAGTCGATCCAGCTGGCGCTGCGCCGCGTGGTCGGCACCTACCGCGCCGAGCGGCTGCTGGTCGCCGGCGCGATGATCGAGGCCGGCGAAGCACTGGCCTGCGGCTTCGTCGACGAACTCACTGGCGTCGACCAGGTCAGCACGCGCGCCCTGCACTGGCTGGGCGAACTGCTGGCCTTGCCGTCACACGCGATGCTCGCCACCCGCACGCTCGCCCGCGCCGACCTCGCCGCCGCATACGCCGACCTGGACGCGTTGCCGCTGGACGGTTTCGTCGAGGAGTTCTTCCACCCGCAGACGCAGGCGGTGCTGCAGCAACTGGTCGCTCGGCTGAAAAATAAGAGCGAGAAGTGAGTGGAGAGAAGTGAGAAACGAGAGAGTGCCGCTACTCGTTTCTCACTCCCGCTTTCCACTCACGCTTCCCCTTTCGCCACCGGCCGCGACGGGTCGCTGACCCAGCCGCTCCATGACGGTGCGTAAAGCCGCGAGCCGTGCAGGCCGGCGTGCTCCATTGCCAGCAGGTTGTAGCAGGCGGTGACGCCGGAGCCGCACATGTGCACGACCTGGTCGGGCGTGGCGTCGCCCAGCACCGCGGCGAATTCCTCGCGCAGCTGCGCCGGCGGCTTGAAGTGTCCGTCGGCAAGCAGGTTGTCGGCGTACGGCCGGTTGCGCGCCCCCGGTACATGGCCGGCAGCGCGGTCCAGCGGTTCGACCTCACCGCGGTAGCGCACGGCGGCGCGGGCGTCGATCAGCAGCGGCGACGGCGCGGCATGCAGGGCCGCGTGCTCGACGATCACCTGCCGCGCATCGTAGGCCAGCGTCACCTGGGTGGGCACGCGCGGGCGCACGACGGTTTCCACCGGCTGTCCGGCCGCCTGCCACGCGGCGAAACCGCCGTCGAGCACCGCCACCGCATGCACGCCGGCCAGCCGCAGCAGCCACCACAGCCGCGCCGCCGCCAGCGCACCCGGCCCGGTGTCGTAGCACACGACCTGCAGGTTCGGCGCCCAGCCCCAGCGACCGAGCGCGGCACTGAACGCCGCCGCCGACGGCAGCGGATGCCGGCCCAGCCCCTCGGGCACGCGCGACATGTCGGAAAGGTCGCGTTCGAGGTCGGCGAACACGGCGCCGGGAATATGCCCGGCCAGGTAACTGCGCTCGCCCTGCGCGCGGTCGGCCAGGTCGACGCGGCAGTCGACGACCAGCACCTCGTCCGCCGGCAACGCGGCCAGCGCGGCGACATCGATCAGGGTGGTTTTCAGCGTCATGTGCGTCCCATCCTCTGCAGCAGGTTGTACAGCATCGCGGCGGTGGCGCCCCAGATGCGATGGCCGCCGTGAATGAATTCCACCATCGGCCGCTGGTGACCGCGGAACTCCATCGTATAGCGGCGCAGGTTGGCCGGCTCCAGCAGGAACGCCAGCGGCACTTCGAACACTTCGGCCACCTCGTCCGGCGCCGGATACAGCTGCGCCTCGGCTGCAATTTTCGCCACCACCGGCGTGACGCAGAAGCCGCTGATCGTTTCGAAGCGATCGAGATAGCCCAGCGGCGTCACCAGCGCGCGGTCGAGACCGATCTCCTCCTCGCTTTCGCGCAGCGCGGTAGCGAGCGCATCGCCATCGCCCGGGTCGCTGCGCCCGCCGGGGAAGGCCACCTGTCCGGCATGCGCCTGCAGGCTATCGGTGCGCACGGTAAGCACCAGCCGCGGCTGCACGCCTTCGCGAAAACCCACCAGCACGGCCGCCGGCAGGCGCCGGCTGCTGCCGAGCAACCGGGACATGTCCGCGTGGTTCCAGCCCGGCCCGGTCGGCGGTGCCGACAACGGCCGCAGCGCCTTGACTAGCTCGTCGATCATGAGGTCCTGCGCAGCGGCAGGATATCGCGCATCACGTGCAGCCGTTCGGCATCGCTCATCGTGCGCCAGCGGCCGATTTCCTCGCCGCTGCGCTGGCAACCGATGCAATAGCCGCGTGCATCCAGCCGGCAGGTGCCGATGCAGGGTGTCAATGGCGGGGTTTCGGCGGGGATCGGGGCGTTCGGCATGCCTCGCCATGCTACCACCGCAGGGACGTTGAACCGACTCTCAGGGCCTGCCTGTATCCGGTTTGATCGCGAGCAGCTCGATCTCGAACACCAGTGCTTCGTTCGGCCCGATCCGCGGCAGAGCGCCGGTCTCGCCGTAGGCCAGCTGTGGCGGGATCACCACCTTCCAGCGGTCGCCCACGTGCATGCGCGGGATCACGTCCTGCCAGCCGCGGATCACCTTGTCGACGGTGAAGCTGACCGGCGCGCCATGCGCCCAGGTGCTGTCGAACTCGGTGCCGTCCACCAGCATGCCGCGGTAGTTCACGGTGACCGTGCTGCTCACCGTGGGGCTGACTTGGCCGCTGCCCTTGCTCAGCACCGCGTACTGGATCCCCGACGGCAGCTGCACCACGCCGGGCCGCTGCCGGTTCTGCGCCATGTACTGCGCGCTCTTGCGCGCGTTGGCGGCGGCGACCCGCTTGAACTCGGCCAGCGCGTCGGCATGCATCTGCTGGTCGAGCCGCTGCAATTGCTGGTGCATGTCCTGCATCGACACGCTGGGATGGCGCCTGGCGTAGGCATCCTGGATCGCCCGCACCAGCACCGGGATTTCCACGTCCGGCTTGCCGTCGGCGAACTGGCTGCCGATCTGGTAGCCGATCGCGTACGACAACTTCGCCTTGTCGGGCTTCGTCGTCGGCACGGCGCCCTGCGCATGCGCCACGCCGCCCAGCAACAGCACTGCGCCGAGCAGCCCGCAACGCAGATGTGTCATGCCTTTCTCCACCGGGCCTTTCCCTATCGCGACAGTCGGTCCTGACGGTTCATCCTAAGCGGTTCGCGCGATTCGTGCAGCGCTGGCGCTCGTGGCTTGAGAAACCCCGCGGCGGCAAAGGTTCCCGCTGCTACCATCGCCGTTCTGCATCCATAGGAAATCGCTCATGGCCTATCGCAACCTGGAAATCGGCAACCGCGGCGCAGTGCGCACGATCGTGGTCAACCGTCCGGACAAGCTCAACGCGTTGAACCGCGACACCCTCAACGAACTGAGCCTGGTATTTGCGCAGGCCGCGCAGGACGACGCCGTGCGCGTGGTGGTGTTGACCGGCGCCGGCGAGAAGGCGTTCGTCGCCGGCGCCGACATCGCCGAAATGAACGGCTACACGCCGGTGCAGGCGCAGGGTTTCTCGCGTGCCGGCCAGCGCCTGATGGCGTCGATCGAGCGGCTCGGCAAGCCGGTGATCGCGCGCGTCCAGGGCTTCGCGCTCGGCGGCGGCATGGAGCTGGCGATGGCCTGCCACCTGCGCGTGGCCAGCGAGAAGGCGAAGTTCGGCCAGCCGGAAATCAATCTCGGCCTGATCCCCGGTTTCGGCGGCACCCAGCGCCTGTTGCGCCTGGCCGGCCGCGGCGCGGCGCTGGAACTGTGCCTGACCGGCGCGCCGATCGGCGCACAGCGTGCGTACGAATTGGGCATCGTCAATCGCGTGGTGGCACCCGAGGCGCTGGACGAAGCCGTGAACACGCTGGCCGACCAGCTCGCCGCGGCCGCGCCGCTGGCCGCCGCCGGCATCCTCGACGCCGTGCTGCAGGGCGGCGAGACTGCCATCGACCAGGGCCTGGAGTTCGAGACGCAGGGTTTCGCGCTGACGTTCTCCACCGAGGACATGCGCGAAGGCACTACGGCATTCCTGGAGAAGCGCAAGCCGCAGTTCAGCGGGCGTTGAGCCGAGCCATCGCGTGGCGGCGGCTCAGTGTCCACCGCCAAGAAACTTCATCTCGCCCGCGGTCACCGGCAGCTTCAGCCGATTCTCCGGCGGCGCCAGCGGGCACACCACGTGCGGAGTGATCGCGCATGGCGGGTTCTCGGCCAGGTTGAAGTCCAGCAACACCTTGCCGTCCTTCGGCGCCGCGGCGTACAGAAAGCGCGCGCCGCCGTAGGTCAGCCGCCCCGCCGTGCGGTCGCTGAACACGAAGAAGAGCCGGCCGTCCTCGTTGACCGGCAACAGCTCGTAAGTGCGGCCATCGCGGCGGAACACCGCCTTGCCCGCGATCGGCGTATCGCTCACGGTGCCGGTGACGTAGGCGATCTTCAGCATGTGCGGCGTGGGGAACGGCACCCAGTCCGCCTCGATCCGCCACGACGGGTCGATCGGGAAATAGTCGAAGCCGGGGAAATGCGTGCGCAGCGGCGCGTCGTTGTTCTTCGCCCGCAGGCCGCGCTGCGTGCCGTTCTCGATCACGTACAGGTAGCTGCTGCCGAAACCCACGCGGGTCGGCTGCTGCTTGCCGTCAGGGCCTTGCGTACGCAACACGTTGACGGCCGGTGCCGGCCGGCCGTCGATCGTGATCCCGCGGGTTTCCGCCAGGTGCAGGCTGACCTGTCCGTCCGCCGCCAGTTGCAGCGTGCCCAGGTGCGCGGGCGCGTCGGGGATCTCGAAGCGGTTGCCTGCCGCGCTGCCCACGCTGTTCGCGCCGGGCTGCAACCAGCCCGAGGCGGTCAGCGCCAGATAGCCGTCTGCTTGCTTCAGCTGCTCGACGCGCTCGGCGCGCGCCCTGGTCACCGCAGCGGCGTAATTCTCCGGCACCGCGGCCGGCGCGGAAAACGGAACCAGCCACATCAGCGCGGCGACCGCGCACCACTCAGTGATTCGAGCCACGGTAGTTCTTCTCGCCGGCGGTGACGCGCAGGTCCAGCCGGTTTTCCGGCGGCGCCAAAGGACAGGTGGCGAACGGCGTGAATGCGCACGGCGGGTTGTAGGCCTTGTTGAAATCCAGCACGACCTTGCCGTCTTTCGGTGGGTCGATGTACAGGAAACGCGCGGCGCCGTAGGTTTCCTTGCCGCTGGTGCGATCGGCGAACACGATGAAGTACTGCGCGTCGCCGGGCACCTCGATCACCGGCAGGATCTCGAAATGCTTGCCGTCGCGGGTGAACTCCAGCTTGCCCGGCACCGGGTACTTGTCGATGGTACCGATCACCGAGCCCATCTCCAGCGTCTCGCCCGGTGCTGCCGGTACCCAGGTCGCCTCGATCCGCCACGACGGATCGATCGGGAACGCGTCGATGCCGACGAAGTGCTTGCGGGTGGGCGCTTCCGTATCCTTCACGCGCAGTCCCTTGCGGCCGTCGCGGTCGATCACGTAGAAGCTCGCCGTGCCGAAGCTCACCTTGGTCGGCGCAGCGTCCGCGCCGGCGTGCAGATCGTCCACCAGCGCGGCTTCCATCACGGCCTTGCCGTCGATGGTGGCGCCGCTGTCCTTGCCCAGCGCGATGCGCATGCTGCCGTCGTGGGCCAGCGTGACCACACCCAGATGTGCGGGACCGGCGCCCAGCACGATGTCGTTGTCGGCGGCGCTGCCGACGCGGTTCGCGCCTTCCTTCAGCCATTCCAGGCCGATCAGGCTCAGCCAGCCGTCCGGCGCGGTCAGCCGTTCGACCCGGCCGGCCTGCCACTGCTCGATGCTGTGCTTGTAACTATCGACGTCGGCGGCTTGCACGGTAGCGACTCCCAGGATGGCGGCGGCAACAAACAGGCTGGTACGCATCATCAATATCTCCAGCGAAACGTTTCTTGAAGGCGGTCAACGGCCGCGCATGAACAATTTGTCGAGCTCGGCCAGGCTCAGCTGGACCCAGGTCGGGCGCCCATGATTGCATTGTCCGGAGCGTTCGGTCGCCTCCATCTCGCGCAGCAGGGCATTCATCTCGGGAATCGTCAGGCGCCGGCCCGCACGCACCGAACCGTGGCAGGCCATGGTGGAGAGCAGTTCGTTCTCCAGCTCCTGCAGGCGGCGCGAGCTGCCGTGCTGGGCCAGCTCGGACAACACGTCGCGGCTGAGCTGGCCCACGTCGGCGCCTTCCAGCAGCGCGGGAATGCGCCGCACAACGATCGTCGCCGGGCCGCTGCGCGACAGCTCCAGGCCCCACTCGGCCAGCGCCTCGGCATGCTCCTCCGCGGCGGCCGCTTCCTTTGCGCTGACCGCGATGGAAAGCGGCACCAGCAGCACTTGCGAGCGCAGGTTGCTGGTGACGCGGCCGGCCTTCAGCTTCTCGTAGGTGATCCGCTCGTGCGCCGCGTGCATGTCGACCAGCACCATGCCGTGCGCATTCTCGGCCAGCACGAAGATGTTCTTCAGCTGGGCGATCGCGAAACCGAGCGGCGGTGCCTCGCCCTCCGCCGTTTCCGGCAACAGCGCGGGTGCACTGGCCATGGATGGCGAGGCGCCGAGCAAGGCCGCGTAATCGGCCAGCGGCGCCTCGCGCGTGCCCAGGCTCAGCCGGCTCTGGCTGGACGGGCTGGGCCAGGCCACCAGAGCGGGCGGCGCATACGAGTAACCGGCCACCGGTGTCGGCTCTGCCGCCGGCAGCGTACCCAGCCCCGCGCGCGTCTGCGCCAGTGCCTCGTGCAAGGTGCGGAACAGGAAATCGTGCACCAGCCGCTGCTCGCGGAAACGCACCTCGTGCTTGGCCGGATGCACGTTCACGTCGACGCCCGCCGGATCGAGTTCCAGGTACAGCACGAACGCGGCGTGGCGGCCGTGGAACAGTACGTCGGCATACGCCTGGCGCACCGCGTGGGCGACGATGCGGTCGCGCACCAGCCGGCCGTTGACGTAGAAATACTGCGCATCGGCCTGCGCGCGCGACGCGGTCGGCAGGCCGACCCAGCCGGACAGGTGCAGGCCTGCCGCGGCGTGGTCGATGCGCAGGCTCTGCGCCGGAAACTCGTCGCCAAGTACTTCCGCCACCCGCTGCAGCTGCGCCTGCTCGTCGCGCGCCGCCTTCCAGATGCGCACCGGCTTGCCGTTGTGGCTGAGCCGGAATTCGACCGAGCCGCGTGCCAGCGCCAGCGATTTCAGCAGGTCGTCGATGTGCGCGAATTCGGTGCGCTCGGCGCGCATGAATTTCCGCCGCGCCGGCACGTTGTAGAACAGGTCGCGCACCTCGACGCTGGTGCCCTGCGGATGCTGCGCCGGACGCGCCGCCTGCAGCTTGCCGCCGTCGACTTCGATGCGGAACGCGGTGTCCTGGTCGCGCGCACGCGAGGTCAGCGCGAAGCGCGCCACCGACGACACCGAAGCCAGTGCCTCGCCGCGGAAACCCATGCTGGCGACGTGTTCCAGGTCGTCGAAGCTGCCGATCTTGCTGGTGGCATGCGAAGCCACCGCCAGCGGCAGCTCGTCGACATGGATACCGCCGCCGTCGTCGCGCACGCGGATCAGGCGCGCGCCGCCGGCCTCGATATCCACCTCGATGCGCGTGGCGCCGGCGTCGAGGCTGTTCTCGACCAGTTCCTTGACCACCGAGGACGCGCGTTCGATGACTTCGCCGGCGGCGATCTGGTTGATGAGTTCGGGGGGAAGCAAGCGGATGACGGTCATCCGCGAACTTTAGCAGCGAACGCGCGCGAAGCCGTCGGCGCGCGAAGCGGCCGGGGTCAACCGGCAGGAATGGTCAACGTCGTGCCGGCGCGGACCGTGTTGCTGCTGATCTGGTTCGCATTCTTCAGCGCACCGACGCTGACCCCGTACTGCCGCGCGATGCTGCTCAGGCTTTCGCCACGGCCGACCTTGTGCACGTCGCGCGCATGGGTTTCCGCCCGCGACGCAACCGTCTTGCCGGCACCGGAATCCGAACTGGATGCCAGTTGCACGCCGTTGCGACGCGCGGCCTCGGCCGCAAACCAGGTACCCGGCGGCGGCGTGGATTCGAAATAATTGCGCACGCCGCCCATCACCGCTTCGGCGAGCTTCTTCTGGTGCGCGGGATCGCGCAGCCTGCGCTCTTCGGCCGGATTGCTGATGAACGCGGTCTCGACCAGGATCGACGGCACGTCCGGCGAACGCAGCACCACGAAATTCGCACGCTCGACATAGCCGCGATGGGTCGGACCCAACTGGGCCAGCGCCTTGAGCACGTTGCCGGCGACCACATCGCTGGCCTGCATCGCCCAGCCCTGCTGCAGGTCCAGCAGCACCTTGGCCAGGCTGTCGTCCTTGTCGTCCAGCGTGGTGCCGCCGATCAGGTCGGCGCGGTTTTCGCGGTCGGCCAGCCAGCGCGCGGCCTCGCTGGTCTTGCCGCGCGGCGAAAGCACCCACACCGACGAACCGCGGGCATCGTCGCTGGTGAAGGCATCGGCGTGGATCGAGACGAACAGGTCGGCGTTGTGCTCGCGGGCGATCTGGTAGCGCTGCTTCAGCGGAATGTAGAAATCGCTGTCGCGGGTCAGCACTGCCTTCATGCCGGGCTGGCGGTTGATCTGCGCCGCCAGATCGCGCGCCACCGCCAGCGTGACGTTCTTTTCCAGGGTGCCGCCGGGGCCATGCGCGCCCTGGTCCTTGCCGCCGTGGCCGGCGTCGATCGCCACCACCACCTGGCGCTGGCCGTTGAGCATCGCCGCCGCCTGCTCGGCTGCCACCCGGCGGCTGTGCGTGGGGTTGCTGTACGACGGAACCGCCGCGGGCGCCTGGACGACAGGCGCAGCCTCGGCCGGCGCGGCCGCAGCGACGCTCGTGCTGGCGGGATACAGGTCCAGCACCAGCCGATAGTCCGTGCCGCTGGCCGGCTTCAGCACGAAACTTTTCAGGCGGCTGGCCGGGGCGACTTTCGCGGTCAGCTGCATGCCGTCGCCGATCCGGGCGTGGCTCATGCCGCGATACAAGCCTTGCGCTGCCGGACTGGAGAAACTGCGGACGGCCCGACTGTCAGGCAGGTCGACCACGACCTGGCCATCCTTCTGGCTGATCGTATAGCGCAGCGGTCCGGAGGCATCGAGCACCACGCGGGTGTATTCGGGGCCGGCCCAGACCCGCGCACCCTTCAATTCCGCTGCCTGCGCCGCGCACAACGGCATCGCCGCCAGAATCGCGACGCCAACCCACCCACCCCAGCTGTTCAGGTAACCCCTCATGAGCCGCATTGAAACGCAGCGATACATGAAATGCAAGATTTTTTCCTTTGAATATCCATAACCTGCGCGCCATTCATCAGGCTGCGTCAAGTTATGGACCGCAAGTCGCACATTCCGAACAGATCCTTGCCAGAATCGCCGGATCGTATTTTTTCAAGAAGAGTCAGTACTTAGCCAGCCGCGCCTGCAGCCGCTCGCCCCGCGCGGTGAACGCGCGCAGCGACGCCTGGCGGCCTTGGCCGGCATAGTCCAGCTGCAGTTCGAGATCCGCCGCCGGCAACGCGCCGGCGCCACGCTCGGGCCACTCCACCAGCACCAACGCAGCCGGGTCGGCCAGCGCGTCCAGGCCCAGCCACTCCAGTTCGCCGGGGTCGGCGATCCGGTACAGGTCCAGATGCCAGGCCGGCCGGTCCCGCGCCATATAGCCCTCGACCAGGCTGTAGGTGGGGCTCTTGACCCGTTCGCCCACGCCCAGCGCGGTCAGCAGGGCGCGCGCGAAACTGGTCTTGCCGGCGCCCAGCGGGCCATGCAGGTACAGCACCAGGCCGTCGTCCAGGGCGCTGGCCACGCGCGCGGCCAGCGCCGCGGTGGCGGCCTCGTCGGGCAGCGCCCACGCCAGGTCGATATCGGCCGGCTCAGTCATGTTCACGTTCGTAACCCGTCATGCCGTTGACCAATGTCCGCAGGGGAGCCAGCAAATCGCTGGCCAGCAGCCCGCGTTCGCCCTGCTGGGCGGCGCGATCACCCGCCCGCGCATGCAAGCCGACGCCGAGGCAGGCTGCCTGCCATGCGCTGCAACCCTGCCCCAGCAAGGCCGCCACGATGCCGGTGAGCAGGTCGCCCATGCCACCGGTCGCCATCCCGGGATTGCCCCATGGACAGACGTCCAGACGTCCATCCGGATCGGCGATCAGGCTGCCGGCACCCTTCAGCACGACGACTGCGGCGTAACGCCCGGCCAGTTCGCGCACCGCGGCGAAACGATCCTGCTCGACGGCGGCGGTGGCCACCCCGAGCAGCCGCGCCGCCTCGCCCGGGTGCGGCGTCAGCACGGTCGGCGCACCGAACCGGCGCGGCTCGCCTGCCAGCAGGTTCAGGCCGTCGGCATCGAGTACCAGCGGCTTGTTCGCGTCGAGTGCGGTCAGCCACAGCGCATGCCCCCAGGCGGCTTGGCCCAGGCCCGGCCCCAGCGCCAGCACGCTGGCCCGTTCGAGCAGCGGCGCCAGCGCCTGCGGCCCGTCGACGCCATGCGCCATCAATTCCGGCCGCGCGGCGTTCAGCGCGAACACGTGCCCGGCGCGCGTCGCCACGCTGACCAGGCCGGCGCCGGCACGCAGCGCCGACTCGCCGGCCAGGCGCGCCGCGCCGGCCATGCCGTGCTCGCCGCCGATCACCAGCACGTGGCCGTAGTTGCCCTTGTTCGCGTAGCGCGCGCGCGGCGGCAACGCCTCGGCAACCAGCAAGCGCGCGTCGGGCAGCGTGTCGGCATAGACGCTGTCCGGCACGCCCAGGGTCGCCAGTTCGAGCACGCCAACCTGATCGACCGCGCGTCCGGTGTGCAGTCCGCGTTTGCCGGCGATGAAGGTCACCGTGACATCCGCGCGGATCGCCGTGCCGGGACAGCTGCCGCTGTCGGTATCCAGGCCGCTGGGCACGTCCAGCGCCAGCACCGGCCGGCCGCTGCGGTTGATCGCTCCGATCAGCCGGGCCGGCACCGGCTCGGGCGCGCGGTTGAGGCCGATGCCGTACAGCGCGTCGACGTGCAGCTCGGCTTCGGGCAACGCCGCTTGCGCGTCCCACAAGCGCACCCGGCCACCGCCCGCTTCCCACGCCGCGCGTGCCGCCGCGGCGTCGCCATGCGAGGTCGCCGTCAGCGCCACGAGCTCGACCTGCAAGCCCGCCTCGCGCGCCAGCACGCCAAGCAGGAAACCGTCGCCGCCGTTGTTGCCGGGGCCGCAATGGATGCAGATCTGCTGCAGTTGCGGCCAGTGCCGGCGCAAGCTGTTCAGCGCGGCGCTGGCCGCGCGACGCATCAGCTCGGGACCGGAAATGCCCAGCGCCGACAACGCCGCGCGTTCCATCACGCGCAACTGTTCGACGGTGTGCAGATTGCGGCTGTACGGATGGGCGGGCATGCGCGGATTATAGGCATGGGCCGCATCTACAATAGGCGGATGTCCGGCCTGGAGCGCCCAGGGGCGCCGACCGAAACACATTCGAAGCCCGGCCGGATTACGCTGCGCGCCAGAAGGCGCATACGCATGAGGGCAACACCATGACCGCTGCGCGCCGGCAGCTTCCGACCGTGAAGATGGATCCTTCCGCTGAGGCCAACGCCCTTCCCGACATCCTTGCCAGGAATCTCTCTGTCGTCTTTTGCGGCATCAATCCGGCGCTGACGGCAGCAGTGTCGGGCAAGCATTTCATGAGCGGGACGAACCGCTTCTGGCGCGCGTTGCACCTTTCCGGATTCACGCCGGAGTTGATCCGGCCCGAGAACGATCGCTCCATCCTGACATACGGCTATGGGTTGACCACCGTGGTGGCGCGCCCCACACGGCGCGCGGGCGAGCTTTCGCGCGATGAACTCGTTCGCGCCGGTGCGGCGCTCGAACACAAACTCACGGCGTACGAACCACGACACATCGCCTTCCTCGGCAAGATGGCCTATGCCGCCATCGCCCGGAATCCCAAGCTCGATTGGGGACCGCAACCAGCGACATTCGCGGGTGCGTCGGTATGGGTGCTGCCCAATCCCAGTGGTCTCAATCGTGCATTCCGGCTCGACGCGCTTGTCGCCACCTACCGCGAGATGCGTGTCGCGGTTCTCGGGCTGGAAGAAGATCGTCAGCCGGATCGGCGGGATGCCGGGGAATAGGATCGCACGCCATGAATGCACCGCCGATTGCTTTGCCGAAAGAACGAAATGCTGCGCACGAGCAGATGCTTGCGAAGGAAGAGGTCTGGATCCGGCCCCGCGATACACTGACCGTCGAACGCCGGCGCATGCCGACATCGCGCGCCTGAAAACGCGGGTGGATTTGAAAAATGCCGCGGAACACCATCACCGACAACTTCGATGCCGACTCCATCGTTCAGGCACCTGATTACCCCGCGCTCGCGCGCGACATCAAGCGCTGGGCGATCGAGCTGGGTTTTGCCGACGCGGGCATCAGCGGCACCGACCTGGGCGAGGACGAGCAGCACCTGCAGCGCTGGCTCGCGGACGACCATCACGGCGAGATGGAATACATGGCCCGGCATGGCACCAAGCGCACCCGCCCGGCCGAACTGGAGCCGGGCACGCAGCGGGTGATCTCGGTGCGCATGGACTACATCCCGCCCGGCACCGCGAACGCCTGGGACGTGCTGGGCGACGCCGAGGCTGGCTACGTGTCGCGCTACGCGCTGGGGCGCGACTACCACAAGCTGATGCGCCAGCGCCTGCAGAAGCTGGCCGAACGCATCCACGGCGTGGTCGGCGACTTCGGCTATCGCGCCTACGTGGATTCCGCGCCGGTGCTGGAGAAGGCGCTGGCGCGCAACGCGGGGCTGGGCTGGATCGGCAAGCACACCGTGCTGATCAACCGCCGCGCCGGCTCGTACTTCTTCCTCGGCGAGCTGTACACCGACCTGCCGCTGCCGGTCGACGCACCGGCCAGCGCGCACTGCGGCAGCTGCACGCGCTGCATCGAGGTGTGCCCGACCCAGGCGATCCTGGGACCGTATCGGCTCGACGCGAAGCGCTGCATCTCGTACCTCACGATCGAGCTGAAAGGCAGCATTCCGGAAGAGCTGCGCACGCCGATGGGCAACCGCATCTTCGGTTGCGACGACTGCCAGCTGGTGTGCCCGTGGAACAAGTTCGCGCAGATCACCGCCGAGCCGGACTTCGCGCCGCGGCACAGCCTGGATGGCGCGAAGCTGGTCGAGCTGTTCGCGTGGAGCGAGGAGGAATTCCTCAGGCGCACCGAAGGCATGGCGATCCGCCGCACCGGCTACGAGGGCTGGCTGCGCAACATCGCGGTGGCGCTGGGCAACGCGCCGAAGTCGGCGGCAGCGGCCGAGGCGCTCGACGCCCGCGCCGATCACCCGTCGGCGGTCGTGCGCGAGCACGTGGCGTGGGCGCTGGCGAAACAGCGCGGCTGAGGACTCAGGCCGCCGCCATCTGCTTGGGGATGGAACGGTTGGTGTGGCTGATGCGGTTGCCCGGGCCCGGCGCGATGTAGACGCAGGTGGGCTGGTACTGCTCCAGTTCCGCCTCGCTCAGCTGCACGAAGGCCGCGATGATGACGACATCGCCCGCTTGCGCGCTGCGTGCCGCGCTGCCGTTGACCGAGATGATGCCCGAGCCTTCCTCGGCGCGCAGCGCGTAGGTAACGAAGCGCTGGCCGCTGTTGACGTTCCAGGCGTGGATCTGCTCGTACTCGCGGATGCCCGAGGCATCCAGCAGCAGACCGTCGATCGCGATCGAGCCCTCGTAATGCAGCTCGGCGTGGGTCACCGTGGCGCGGTGGATCTTGGCCTTGAGCATGTTCAGGTGCATGACATTCTTTCCAGCAGGGACATCCTGCAAAGTCGGCAATTATCGAACCGATGACGTTGCACCGCAACATCAGCGGCAACGGCCCCGATATGCGGGCAACTCAGTCGAACAGCAAGTTGTCGATCAGGCGGGTGCTGCCCAGGCGGGCCGCGACCAGCGCCACCAGCCCTTCACGCTCGCCTTCGGCCGGCTCGGCCAGGTCCTCGGCGCGGCGGATCGCCACGTAATCGGGCACGAAACCCGCCCGCGCCAGCCGCGCGGCGGCGGTCTGCTCGATGGCCTGCCACGAATGCCCTTGCGCCAGCAATTCGCGCATCTTCTGCAAGGTATCGTGGATCAGCGGTGCACGTGCGCGCTCCTCGGCACTCAGGTACTGGTTGCGCGAGCTCAGCGCCAGGCCGTCGTCGGCGCGCAGGATCGGCGCCGCCACCACCTTCACCGGCAGCCCCAGGTCGCGCACCATCCGCTCGACCACTTTCAGCTGCTGGAAATCCTTCTGGCCGAACACCGCCACGTCCGGCTGCACCAGGTTGAACAGCTTGCACACCACGGTGGCCATGCCGTCGAAATGCCCCGGCCGGTGCGCACCCTCCAGCGTGTCGGTGATCCGCGGCACGCGTACGCTGACGCTGTGCTCCGGGCCGAACGGGTACATCGTGGCCACATCGGGTGCGAACAGCAGGTCGCAATCCTGCTCGGCCAGTGCCGCCTGGTCCTGCACCAGGGTGCGCGGGTAGCGGTCGTAATCCTCGTTCGGGCCGAACTGGGTGGGGTTGACGAACACGCTGGCGACCACCCGCTCGGTGCGCGCCCGCGCCAGTTTGATCAGCGACTGATGACCGGCGTGCAGGTTGCCCATCGTCGGCACGAAGCCCACCGTCTGGCCTTGTGCGCGCCAGCCGCGGATCGCGGCACGCAGTGCCGGGACGTCTTGTACGGTCTGCATGGGAGGTCGACTCGCCGGGTCAGTTGAAACAATGCTCGGGAGCCGGGAAGGCGCCGCTGCGCACGTCCTCGGCGTAGGCGGCGATCGCCGCGGCGACAGAATCGCGCCCGACCAGGAAATCCTTGCTGAACTTCGGCCGCTTGCCCGGGGTGATGCCGAGCATGTCGTGGATCACCAGCACCTGGCCGTCGCAATGCGGCCCCGCGCCGATGCCGATCACCGGGATTTTCAGCGCCGCGGTCACCCGCTGGCCCAGCTCCACCGGCACGCCTTCCATCACCAGCAGGTCCGCCCCGGCCGCCTGCACCGCCAATGCCTCGGCCAGCACGCGGTCGGCCGCCGCCTGCTCGCGGCCCTGGATGCGGAAGCCGCCGAACTTGTGCACCGATTGCGGGGTGAGCCCCAGGTGCGCGCAGACCGGGATCGCGCGCTCGTTCAGCGCCGCGATCACTTCGAGGATGTGCGGTGCGGCGCCCTCGATCTTCACCATCGCCGCGCCGGCTTCGCCGACCAGCCGCGCACCGGCTTCCAGCGCATGCGCCACGTCGCGGTCGGCCATGAACGGCAGGTCGGCCACCAGCAGCGTGGCGGACAGCCCGCGCGCCACCGCGGCGGTGTGGTAGACCATGTGCTCCAGCGTCACCGGCAGCGTGCTGGCGTGGCCCTGGATCACCATGCCGAGCGAATCGCCGACCAGAGCGATGTCGACGCCGGCCGCCTCCAGTTGCCACGCGAAGCTGGCGTCGTAGGCGGTGAGCATCACGATGCGCCGTCCCTGCGCCTTCATCGCAAGCAGGCCTGGCACGGTCACCGGCTTGCGGTCGGGGACACTGGCGTTCAGCACGTACACGGCAATTCCTGGGATGGGGGTGGCCGCCGATTATCCGGCGCGCCACGGTGATGGCTCAAGCCACGCGTTCACAGCCGGCCAGATCGAGCCGGGCGAGCAGTTCCGCTACCGTAGCCTGCCCGGGCAGCCGCAGCGTGGGCGCAATATCGTGCAAGGGCAACAGCACGAACGCGCGCTCGGCCATGCGCGGGTGCGGCAGGGTCAGTTGCGGGTCGGCGAGCTGCACGCCGTCGACGTGCAGCAGGTCCAGGTCCAGCGTGCGCGGGCCGTTGCGTTCGGCGCGCACGCGGCCGGCGCGTTGCTCGATCGCCAGCAAGGCATCCAGCAAGGCATGCGGCGACAACGCGGTATCCAGTTCCGCCGCGGCGTTGATGAACGGCGGCTGCTCCAGCATGCCCCACGGTGGCGTGCGATACAGTCGCGAACACTGCAGCAGGCGGGTATCGGGCAGGTTCGCCAGCGCATCCATGGCGTCGAGCAACTGCTGCCGCGGGTCGCCGAGATTGCTGCCCAGCGCGACGTAAGCCAGGGTCATGCGGAACCTGATTTGTCGCCCGGCCGGCGTCGCCGCCGGCGCGGACGCGGCGGCTTGGCGGCTACCGGCGCCGCCACGTAATCACCGCCGCTGCCGCCGCCGGCCGGCAGCGCGGCCGCCAGCACGTCCTGCGGGAGCTGTTGCGCATGCGCCCACCACTCGCCCAGTTCGCGCATTGCCGGCGACTCGCCGGCGCGCAGCAGCAGGAAGTCGAACGCGGCACGAAAGCGCGGGTGCGCCATCAGGCGAAACACCCGTTTGCGCTGGATCTGCTCGAAGCGCGGCTGCAGCGACCAGATCTCCTCCATGGTGAAGGTGAACCGGCGCGGGATCGCCACCCGCTGGCACTGCTCGCCGACCACCTGGGCTGCGGCACGCGACCACGCCTCGTTGCCTTCGACGCCGCGGCCGATCAGCTGGTGCGCCACGTCGCGCACCTCGCCCCACAACAGCACCGCGAACAGGAACGCCGGGGTCACCGACTTGTCCTCGGCGATCCGTGCATCGGTATTGGCCAGGCCGCGCTCGACCAGCGCACGCAGCGCCTCGTCGCCGCGCCTGAGCGCGCGCGCGGTGGCCGGGAACAGGAACTTCAGCAGGCCGCACTGCTCCAGCATGCGAAAGCTCTTCAGGCCGTTGCCGGCCAGGAACATTTTCAGGGACTCGTCGAACAGCCGCGCCGGCGCGGCATCGGCCAGCAGTGGCCCCAGCGTCTCGAACGGCGCCATCGCGGCGGCATCGATGTGCATGCCGAGCTTCGCCGCCAGCCGCGCCGCGCGCAGCATGCGCACCGGGTCCTCGTGATAGCGGGTGTCCGGGTCGCCGATCAGGCGCAGCACGCGATCCTCGAGATCCTGCATGCCGCCGACGTAGTCGCGCACCGAGAAGTCGCTGATGTCGTAGTACATCGCGTTGACGCGAAAGTCGCGGCGCACCGCGTCCTCCTCGATCGTGCCCCAGATGTTGTCGCGCACGATGCGGCCGTCGATGATGTGGCGATCGCCCTCGCCGCCCTCCTCGCCGGTGCCGCGGAAGGTGGCCACCTCGATGATTTCCGGGCCGAACACGACATGGGCCAGCCGGAAGCGGCGGCCGATCAGGCGGCAGTTGCGGAACAGCTTCTTCACCTCGTCCGGCGTGGCGTCGGTGGCCACGTCGAAGTCCTTCGGCCGCAGCCCCAGCAGCAGGTCGCGCACCGCGCCACCGACCAGGTAGGCGGTGTAGCCGGCTTCGTTCAGGCGGTACAGCACGCGCAACGCCGCTTTGCTGATGTTCTTGCGCGAGATGATGTGCTGGTCGCGCGGAATGACCCGCAGCGTCGGCGTGGCGTCGGTCCTCGATTCGAGATTCAAGCGGTCGGAATCCTTGCGGGCGAAGCTGCCCTTGGGTTGCAATATATCGCGGCGCGCGGCGCCGCGAATCTGTCCCGCGGGGACGCGGACGCGTGCACCGGCGGAGTCTGCTTCGAACGGTGCAAGCCGATGCATGCCAAGCATTGCCGGGCGAAACAATTCCGCTATACTAGCGCGCCTCACAGGATAACGCTCCCTTCGTCTAGTGGCCTAGGACACTGCCCTCTCAAGGCGGGAACACGAGTTCGAGTCTCGTAGGGAGCACCATTGCTTTTGCAATCTTCCGTGATTGCTCCAGTTGGGCCGGCCAGCGCCAACGTGCAGCTCGGCGCCACTGGCTGGATCAAAAGCGGCCATCCATGGCCGCACTTTTCACAAAAGCCGACGCGCTGATTTACCGGGTCGTCTGACCACTTCCCACAAGCAGGCCGAAACCACCCATGACCTTCGTTGTCATCGACAACTGCATCAAGTGCAAGTACACCGATTGCGTCGAGGTCTGCCCGGTCGACGCCTTCCACGAAGGCCCCAATTTCCTGGTGATCGATCCGGACGAGTGCATCGACTGCACCCTGTGCGAACCGGAGTGCCCGATCAACGCGATCTATCCGGAAGACGACGTGCCGGCCGGCCAGGAAGGGTTCGTGGCGCTGAATGCCGAACTGGCTAAAGACTGGCCGGTGATCACCGAACGCAAGGACGCCCTGCCCGACGCCAAGGCGTGGGAAGGCAAGCCGGACAAGCTCGAACTGCTGCAGCGCTGAGTTCACGCACCCACAAAAAGAACGCCGCCCTGAAGGCGGCGTTCTTTTTGTGGGTGCCGCCCGGGGATCAGCCGCCCAGGCGCGACTTCAACGCGTCGATCACTTTGCCCACGGCCGCTGCATTGCCTTCGGCGCGTATCTCGCTGGCCGCCGTGCCGCTGCCGTTGACGCTGATCTGCACCTGGTGCGAACCGGCGCCCGGAGCACGCACGGAGCTGCCCTTGTCGCGCCCGAACAGGCGGCCGAAGAAACCTTTCTTCTTCTGTTGAACCATGGCGTCGGAAACATTCAGCGTGTAGCTGTGCGTGGCGTCGTCATGGCCGGCCACCTCGCCCAGGTTGCCGCTTTCCAGCACCTGGCCGACCCGGCGATAGGCATTGTCCACGCTGTCGGCCAGCACGAAGCCGTCGGTGATCTGGCCGCCGGCCGAGCCGACGCTGGCGGTGGCGCCATTGGCGGTCGGCTGGTTCGCGCCCGGCGGCGGAATCACCAGCGCGTCGCTGGTCGACGGCCGGTCGAGGCTCGGCGGGATCTCCAGCGGGGCTTCCTGCACGGCGGTGTCCCACGCCTTGTGCGAGCGGAACGCGCCGCAGCCGGAAAGCAGCAGGCCGCTGAGGGCCACGGCCGGCAGGGCCACGAGGAGCGAAGTTTTCTTCATGTAATCGGATTCCGTGAGTAAGTCAGGCAACCGTCAACCGGCCGCAGTCGCCAAGGATGCCAGACTGGACAGCGCTTGGTGCAATCGGGCGCGATCCGGACCGTCGTTCAGTTCCACCAGCGGCAACCTCGGCACGGCCAACCCCAGCCCCAGGACGGGCAGGCCGGCCTTGACCGCGATCGGGTTCGGCGCGCAGTTGAGCGCCTGCACCAACGGTTCCAGCGCGGCTTGGCAACGCGCCGTCGCCGCCTGGTCGCCGCCGGTGGCCGCGTCGCACAGGGCGCGAAACGCCTGCGGCACCAGGTTGGCCACCACCGAGATGGTGCCAGCCGCACCGGCCAGCATCGCCTCGCCGGCACTGCCGTCGTCGCCGGACAGATAGACGAAATCTTCGCGCACAAGTTCCACCAGCGCCGAAATCCGCTCGCGATCGCCGCGCGCTTCCTTGATCCCGACGATCGCCGGATGTTCGCGCAGCGCGGCCACGGTCGACGGCAGCAGGTCGCAACCGGTGCGGGTCGGCACGTTGTACAGCAGTACCGGCAGGCCGCCGTGCTCGGCCACTTCCAGGAAGTGCCGGCGCAGGCCTTCCTGGGTCGGGCGCACGTAGTACGGCGTCACCACCAGCGCCGCATCGGCACCCAGGGTCCTGGCCCGCCGGGTCAGCGCAACCGTCTTGGCGGTACCGGCCTCGCCGGTGCCGGCGATCACCGGTACCCGCCCGGCCACGCGCTCGAGCGCGAACGCCAGCAGGCGGTCGAACTCGTCGTGCTCCAGCATGTGCGCCTCACCGGTGGAACCGGCCACCACCAGGGCCTGCGTACCGCCGGCCAATTGATGATCGAGCAACCGGCCGAACGCATCCAGGTCGAGTGCGCCATCGGCCGCGAACGGGGTGGCCAGCGCACAGATGCTACCGCGAATGTTCAAGACTCGATTCCGCTACCAAGGCAAGCCCTGCATGTTACTTGCCGCCTCGCGAGAGGGGCAAGTAAGCTCGACCGGAGTAGTCTCATGGCTCCGCATCGCGCGGGCTGACGTCCACAGGCAGACCCTCTTGAAACCTTCTCCCGGCCCCTCTTCCGCTTCCACGCGCGCGGGCAACGACAACCAGTTGCTGATCCACGCGCTCACCCCGACGACCAAATCGCCGCTGCTGGCGCTGGCCAAGCGCATCGCCGACGCCGGCTGCAACCTGTCCGAGTCGCGCGTCTCCACCATCGGCACGGAAATTTCGCTGATGCTGCTGGCCACCGGCGCGTGGGATGCACTGGCCAAGCTGGAAACCGCACTGGCCAAGCTGACCCGCGACGAGAACATGCGGCTGGTGCATTACCGCACCGGCCCGCGCCAGAACAGCTCGCATCTGCTCCCCTATCTGGTCGAAGTGGTGGCGGCCGACCGGCCCGGCATCGTGGCGCGCATCGTGGATTTCTTCAGCCAGCACGGGATCAGCGTGGAGCAGCTGAACTCCACCCGCTACCAGGCGATGCAGACCGGAGCGGAGATGTTCCAGGCCCAGTTCACCATCGGCATCCCGGCGGAAATCCATATCGCCGCGCTGCGCGACGACTTCCTGGAACTGTGCGACGGCCTGAACCTCGACGCGATCATGGACCCGGTCAAATTCTGAGCCCACACAGCCTCCCGAGCATCGCGCGATCGCGCCCCCCTGACAAGGACTGTCATCCGCCGCCCCGCCCGCGCTAGTCTGTGCCCGTGACCCTGCCGGAGGGACGTTGCATTGCAGCCAGCGTGTCGATTCATGCCGATCGCTCCGGGCGCCATGACGCCCCTCGTCCGAACCGCGTCACCCCTCGCTTTCCACCAACGATCACGGCGCCGCACCGCCGTGCAGGATAAGTCATGCCCGATATCGGCAAGAAGCTGCCCCCGCTGAAAGGCACCACCGGCGATGGCAGCGAACTGAAGCTGGCCAGCCTCAAGGGCCAGTGGCTCGTGGTGTATTTCTACCCCAAGGACTCGACGCCCGGCTGCACCAGCGAGGCCAGGGATTTCCGCGACCTCTACCCGGCCTTCCTCGAACGCCATGCGCAGGTCATCGGCGTGTCGCGCGACTCGCCGAAATCGCACGCCAACTTCGCTGCGAAGCAGGAGCTTCCGTTCCCGCTGGTGTCCGATGCCGATGAAACCTGGTGCCACGCGTTCGACGTGATCCACGAGAAGGTGCTGTACGGCAAGCGCCACCTGGGCATCGTGCGCAGCACCTTCCTGATCGACCCCGACGGGAAGCTGGCGCGCGAATGGCGCGGCGTGAAAGTCCCGGGCCACGCCCAGGCCGTGCTCGACGCCATCCCCGCCCAGTGACCGCCCCGCCGTCCATGGCTTCCATCCGCCTGTTCCTTCCACCCACCAGCGAGGACACTTCCGCATGACCGGAAGCAAGCGCATCTACGCTCTCGACACCAACGTCCTGCTGCATGACCCGACCTCGCTGTTCCGCTTCGAGGAACACGACGTCTTCATCCCGATGACCGTGCTGGAGGAACTGGACGAAAAAAAGAAGGGCGCCTCCGAAGTCTCGCGCAACGGCCGCCAGGTCAGCCGCTTCCTCAACGAGCTGATCGAACTGGGCAAGCAGCACGACCTCGGCGACGGACTCGAGCTGAGCAACCCGCAGGGCATCAAGCTCAAGCGCGGCGCCTCGGTGGGCCGGCTGTATTTCCAGCACCGCACCAGCAGCAACGGCCACGCCAAGGCGGACAACCAGATCCTGTCGGCGGTGATCGAACTGCGCGACCAGAACCCCGGCCGCGACGTCATCCTGGTCACCAAGGACATCAACCTCCGGATCAAGGCCAGCATCAACGGGCTGGTCGCCGAGGATTACGAGAACGACCGCGCGCTGGACGATTTCTCGCTGCTCTACACCGGCTCCGCCCAGCTGCCGGAAGACTTCTGGGAACGGCACCCGGAAGTGCGCTCGTGGACCGAACGCGGTCGCACGTTCTACGAAATGAACCGGCGCGAGGAGGACGACTGGCACCCCAACCAGTGCCTGTACCTGCCTGGCGAGAATGCGGTCGAGCTGCGCGTGCTGCACGTCGACGACGCCAGCGCCACCTTGGTCCTGCTGGACGACCACTCGCACGCGAACCACCACGTGTGGGGCATCGGCGCGCGCAACCGCGAGCAGAACTTCGCGCTCAACGCGCTGATGGATCCGGACATCGACTTCGTCACCCTGCTCGGCAACGCCGGCACCGGCAAGACCCTGCTGGCGCTGGCCGCCGGCCTGGCCCAGGTGATGGACCAGCAGCGCTACCGCGAGATCATCATGACCCGCGCCACCGTTTCGGTGGGCGAGGACATCGGCTTCCTGCCCGGCACCGAAGAGGAAAAGATGACGCCGTGGATGGGTGCGCTGACCGACAACCTCGAAGTGCTCACCAACCCCGAGGACGGCGGCAGCTGGGGCCGCCAGGCCACCAACGACCTGCTCGCCTCGCGCATCAAGATCCGCTCGCTGAACTTCATGCGCGGGCGCACTTTCCTCAACCGCTACCTGATCATCGACGAGGCGCAGAACCTCACCCCGAAGCAGATGAAGACCCTGATCACCCGCGCCGGCCCAGGCACCAAGATCGTATGCCTCGGCAACGTCGAACAGATCGACACGCCCTACCTCACCGAAACCACCTCCGGCCTCACCTACGCGGTGGACCGTTTCAAGAACTGGGCGCACTCGGCGCACGTCACCCTGCGCCGCGGCGAACGTTCGCGGCTGGCGGATTTCGCGGCGGAGGCGCTGTAACGCCAAGAGCTGCAAGCGGGTGACCTGCCGCGCAACGACAGGTCACCCGCTTCCACGCCCCTGCCCATTCCCCGCCACGCCCGACCCCATACCGCCCGCATGTCGCTGAAGAGTTTCGCCTACCGCCACCGGCTGCCGGCCAAGCGCGCCATCGCATGGCTGGCACGCTCGCTGCCCGCACCCGCTCGCCGCCGGCTGCTCGCCGTGGCCGAGCGCATCGCGTTCAGCGTCACCCCGCAATACCAGGGCGAAACGCTGCCGCCGATCTTCGCGTACTGGTCGGGGCGCTTCCTGGCGCCGGACGCGCAGCGGCTGGGCATCGGCTCGCCGGAAAGCTTCTTCCTCGACCACATCCGGCGCCGTGCGGCCGGCGCAAACGTACCCGTGCGCGTGCTCAGCGTCGGCACCGGCTCGTGCGGCATGGAGATCGAGCTAGCCGCACGACTGCACGCGGACGGCGTCGCGGTGCGCATCACCTGCATCGACTTCAATCCGGCGCTGATGCGCCATGCCGCCGCCGCGGCGCAGGAGCGCGGGGTCGAGGCGACGATGACGTTCGAGGCGCGCGACTGCAACCTGCCGTTCGCACTGCCCGGGCAGGACGTCATCATCGTCAACCAGTTCTTCCACCACGTCACCGAACTGGAAACCCTCTGCGTGTCGCTGCGTCGTTCGCTGGCCGCGCAAGGCGTGCTGCTCAGCTCCGACATCGTCGGCCGCAACGGCCACCAGCTGTGGCCCGACGTGGAAACCGTGGTGCAGGAAGCGTGGGCGGCCCTGCCGGCGAACAAGCGTCACGATCGCCATTTCAATACGTCATCGCCGCGTTACCGCCCGATCGACCACGCCGCGTATTCCAACGAGGGCGTGCGCGCGCAGGACATCGTGGACTGCCTGCTGGCCGAGTTCGATTTCGAGCTGTTCTTCAGCTTCGGCGGCGCCATCATGCCGTTCGTCGAACGGCGGATCGGTTTCAACTTCGACCCGCAGCTGGCCGGAGACCGCGAACGGATCGATCGCATGCATGCGATCGACGCGGCAGCCCTCGCCGCCGGCCGCTACCCTACCGCCAACATGATTGCCGCGCTGCGCCACAAGGGTGGTGTCGTACAGCCGGTGTTCGAACCCATCAGCCCGCAGCGGCATGTCGAGCTGACCCGGGAACAGCGAGTGAAGGCCGCCGCAGCCTCGCGATAACGGCGCCAGCCAAGCGAGTAGAATGCCCGTCTGACAATCATTCCACGGTTGCAAGCGTCGACATGATCCTCACTCCCCGCCTCGTCCTGCTGGCCCTGTTCGTCTTCTTCGCGCTGTGCGTGCTGCTGGTGCACCTGCGCGGCCGCGTGCGGCTGCGTTTCGACCGCCAGCTGGTCGACCACTCGGCGGTGTTCGCGCCGTACAACCTGCTGATGTACGCGTTCTCGGCGGTGCCGGCGCGGCCCATCCTCGACCGCCGCGGCTTTCCGCAGCTGGACCTGCTGCAGGCGAACTGGCAGGTCATCCGCGACGAGGCGACGCACCTGTTCGACGAGGGCTACATCCGCGCCGCCGCGAAGAACAACGACGCCAGCTTCAACAGCTTCTTCAAGCAGGGCTGGAAGCGCTTCTACCTGAAGTGGTACGGCGAGCCGCTGACCTCGGCCGAGGCGCTGTGCCCGCAGACGGTGGCCCTGCTGAAGTCGATCCCCAGCGTGAAGGCGGCGATGTTCGCGCTGCTGCCGCCGGGCAGCAAGCTCAACCCGCACCGCGACCCGTTCGCCGGTTCGCTGCGCTACCACCTGGGCCTGATCACGCCGAACTCGCCGGGCTGCCGCATCTTCGTCGACGGCGAGGAGCACGCCTGGGGCGACGGCAAGGACGTGGTGTTCGACGAAACCTACGTGCACTGGGCCGAGAACACCACCGGGCAGACCCGGGTGATCCTGTTCGCCGACGTCGAGCGTCCGCTGCGCACGCGCTGGATGAGCGCGATCAACCATCGGGTCGGCGCGTTCATGGGCAGGATCACCGCCTCGCCGAACACCGAGGGCGAAGCGGAGAAGACCGGTTTCGTGAACCGCCTGTTCGCGCTGAGCCAGCGCCGCAGGAACACCGGCGGCAACCGGTTCAAAGCCGAGTTCAAGCGGCGGCACAAGAAGCTGTACAAGGCCTGCAAGTACGCCGGCATCCTGCTGCTGATCTGGCTGGTCTTCCTGGCACCGTGGCCGCTGTTTCGGTAAGTGACGCTCCGCTGAGCGGTCACATCGTGTGATCCCCGCGCGTCCTGTCTGGACGCCGCAACGGAAAACGCCATGGATCCGCACACCGCACTGTTCCAGCAACACCGCCCACGCCTGTTCGGCCTGGCCTACCGCATGCTCGGCACGCCCAGCGACGCCGAGGACGTCCTGCACGATGCCTGGCTGCGCTGGCACGCGCAGGATGCCGACGCGCTGGACGACCCGGAGGCCTGGCTGGTCACCGTGACCACGCGCATCGCACTCGATCGCCTGCGCCGGGCCAAGACCGAACGCGCGCACTATCCCGGTCCGTGGCTGCCGGAGCCGCTGGCCGCCGAGTCCGAGCAGCCCGAGGCGCAACTGGAACGCGCCGAAAGCCTCACCCTTACCTTCCTCCTGCTGCTGGAGCGGCTGAGTGCGGAGGAGCGCGCCGCCTTCCTGCTGCGCGAGGTGTTCGATTACAGCCATGCCGAGACGGCCGCGATGCTGGAGATCAGCGAGGACGCCTGCCGCCAGCGCGTGCACCTGGCGAAACAGCGGCTGCGCGAGGATCGACCGCGCCAGGCGATGCCGAACATCGACACCCAGCGGCGCCTGCTCGAACGCTTCATGCAGGCGCTGCAGCAACCCGACATGCCCGCGCTGCGCGCCCTGTTTGCCGAGGACGCCATGAGCGTTTCCGACGGCGGCGGCCTGGCACGGGCCATCCTGCATCCGCTGCATGGCGCCGAGCGGCTGGCCCGGTTGTACATGCAGATCGCGCTGCAGCAGCAGCGCCACGGCGTGCGCCACGAGATCCGCCAGCTCAACGGCACGCCGGCCCTGTTCGGCTGGCAGGGCGACACATTGATCTCGGCCAGTTGGATCGACGACGACGGCGAGCGCATCACCGCTGTGCACGCCCTGCGCCACCCCGGCAAGCTCGCCCGGCTGGCGGCTGTCACGAAATCGACGCCGCCCGCGTCCTTGCACTGAACGGCCATCCAGGCCGCCCACTCCACGGAGAACCTCATGCCCCGCTTCAATGCCTACAAACGTCCCGACGCCCTGAAGCCGCTGCTCGCCCTGGGCGACTACGTCAGGAGCTGCGGCCTCGAACAGAACCTGATCGAGCTGGTGCAGATGCGTGCCTCGCAGCTCAATGGCTGTGCCTACTGCCTGGACATGCACAGCAAGGACGCCCGCGCCGCCGGCGAGACCGAGCAGCGCCTGTACGTGCTGCAGGCCTGGCGCGAGGCGCCGTTCTACAGCGCCCGCGAACGTGCCGCGCTGGCCTGGTGCGAGGCGGTGACCCGGCTCGACCCGGTCCACGGCGTGCCGGACGAGGTCTACGAGGAGGCCCGCGCCCAGTTCAGCGAGGAAGAGCTGATCGACCTCAACATGGTGGTGATCGTGATCAACGGCTGGAACCGCATCGCCATCCCTTCGCGCGCGGAGCCCGGCCACTACAAGCCAGGCAAGCACTGAACGGTCGCCGCCATGGCCGCGATCAGGCTGTTCCGCCATCCGGACTGCGCGAAATGCGCACGCTACGCGCGGTGGCATCGCCGGCTCGACTGGCTGGGCCGTTTCGAGGATTCCACGAGTGTCTCGCCCGTGGGTCCGCTGCACTCGGGCGAAGTCGTGGTGCAGGATCTGCGCCACGGCGCGACGCTGCGCGGCGCGGCCGGGTTCGCCCTGCTGTGCCGGCAGATCCCGGCCTACTGGCCACTGTTGCCGTTGCTGCGAATTCCCGCCCTGCGCCGCCGCGTCGAACGCGAGTTCAACGGCTGCGCCGAAGGCGGTTGTTCGCTGGACTGACGTCCGGACCGGCCGGATCGCACCCGCACGACACTTCGGCGCCGTCCGATTCCGCCGGATCGGACGACCGCCATCCCCGCGTTCACCATGCTGGCCACCTCGACAACCGACCCGGCGGACCACGATGGCTTTGCGTCTCCTGAAAATTATCCTCGTCACCCTGCTCGTCTTCCTGCTCGCCGCCGTCATCTGGATCGGCACCGCCGGCAAGGACCTGTTCCGCACCGCCACCGGCTCGGTCAGCCGTTCGCTGTGCGCGGCGGCGTTCGTTTCGCAAGTCGATCCGCAGCGGACCTTCCGGGAGGAGCAACTGCCGCTGATGCGCAGCATCGGCTGGGCGATCCACTACGAGGTGGATCGCGCCAGGCGCGAAGTGCGCACCTCGGTATTCGGCGACTTCACCGCGCGGGCGGCGTACCGCGAGGGGCTCGGCTGCCTGCTCGTGCACGGCGACGGCGCCGTACCCGAGCCGGCCGGCTTCGAGCCCGCCCCGATCGCCAGCACCTGGCCGGCGGCCGTGGTCGAACCGGCCGACCCGGCGATCCGCCGCGCACTCGACCAGGGCTTCGCCGAACCCGACCCGGCCCACCCGCGCCTGACCAAGGCGGTAGTCGTGCTGCACGGCGGCCAGCTGATTGCCGAGCGTTACGCCCCGGGCTACGGTCCGGACACACCGATCTACGCCCATTCGCTGACGAAATCGGTGGTCAGCGCCCTGATCGGCATCCTCGTGCGCGAGGGCAAGCTGCGGTTGGACCAGCCAGCGCCGATCGCCGCCTGGCGTTCGCCAACCGACCCGCACCATGCGATCACCATCGACCAACTGCTGCGCATGGACAGCGGCCTGCCGTTCGACGAAACCGACGGCGCGATCAGCCCGATGACCCGCATGCTGTTCCTCGAACGCGACATGGCCGGGTACGCGGCGCGGACACCGCTGGCCCATCCGCCCGGCACTGCCTGGGGCTACAGCAACCTCGGCTACGTGCTGCTCTCGCGGCTGATCCGCGACGCCGCCGGCGGCAGCGCGGTGGACGCCGAACGCTTCGCGCGGCAGGCGCTGTTCGCGCCGCTGGGCATGCGCAGCGCGGTGATCGAAACCGACGCCACCGGTACGCCGGTCGGATCGAGCAATGTCTACGCTTCGGCCCGCGACTTCGCCCGCTTCGGCCAGCTCTACCTGGACGACGGCGTGGTCGACGGACGGCGCATCCTGCCTGAAGGCTGGGTTGCGTACAGCCATTCGCAAACCTTGAAAACCGGTTACGGCGCCGGCTTCTGGACCAACCTGGTGAGCGAGGGCAGCGTGCCGGTATGGCATGCCCCGTGGGGCATGCCGCGGTTGCCGAAGGACATGTACTACGCGCGCGGCGCGCTGGGGCAGTACGTGGTGATCGTGCCGTCGGAACGGCTGGTGGTGGTGCGCATGGGCATCTCGATCGACTACGGCACCGGCACGGAAGACATGGTCGCGGCGATCATCGCCGCGCTGCATCGCCGACCGCCGCGGTGACGGCCTCACCCTGGCCGTGGCGTTTGCGATAGTTGCTCGGCGTCTCGCCCACCTGCCGCTTGAACGCGGCGTTGAAGGTGGACTTGGAGGTGAAGCCGCAGTCGTAGGCGATGTCGAGGATGGTGCGCGCATCGCCGCGATCGGCCAGGCGGGCGCGCACCGCCTCGATCCGCAGGCGGTTGATGTAGTCCCAGAACGTGCCGCCGAAGCGCCGGTTGATCACCGCCGATACCAGGTACTCGGGATAACCGCTGCGCTTCGCCACCTGCCCGATGGTGAGCGCCGGCTCGCGATAGAGCGCGTCGTCGCCGTCCATCAGTTGCGCCAGGCGCGCCTCCACCGCGGGGAAGCGCCCATCGCCGGGATCCGTCGCGTCCGACGGCGCGCCCTCCCCGGCAACCGCGGTCGGCTCGCTCGCCACCGGCGGCTGGTTCAGGCTGAGCCAGCCGACCACGCACACCCACGCGGCGACCGCGCCGAACAGCAGGCGGTAGTCGATGCCCGGCAGCGTCGCCAGCCATTGCGTGGTGGCGATGATCCAGATGACCGCCTGGCAAGCGGCCATCACGTCGATCCAGCGCAGCGACATGCGGTCGGCGTCCGAGCGCCGCTCGCGCAACCAGCGGCGGTAGCGGTGCACGCGCATCAGCGCGGCCGCCACGTACGAGAGGCTGTAGACGAACAAGGGAACGTCGAACCACGAGCCGATGGTCTTTTCGCCCGCCACCCAGCGCGCTGACAACGCCTGCATCTGCTGGTCGCTCATCAGCAGCACATGCGCATTCAGCGCCAGCATCACGCCGAAGCCGAGCAGGTGCACGCCGTCGCGCAAGCGAAAGCCGCGGACCTCGATCAGCGCACGCACATAGACGTAGAACAGGCTGCCGTAGAGGAACGGAAACAGCGCGACGAAGCGATACGCCCTGAACCACTCCGGCGACAGCGAGTTCCAGTACACGGCCTTGACCAGCAAGTCCATGCCGGTCAGCGCGACCCACACCGCCAGCACCCGGTTCGCCTCGGCGTTGACCGGCCGCCGCCACAGCGCCAGCGCCAGCAACGCCGCCTGTACGGCAGCGGCGATGTAGACGAATACCCAGAACGCGTACACCTGGCTGGGGATCACCTGTGATGGCATCGACGAACTCCGGCGGTCGCATGACCCAGCCCGAAAGCCTAGCCGCTCGGCCGACGTTGATCCAACAAAAAAGCCGCGGAGCGACCGCGGCTTTGAAGTGGATGGCCGGGCGCGCCGGGATCAGGCCGCGAGGCGCTTCACGATCGCGTCGGCGAAGCTGCCGGTGCTGCCCTTGCCGCCCAGGTCCGGCGTCACGCTGTCGCGGTCGTTCGTCATGGTGTCGCGGATCGCCTGGCGCAACCGGTCGCCCTTGGCCACCATGTCCAGGTAGTCGAGCATGTCGGCCGCGGCCAGCAGCAGCGCGCACGGGTTGGCGATGCCCTTGCCGGCGATGTCCGGCGCCGAGCCGTGCACCGCCTCGAAGATCGCCGCGTGCTCGCCGATGTTGTCGCCCGGCGCCAGGCCAAGGCCGCCGACCAGGCCGGCGCACAGGTCGGACAGGATGTCGCCGAACAGGTTGGTGGTGACGATCACGTCGAACTGCTCGGGCTTCATCACCAGCTGCATGCAGGTGTTGTCCACGATCATCTCGTTGAACTCGATCTGCGGGTATTCCTTCGCGATCTCGCGCGCCACGTTGAGGAACAGGCCCGAACTGGTCTTCAGGATGTTCGCCTTGTGCACCGCGGTGACCTTCTTGCGGCCCTTCTTCACCGCCAGCTCGAAGGCGTAGCGCACGATGCGGCTGCTGCCCCTGCGCGTGTTGCGCGCGACCGACTCGGCGATCTCGCCGTCGGCGGACAGGGTCTGCCCCTCGGAGCGGTACGCGCCCTCGGTGTTCTCGCGCACGGTGATGATGTCGATGTTCTCGTAGCGCGACTTGGTGCCCGGGAAGCTCACCGCCGGGCGCACGTTCGCGTACAGGTCGAAGTGCCGTCGCAGGGTCACGTTGACCGAGGTGAAGCCGCCGCCGATCGGCGTGGTCAGCGGGCCTTTCAGCGCGACCTTGTGCTCGGCGATCTTGTCCAGCGTTGCCTTCGGCAGCAGGTCGCCGTGCTTGTCCAGCGCGACCATGCCGGCGTCGACGAAGTCGTAGGAAAGGCCGCAGTCCAGCGCGTCGAGCACGCGCAGCGTGGCGGTCATGATCTCCGGGCCGATGCCGTCGCCGGGGATCACGGCAATCGTCTTGCTCATGGGGGAACTCCTTGAAACGAAAACCTGCAGGCGGCGCGTACTCATGGGGATGAGCACGTGCCGAAACCGGTCAATTATCGCCGATTAGCCCCCGCGCGAACAGGGCGAACGCCCCGCAAGACGTTGAAAATACTCGCACGCAGCATTGCAAAAAACCGCAGGCGGCCGCGTTTCATGCGGCCGTGGCGGCGGTACTCAGGCGTGGTCGGCGCATTCCGGCGCGGCGGACTCGCCGGCTTCCAGCTTGTCGAGAAAATCCACCGCGCGGCGCAGGTGCGGGATCACGATCGAACCGCCCACCACCAGGCCCACGCTGAACACCTCGAAGAACTCGTCGCGCCGCACGCCGGCGTCCTTGCACTGCGCCACGTGGTAGCTGATGCAGTCGTCGCAGCGCAGCACCATCGAAGCGACCAGGCCCAGCATCTCCTTGGTCTTCACGTCGAGCGCGCCGGCCTTGTAGGTCTGCGTGTCCAGCGCGAAAAAGCGCCGCACGACCTGGTTGTCCTCGGCCAGGATGCGCTCGTTCATGCGCTGGCGGAACGCGGTGAATTCGGCAAGTTTGTCGCTCATGCCGCCTGCTCCAGCAACTCGGCCAGTTTGCCGTTGCGGTCGGCGGCAACGAGGTCGTCGTAGCCGCCCACGTGCCGGTCGTTGATGAAGATCTGCGGCACCGTGCGGCGGCCGCCACTGCGTGCCAGCATGGCGTCGCGCTGCGCCGCGTCGGTGTCGACGCGCACTTCGGTCCACTCCAGCCCCTTGGACTTGAGCAGGTTCTTGGCCGCCACGCAGTACGGGCACACCGCGGTGGAATAGACCTCGATCTTGGACATCACGACACTCCGCAACTGGGGAAAGGCCATCACTAAATGGGGTCGTACGCCGGCAGCTCAAGCGGAACCGACGCGGCGGACCACGGTCACAATGCTATTGTCACCCACCTTATGAGCATGGCACCACGACGACTCGCACCGCGCCTGCTGACGGCGCTGATCACCGCCGGGCTGGCTTGCGCCGCCGGCGCCCAGCAGGACGTGCGCCTGCCCGACCTGGGCAGTTCGGCGAACGCGCTGATCTCGCCGCAGGAAGCGCAGGATTACGGCGCCTCCATGCTGCGCCAGATGCGTGCGCTGGACATGGTGGTGGACGACCCGCTGCTGGACGACTACATCAACGACCTCGGCTACCGGCTGGTCGCCAGCAGCGACAAGCCGAAGGAGCACTTCGCGTTCTTCGTCGTCAAGGACCAGGAAATCAACGCGTTCGCCGCACCCGGCGGCTACATCGCGGTGAACGCCGGGCTGATGACGATCACCCGCGACGAGAGCGAACTGGCCGGCGTGGTCGCGCACGAAATCGGCCACATCACCCAGAACCATCTGCAGCGCGCGTTCGAGGACTCGAAGAAGGACGCGCCGCTGATGGCGCTGGTGCTGCTGGGCGCGATCGCCGCCGGTGCCAGCAGCCACAGCGGCGACGCGCCCATGGCGGTGCTGGCCGGCGGCCAGGGCCTGATCGCTCAGAAGTCGATCAACTTCACTCGCAAGGACGAGATCGAGGCCGACCGCGTCGGCATCCAGACGCTGGCCAAGGCCGGTTTCGACCCGAACGCGATGGCCGGCTTCTTCCAGCGCATGCAGGACGTCATGAGCGCCGGCGCCGGTGGCGAGGACGTGCCGGCCCTGCTGCAGACGCACCCGGTGACGACGATGCGGATCAGCGACGCGAAGGCGCGTGCCGGCGCGCTGATCGCCGCGCAGAAGCTGCGCCCCTCCGGCAGCATCATGGACAAGCTGCAGTGGGAGAAAAGCACCGCGCCGATCGCGTTCGTGAAGGACCCCACCTCGCTGTTCCAGCCACCCGCCCGCGGCCACCTGGACAGCTACGCCCTGATGCGCGAGCGCGTTCGCGTGCTGGCCGGCGACGCGACCAAGCTGGCCATCTACTACAGCGCCAGCCTGCAGTCCCGGCAGGACTTCGACACGCCGCCGAACCGCTACGGCTACGCGCTGGCGCTCACCCGCAGCGGTCGCGGCGCCGCGGCGATCGAACAGCTGCAGCCGTTGCTGCAATCCCACCCGGAAAGCCTGATCCTGAAGCTGGCGCTGGCCGACGCCCGCCTGCAGGCCGGGCAGCGCGCCGCGGCCCTGGCGATCTACAGCGGGCTCAATACCCAGTCCCCGCGCAATCGCGCCGTCGCGCTCGCCTATGCCAAGGCACTCACCGCCGGCGGCGACCAGGAGCAGGCGCACCTTGCCGCCAACCTGCTGCGGCCGTTGCTGGACAATGCCAGCGAGCCGGAGATTTACAGCGCCTATGCCCGCGCCAGCGACAAGGCCGGCGACAGCGTGCGCGCCGGCGAGGCCTTCGCCGACGCCAGCTACTATTCCGGCCGTCCGTACGACGCGATGGAGCAGCTCAAGCGGCTGCTCAAGCGCGACGACCTGGACTACTACGCGCGGGTGCGCATCCAGGCGCGCATCGCCGAGCTGACCCCGCTGGTGCTGGAACTGCACAAGCGCAAGATCAAGACCGAGGACAGCCCGGGCGGCGACTCCCGGCAGTAGCAGGGTGTTGAACAACACCCTGCTACTGCGGGCCATGGAGGGCCCGCCGCGAATCAGGCACGCCAAGTGCCTGGTTCGGCGTAGCCCGGTACGGACATGTGCCGGACCTGGCGCGTTGAAAAGGAGCAGGACTGCTCCTTTTCAACAACCTGGCAGGCACGCCCTGTCATCGACACGTAACATCCATCCGCTGCAATATGCCCGTCACAAGCCAAGGCGGACCACGGCGTGCACAAACGCATCCTGATCGTTGAAGACGAGACCTCGATCCGCGAAATGATCGCCTTTGCCCTGCGCAAGGCCGGCATGGACGCGATGCAGGCCGCCGATGCCCGTGCCGCCCAGATGGCGCTGGCCGAACAGGTGCCCGACCTGATCCTGCTCGACTGGATGCTGCCGGGCATGAGCGGCCTCGAACTGGCCCGGCGCCTGCGCAAGGAAGAACTCAGCCGCGAGATCCCGATCATCATGCTCACCGCGCGCGGGGAGGAAATGGATCGCGTCAACGGCCTCGAGGCCGGCGTCGACGACTACGTGGTGAAACCTTTCTCGACCCGCGAGCTGATCGCCCGGATCAAGGCCGTGCTGCGGCGCAGCCAGGGCGACGACGGCTCCGGCGTGGTCGAACTGGGCGGCCTGCGCATCGACGGCCCGGCGCACCGGGTGTTCGCCGGCGACGAGCCGGTGCCGATCGGCCCCACCGAATACCGCCTGCTGTACTTCTTCATGACCCATGCCGAGCGCGTCTACTCGCGCACGCAGCTGCTCGACCACGTCTGGGGCGGCAGCGTGTACGTGGAGGAGCGCACCGTCGACGTGCACATCCGCCGCCTGCGCAAGACGCTGGAGCCGTGGAAGCTGGACGAGCTGGTGCAGACCGTGCGCGGCACCGGCTACCGCTTCTCGACCAGCACCTGAGCCGGCACGGGCCAGCTTGCGGTATGCGCGGCTTTTGCCGATGCTGGTTCGCCTTCCACACCCCGGCGCCAGCATGACTCCGCCCATCACGCCTTCCTGGAAACTGCCCGCGGCACTCGCCGCGGCGCTGGGCGCCGGCGCCGTACTGGGCTGGCTCGTCGGTGGGCACGTGGCCGCAGGCGTCGCCCTGGTCGCCGTGGCCGAAGTCGTCTTGCTGCTGACCCGGATCCGTCATCAAGCGCGGGCCATGATGACTGCATCGACTGCCGTCAGCCCTCTCCAGCATGACCGTTTCATGACGCGTTCCCGCCGCCTTGCCTCCTCCCTGCGCGATCTTCGCAACGTTGCCGGCCAGTTGCCGGATGCGGTGGTGCTGCTCGACCGGCAGCAGCAGATCCGCTGGTTCAACCACGCCGCCGAGAACCTGCTCGGGCTGCGCCGCCCGGATGATCGCGGCACGGCGCTGCAGCAGCGGCTGGCCGGCTCGGAGCTGGCCGCCTGGCTGCGCGGCGGCGCGCGCGAGCCGCTCGCCGACGTCACCGCCCCCGGCCGGGCGGACAGCCAGCTCAACGTCAGCCTGCTGCCGTTCGGCGATCAGGAGCAGTTGCTGCTGGCGCACGACATCAGCCATCTGAACCGGCTCGAACAGGTGCGCCGCGACTTCGTGGCGAACGTGTCGCACGAGTTGCGCACGCCATTGACAGTGATTCACGGCTACCTGGAACTGCTCGACCCGGAGGACGTGCCCGAGCTGGCGGCGGTGCTGGGCGAGATGCGCACGCAGTCGAAACGGATGGGCCAGATCGTGGAAGACCTGCTGACCCTGTCGCGGCTGGAAACCCAGCACGAGGTCATCGACGAACGCGTGCCGATGGCGGCACTGCTGGCCACCGTGCGCAAGGAAGCCGAGGCGCTCAGCCAGGGCCGCCATCGCATCGTGCTGGAGTCCACCGCCGAGGCGGACCTGCTCGGCTCGCCGAAGGACCTGCACAGCGCGCTGTCGAACCTGGCCAGCAACGCGGTGCGCTACACCCCGGCCGGCGGCAGCATCACGATCCGCTGGCAGCGCGAGCCCGAAGGCGCGGTGTATTCGGTCAGCGACACCGGCTTCGGCATTCCGGCCTCGCACCTGGCCCGGCTCACCGAACGCTTCTACCGGGTCTCCTCCAGCCGCTCGCGTGAAAGCGGCGGCACCGGGCTGGGGCTGTCGATCGTCAAGCACGTGCTGAACCTGCACCAGGCGCAGTTGCGGATCGAGAGCACGCCGGGCGCCGGCTCCACCTTCTCCTGCCATTTCGGTCCGGCCCGGCTGCTCGCTCCCGGCGGCGGTGACGAAACCTGAGAGCCGGTTCAATATTCCCGGATGAAGCCGCGGCGGCGCGGCATGCAATGGCCCAGGCCATGCGCCAGAATGCGGCATGGCCCAGCCCTCCCCCACATCGTCCGCATCGCCCGACGCCACCGACCTGACCACCCCCGGCCTGTACCTCAGCCGCGAACTGGCCGCGCTGGAGTTCAACTTCCGCGTGCTGGCGATGGCCCGCGACGCCGCCGTGCCGCTGCTGGAGCGGCTGCGTTACCTGAGCATCGTGGCGAACAACCTCGACGAATTCTTCGAGGTGCGCGTGGCGATGCTCAAGCATCACCATGCCTACGGCTCGGCCGCCCCGGGGCCGGACGGCATTCCTTCCGGCGAGCTGCTGGCGCGCATCCGCAGCCGCGTGCTGGACCTGGTCGCCGAGGTCTACGCCGCCTGGCAGGAGCAGATCGGCCCGCAGCTCGACGCCGAGCAGATCCACATCCTCACCCGCAAGCGCTGGAACCCGCGCCAGCACCGCTGGCTGCGCGGCTACTTCGAACACGAGGTGCTGCCGGTGCTGTCGCCGCTGGGACTGGACCCGGCGCACCCGTTCCCGCGCATCCTCAACAAGACGCTGAACATCGCGGTGGTGCTGCGCGGCCGCGACGCGTTCGGCCACGAAGGGCACATGGCGCTGGTGCGGGCGCCGCGTTCGCTGCCGCGGATCATCCGCGTGCCGGCCGAGGTCAGCGGCCCCGGCGAGCACTTCGTGTTCCTCGCCGAACTGCTGCAGGCCTTCGTCGACCTGATGTTCCCCGGCCTCAAGGTGGTCGGCTCGTACCAGTTCCGGGTCACCCGCAACAGCGAGCTGATCGTCGAGGAGGCCGAGGTGGAGAATCTCGCCCTCGCGCTCAGCGAGGAACTGGTCGGGCGCGGCTACGCGCGCCCCGTGCGGCTGGAGATCGCCAACGATTGCCCGAAGGCGATCACCGCGATGCTGACCGAAAACTTCCAGCTGGACGACGCCGACGTGTACCGCTGCGACGGTCCGGTCAACATCATCCGCGCGGGCCTGATCTACGACTGGCTGGACCGGCCGGAACTGAAGTTCCCGCGCTTCAACCCGCAACTGCCGCCGGCGCTCGAGAGCGGGCGCAACAAGTTCGACCTGATCGGCCAGCGCGACGTATTGCTGCATCACCCGTACCAGAGCTTCGCCGCGGTGATCGACCTGCTGCGCCAGGCCACCGCCGACCCGCAGGTGCTGGCGATCAAGCAGACCCTGTACCGCGCCGGCGAGGACACCCCGCTGGTCGACCTGCTGGTGGAGGCCGCGCGCAACGGCAAGGACGTCACCGTGGTGATCGAGTTGCGCGCGCGCTTCGACGAGGAGGCCAACATCCGCCTGGCCACGCGCCTGCAGGAGGCCGGCGTGCAGGTGGTCTACGGCGTGGTCGGCTACAAGACCCACGCCAAGATGATGCTGATCGTGCGGCGCGAAGGCGACGCGCTGCGCCGCTACGTGCACCTGTCCACCGGCAACTACCACCAGGCCAACAGCCGGATGTACACCGACATCGGGCTGATGACGGCGAACCCGGAGATCGGCGAGGACCTGCACAAGGTCTTCCAGCAGTTGTCCGGCCTGGGCCCGATCATCGAGCTGAAGCGGCTGCTGCATTCGCCGTTCACGCTGTATCCCAGCGTGCTGGCGAAGATCGAGCGCGAGACTGCGCACGCGCAGGCCGGCCGGCCTGCGCGCATCGTCGCCAAGCTCAACGCGCTGAACGAGGCCCGGGTGATCGAGGCGCTGTACCGCGCCTCGCAGGCCGGCGTGGAGATCGACCTGATCGTGCGCGGCGCGTGCACCCTGCGCCCCGGCCTGCCCGGCATTTCCGAGCGCATCCGCGTGCGCTCGATCGTGGGGCGCTTCCTCGAGCACAGCCGGGTGTACTGGTTCGCCAACGACGGCGCCCCCGAGATCTACTGCGCCAGCGCCGACTGGATGGAACGCAACCTGATGCGGCGGATCGAGGTGGCGTTCCCGATCCTCGATCCCGAACTGGCCGCGCGCGTGTTCGAGGAAACCCTGGCCAACGGCCTGGCCGACAACACCCAGGCCTGGCTGCTCGGCAGCGACGGCCGCTACGTGCGCGCCGAGCCCGGCGACAACCCGCCGTACAGCGCGCAGTCGGGCCTGCTCGAGCGCTACTGCCAATGAGCCTGGCGATCCGCATGAGCCGCCGTTTTCACCCTTTCGCGCATGCATGCGAGAATCCGCGTTTTGCCGTCGCGGGAGCCCGGGCGTGAGTCCAGCCGAACAGACACCGATCCGCGACGGCGAACTGATCGCTGCCGTGGACATGGGCTCGAACAGCTTCCACCTGGTGGTGGCGCGCATGGAACACGGCGAGCCGCGCGTGATCGACCGCCTGCGCGACACCGTGCGCATGGCCGCCGGCCTGCGCGCCGACGGCACCCTGGACGCCGAGCGGCGCGCCCGCGCGATGGCCTGCCTGGCCCGTTTCGGCCAGCGCATCGCCGGCCTGCCGTCGATGCGGGTGCGCGCGGTGGCCACCAACACGGTGCGCCGGCTGGCCTCGCCGCAGACCTTCCTGACCACCGCCGAGGCCGCGCTCGGCCACCCGATCGAAGTGGTCTCCGGCCGCGAGGAAGGCCGCCTGATCTTCCTCGGCGCGGCGCACGACCTGCCCGCCTCGCGCGAACCGCGGCTGGTGATCGACGTCGGCGGCGGCAGCACCGAGTTCATCATCGGCCGCGGGCTGGCGCCGCTGCACACCGAAAGCGTGCAGGCCGGCTGCATCGCCTCGACGTTGCGCTTCTTCCCCGGCGGCAAGCTCACCCGCAAGCGCTGGCAGCGCGCGCGCAGCGAGATCGGCGTGCTGCTGCAACAGTTCGCCGAGGATTTCCGCGAGTCGGGCTGGCAGGACGCCTATGGATCCTCCGGCACCGCCAAGTCGATCGGCGCGGTGGTGCAGGCCATGAAATTCTCCGACGACGGCATCACCCCGGCCTCGCTCGCCGCGCTGAGCGAGGCGCTGATCGAGCACGGCCAGATCGGTACGCTCAAGCTGCCAGGACTGGTCGAAGAGCGCGCGCCGGTGATCGCCGGCGGCGTGGTGATCTTCGAGGCAGCCTTCGCCGCGCTCGGCATCGAGCGGCTGCGCGTGTGCGAAAGCTCGATGCGCGAGGGCCTGCTGTGGGACCTGCTCGGCCGCGCCGGCGGCAGCGACCCGCGCACCGCCAGCATCGACGCGCTGGCCACCCGCTACGGCGTGGATCGCGCCCAGGCGCGCCGGGTCGAGTCGACCGCCCTGATGCTGTTCGACCAGGTCGCGCGCGTCTGGAAACTGGATGCCGAGGCCCGCGAGTGGCTGTCGTGGGCATCGCGCGTGCACGAGATCGGCCTGGCCATCGCGCACAGCCAGCATCATCACCACGGCGCCTACATCCTGCGCCACGCCGACCTGGCCGGCTTCTCGCGGCAGGAGCAGCAGTTGCTGGCCGCCGTGGTCGAGATGCACCGGCGCAAGCCGGACAAGGCGGTGGTCGCCACCTTGCCGCAGCGCTATCGCCAGCTGGCCCGCTACACCACCGCACTGCTGCGCCTGGCGGTGCTGTTCCGCCGTGCGCGCCGGGCCGAGTCGCTGCCGCAAATGCGCCTGGCCGCCAGCAGCAAATCGCTGCGGCTGACCCTGCCGCTGGCCTGGTTCGAGCAGCACCCGCTCAGCGAGGCCGACCTGCAGCAGGAACAATCGCCGATGGCCGAGTTGGGCATCAAGCTGGACATCTCCAGCAGCTGATCGTGCCGACAAGCCAGGTTCCGCCGCGGCCGCGTATCATGTCCGGACGCCCAGACCATCTTGATGCCCATGTTGAAATCCCTGCTCGCCACGCTGCTCCTGATCCTGCCGCCGACGCTGGCGGCACAGACCGCCAAACCGGCGCCGGCCGCCACGGCCGCCACGCCACCGCCGCAAGTCGTGCTGCGCACCTCGCAGGGCGACATCACGCTGGAGCTGTATCCGGACAAGGCGCCGAAGAGCGTGGCCAACTTCCTGCAATACGTGCGCGACGGTTTCTACGACGGCACCCTGCTGCACCGTGCCATCCCCGGCTACCTGGTGCAGGGCGGCCTGTACACCCGCGACCTGCAGCCCAAGCGCACGCGATCGGCCGTCGCCAGCGAGGCCGACAACGGCCTGTCCAACCTGCGCGGCACTGTCGCCGTCGCCCGCGGTGCCGACCCGAATTCCGGCACCGCGCAGTTCTTCTTCAACCTGGTCGACAACCGCCGGCTGGATTTCGTCGGCAACCAGAGCGGACTGACCTGGGGCTATACCGTGTTCGGCAAGGTCATCAAGGGCATGGACGTGGTCGACAAGATCGCCGCGCTGCCCACCCGCGCACTTGGCCCGTTCGCCGGCGACGTGCCGAGCCCGCTGGTGCTGATCGAAAGCGCCCACGTGATCGGCGAGGAAGCCCCGGCCCCCGCCGCCAGTGCGGAAGCACCGGCCAAGGCCGCGTCGGCGGCCACCAAACCCGCCGCCGTCAAACCGGGCAGGAAAGCCGCCAAACCGGCCAGCAAGGGCTGACGTCACGATGGCCACCCTGTTCATCGCCGACCTGCACCTGGACCCCGGCCGCCCGCAGATCACCGATCTGTTCGAACGCTACCTGGCCGACGAGGAAGTCCGCCATGCCGACGCGTTGTACATCCTCGGCGACCTGGTCGAGGCCTGGATCGGCGATGACGACGACGCCGAACTGCCTGCACGCATCGCCACCGCCACCCGCGCCGTGCGCGACGCCGGCGTGCCGGTGTACTTCATGGTCGGCAACCGCGACTTCCTGCTCGGCCCTGCATTCGCCGCACCCGCCGGCCTGACCCTGCTCGACGACGGCACCGTGCACGACATCCACGGCCGCCGCACCCTGCTGATGCACGGCGACGTGCTGTGCACCGACGACGTCGCCTACCAGGCCGTGCGCAAACAGGTGCGCACGCCCGAATGGCGGGCGCAGATTCTGGCGATGCCGCTGCACGCGCGCCGCGCGTTCGCCGCCAAGGCGCGCGAGGACAGCAAGGCGCACACCGGCAGCACGATGGAAAGCATCATGGACGTCAACGCCGACGCCGTGGCCGAAGCCCTGCGCAAGGCAGGTGTGACCCGGCTGATCCACGGGCATACGCACCGCCCGGCCGTGCACGATTTCCAGCTCGACGGCGCGCCGGCGCAACGGATCGTGCTGGGCGACTGGTACGAGCAGGGCTCGGTGCTGCGGGTGGATGCGGACGGAGTCGAACTGCGCGGGCTGGCGGTGAAATGAAGCATCCCGCACGGGACAACCGGGGCATGGTGGCCGGATGAGTGCCTCGCCTGGCCTCCTCGGCGATACGGCGGCTCGCGACTACTCGCACAAGCTGCGGCTGTTCAATGCCTTCGCGGAACCCGAACTCCGCCGGGTCATCGCCAGCCTGGACCTGCAACCCGGGGCACGCGTCCTCGACGCCGGATGCGGCACCGGCGAGGTGCTGCGCTGGCTCGCCGATGAAGTGGGGGCCGATGGTGTCATCGTCGGCATCGATCTGGCGACGGCGCACGCAGCCGCTGCCCGCGCGAGCGCCCCGTCGACGGCGCTGGTGCTGCAGGCGGACCTGCTGAAGGCGCCGCTCCGCGGCGGGAGCCTCGATCTGATCTGGTGCATGAACACGATCAACCACCTGCACGATCCGGTCGCCGGAGCACGGCGGCTGGCCTCCCTGCTGCGCCCCGCCGGCCGTATCGCGCTGTGCCAAAGCTCGCTGCTGCCCGACATGTACTTCGCCTGGGACGCAAGGCTCGAACGCCTGGTCAACGAAGCAGTGCGCCAGTACTACCGCGACCGCTACGGCGTGAGCGAGCGGGATCTGGCGGCGGTCCGGTCCATGGTCGGCGTGCTGCGCCAGGCGCAGTTGCGCAACGTCGGCGCGCAAACGTTCGTGATCGAACGCGTATCCCCTCTTGGAGCGGCGGACGAGGCCTATCTGACCGAGGCCATTTTCCGCAACACCTGGGGAGCGCGGTTGCAGCCGTACCTGTCCAGCGACGACTACGACGAGCTCACGCGTCTTTGCGATCCGCAGCATCCGCAGTTCGCGCTGCGCCGGGCGGATTTCCACTTCGTGCAAACGTTTACGGTGGTGGTTGGGGAGCGGTGATGGTGGCGAGGTGATGGTGGCGATACGCAAAACGCCGCTTCGATGAGGTGCGCGGCAGCGTGGAGTCTGCGCGAGATTGTTCGGCCCATCCATGAGCCTCACCCTTCCGCGCTGCGCGCTCCAGGGCCTGCCTGCGGCTGTCCAAATTCGTTCCAGACGAATTTGTCGAACCGTAAGGGTTCGTCCACCACCTCTCTCCGCCAGATACGCAAAATGCCGCTTCGATGAGGTGCGCGGTAGCGTAGAGTCTGCGCGGGATTGTTCGGCCCATCCATGGGCCTCACCCTTCCGCGCTGCGCGCTCCAGGGCCAGCCTGCGGCTGTCCAAATTCGTTCCAGACGAATTTGTCGAACCGTAAGGGTTCGTCCACCACCTCTCTCCGCCAGATACGCAAACGCCGCTTCGATGAGGTGCGCGGTAGCGTAGAGTCTGCGCGGGATTGTTCGGCCCATCCATGGGCCTCACCCTTCCGCGCTGCGCGCTCCAGGGCCAGCCTGCGGCTGTCCAAATTCGTTCCAGACGAATTTGTCGAACCGTAAGGGTTCGTCCACCACCTCTCTCCGCCAGATACGCAAAACGCCCCTTGCGGGGCGTTTTGCGTATCTGGCGGAGAGAGAGGGATTCGAACCCTCGATAAGGTTTTTGACCCTATACTCCCTTAGCAGGGGAGCCCCTTCGGCCACTCGGGCATCTCTCCGGGGTTTTCTTCGCAGTGCTGCGGAGCCGGCAAGGATACCGACCGACGCGGACGAGGTAAAGCCTTAATTCACGCGATCAATGTTCGGCGGAATCGTCGGCGGGCGTGCCACTGATGTCGTGCTCGCCCTTGATCCGCTGATAGATCTCTTCGCGATGGACGGCCACGGTCTTCGGCGCATTGATGCCGATGCGCACCTGATTGCCTTTCACGCCAAGAACGGTAACGGTCACCTCGTCGCCGATCATCAGGGTTTCACCGACCCTGCGGGTCAGAATCAACATGATTGCTACTCCATAATGCTGTTGGTCACAGGCCTGCGAATCGACGGAGCCTCACCCCTGAGCACCGTTCTTCCACAGCTCGACGATTGATCCGCCGAAGGCCCTACCGCCTTCCCGGCTCACAGCCAAAACACTCCTGAGCGTCCTGACTGGCGATACAACCGTTTCCGGTAGCATCGACACCTGGCCGATAGTACTTGAGCCTTATTCGTAAGCGCAACGCGTCCGAATCCTGCCAAATAGCCCGCCGTTCATGCTCCGAACGGGCTACTGGGCCGCGATCCACTCGGGCAGGGCCGACAGGATCGCCGGCAGATCCGGCGCGTCGGTTCCGCCGCCCTGGGCCATGTCCGGGCGCCCACCGCCCTTGCCGTCGATCTGCGCGGCGACGTGGGCCACCACGCCGCCGGCCTTGATCCGGCCCAGCGCCTTGCCGTGCACCCCGGCGATCAGCGAGACACGGCCATCGGCCGCTCCGGCCAGCAGGATCACGCAGTCGCCCAGTTGCTGCTTGAGCTGGTCCACGCTGTCGCGCAGCGACTTCGCGTCGAGCCCTTCCAGACGCGCGGCGACCACCTTGATGCCACCGACGTCCCGGGCGGAATCGGCCAGATCGGCCGTGGCGGAACCGGCCGCCTTGCTGCGCAGCGATTCCAGCTCGCGCTCGAGCTTCTTCTGGCGGTCGAACAGCTGGCGCAGCTTTTCCACCGCCTCGTCGCCGCTGCTGGAAAGCAGCTGCGAGAACTCGGCCAGGCGGCGCTCCTCGTCGGCCACCCAGGCCAACGCGCCGGCCCCGGTAACTGCCTCGATGCGGCGCACGCCGGAAGCCACGCCGGCTTCGCTGACGATCTTGAACAGGCCGATGTCGCCGGTGCGCCCCACATGGGTGCCGCCGCACAACTCGGTGGAAAAGTCGCCCATCTTCAGCACGCGCACCTCGGCGCCGTATTTCTCGCCGAACAGGGCCATCGCACCGAACTCGATCGCCTGGTCGTAGCCCATGTTGTGCACTTCGGCGACCGCGTTGCGACGCACCTCGGCGTTCACCAGCGCCTCGACCCGGGCCAGCTCGTCATGGCTCATCGGCTTGAAGTGCGAAAAGTCGAACCGCAGCCGCTCCGGCGCCACCAGCGATCCCTTCTGCGTGACGTGGCCGCCCAGCACCTTGCGCAGCGCGGCGTGCAGCAAGTGGGTGGCCGAATGGTTGAGCACGATCGCCTGGCGCCGCGACGCGTCCACCCGGGCCTCGACCACGTCGCCCGCGCGCAGCGGCTGCCCGCCATGCCAGCGGCCGGCATGGCCGAAGAACACGCCACCCATCTTCAGCGTGTCGCCGACCTCGAAGCGGCCGGCTGCATTGGACAACGTGCCGGTGTCGCCGACCTGGCCGCCGGACTCGGCGTAGAACGGCGTGCGATCGAGGATCAGCAGGCCCTCCTCGCCTTCGCCCAGCTGGTCGACCTGCTTGCCGCCGCGCACGATGCCGAGCACCTTGCCGCCTTCACTCTGCAGCGCCTCGTAGCCGAGGAACACGGTGGGCCTGAGCTGGCTGGCCAGCTCGGCCGGCATCTGCCCCTTGGCCTCGAAACGACCGGCGGCGCGGGCGCGCTCGCGCTGTTCGTTCATGGCCTTCTCGAAGCCGTCCATGTCCACCTCGAGGCCGCGTTCGCGCGCGATGTCGGCGGTGAGGTCGACCGGAAAGCCGTAGGTGTCGTAGAGGCGGAACGCATCGGCGCCGGGAATAGTTTTTCCCGACTTCGCCGCTACCTCGTCGAACAGCCGCATGCCGTGTTCCAGCGTCTCGCCGAAGCGATGCTCCTCGGTGCGCAGCGCATCCTCGACGAACGCCTGCTTCGCCGGCAGCTCGGGATAGGCCTCGCCCATTTCCTCGACCAGCGGCTGCACCATCTTCCAGAAGAAATCGCCGCGTACGCCGAGCATCCAGCCGTGCCGCAAGGCGCGGCGGATGATCCGGCGCAGCACGTAGCCGCGACCTTCGTTGGACGGCAGCACGCCGTCGACGATCAGGAACGCACAGGCGCGGATGTGGTCGGCGATCACGCGCAGCGACTTGTTGGCCAGGTCCTTTGTGCCGGTCAGCTCGCCGGCGACGCGGATCAGGTGCGCGAACAGGTCGATCTCGTAGTTCGAATGCTTGTGCTGCAGCACCGCGGCAAGGCGCTCCAGGCCCATGCCGGTGTCCACGCACGGTGCCGGCAGCGGGCTCAGCGTGCCGTCGGGCGCGCGGTCGAACTGCATGAACACCAGGTTCCATATCTCGATGTAGCGGTCGCCGTCCTCGTCCGGCGAACCGGGCGGGCCGCCGACGATCGCCGCGCCGTGATCGTAGAAGATCTCGGTGCACGGACCGCACGGGCCGGTGTCGGCCATCTGCCAGAAATTGTCCGACGCGTACGGCGCGCCCTTGTTGTCGCCGATGCGCACGATACGTTCGGCCGGCACGCCGACCTGCTTGTTCCAGATGTCGAAGGCTTCGTCGTCGGTGTGGTAGACGGTGACCCACAGCTTGTCCGCCGGCAGCTTGAAGACTTCGGTCAGCAGCTCCCATGCATAGGCGATCGCGTCGCGCTTGAAGTAGTCGCCGAACGACCAGTTGCCCAGCATCTCGAAGAAGGTGTGGTGGCGCGCGGTATAGCCCACGGCGTCCAGGTCGTTGTGCTTGCCGCCGGCGCGCAGGCAGCGCTGCACGTCGGCCGCGCGCACGTAGGACAGTTTCTCGCTGCCCAGGAACACGTTCTTGAACTGCACCATGCCCGAATTGGTGAACAGCAGGGTCGGGTCGCTGGCCGGCACCAGCGAGCTGGACGGCACGATGGTGTGGCCCTTGGAGCGGAAGTAGTCGAGGAAGGCGGAACGGATGTCGGAGGTTTTCATGCGGATCAAGGTGGCAGGCGATAAAGGCCACGCCGCGGCCAGGCCGCCCGGCCCGTCAACCCATCATCTGCGGATGACGGATTTCAGGAAATATCGTCGGCTTCGTCCACATCGGCGTGGGTAACACTTCGTACTGTGGCGGCGGCAAAGCCGCGGCGCAAGAGGAATTGCGCCCGGCGGGTACGTTCGGCGGGGTCATTCGTGCCCGCGCCGCCATAGCGGCGGCGCAACTGGGCGGCAGCCGCGGTGTCCCAGTCGACCTCCGCACCCTCCAGCAATTCACGGATGCGGGCGTCGGGCAAGCCGTGGCTCTTCAGCTCCTGGCGCAGTCGCATGGGTCCGTAGCCCTGGGCGATCCGGCTGCGCAGCAGCACTTCGGCGAAGCGGTCGTCATCCTGGTAATGCTGCTCGCCGAGCCGATCCAGCGCGGCGGCGGCTTCGTCGCCCTCGTAACCGCCCTGGCGCAGCTTGGTCTTCAGTTCCTTGCGCGAGTGCTCGCGGCGCGCCAGCAGGCCCAGCGCCTTGTCGTACGCGCTGCGCTTCGGTTTGCCCGGATCGTCCGCGCCGGGGCGGCGCTTCATGGCCATGCAAACGGACATGGCCCGGGCGAGCCGGGCCATGTCTTGCGCTGGGGAACGCCAACGATCACCGCTCAGACTTCCTCGAGCGCCTCTTCCGGCGCGGCGGGGGCCGGCTTGCCGACCGGCACCAGCAGGCGCTCGCGCAGCTGCTTGTCGATCTCGTTGGCGATCGCCGGGTTGTCGCGCAGGAACTGGCGCACGTTTTCCTTGCCCTGGCCGATGCGGTCGCCGTTGTAGCTGTACCAGGCGCCGGACTTGTCGATCAGGTTCTGCGCCACGCCCAGCTCGATGATCTCGCCTTCGCGCGAGGTGCCCTCGCCGTACAGGATCTCGAACTCGCACTGGCGGAACGGCGGCGCCACCTTGTTCTTGACCACCTTGACGCGGGTTTCCGAACCGATGATCTCGTCGCCCTTCTTCACCGCACCGATGCGGCGGATGTCCAGTCGCACCGAGGCGTAGAACTTCAGCGCGTTGCCGCCGGTGGTGGTCTCGGGGCTGCCGAACATCACGCCGATCTTCATGCGGATCTGGTTGATGAAGATCACCAGGGTGCCGGACTTCTTGATGTTGGCGGTGAGCTTGCGCAGCGCCTGGCTCATCAGACGGGCATGCAGGCCGACGTGCGAATCGCCCATCTCGCCCTCGATTTCCGCCTTCGGCGTCAGCGCGGCGACCGAGTCGACCACGACCATGTCGACCGCGCCGGAGCGCACCAGCATGTCGGCGATTTCCAGCGCCTGCTCGCCGGTATCCGGCTGCGACACCAGCAGGTCGTCGACCTTGACACCGAGCTTTTCCGCGTAGCTCGGATCGAGCGCGTGCTCGGCGTCGATGAACGCGGCGGTGCCGCCTGCGCGCTGGCAGCTGGCGATCGCCTGCAGGGTCATGGTGGTCTTGCCGGACGACTCCGGCCCATAGATCTCGACCACGCGGCCGCGCGGCAGGCCGCCGACGCCAAGCGCGATATCCAGGCCCAGCGAGCCGGTGGAAACCGTCTCGATGGCTTCGTTGACGCGGTCGCCCATGCGCATGATCGCGCCCTTGCCGAACTGCTTTTCGATCTGGCCGAGGGCGGAGGTGAGCGCCTTGCGCTTGTTGTCATCCATCGTCTGTATTCCGGTTGGGCTGTGAATGGGGTGCATGATGCCCGGATCGAATCTCACCGGCTGCGATCACGCTGGCGCGATCGCGGACGATCGGCGTTGACGCGGCCAGTATCCCACACCGGTCAAGCCGGTCTGGCGGCAAATTGCGCGTCATTCCGTCAGCGTTCTACGCAAACCGACGAGCGCCGCCGCCACGGTCTGCCGCCGCACCGCCTCGCGGTCGCCCGAAAAGTGGAACAACTGCGCATGGCCGTAGCCGCCGCGGCGCTTCCAGCCGATCCAGACCGTGCCGACCGGTTTCTCCGGGGTGCCGCCGGATGGCCCGGCGATGCCGGTCACCGCCACCGCCACGCCGGCGCCAAAGCGCGCCAGCGCGCCGGACACCATCTCCAGCACGGTTTCCTCGCTGACCGCGCCGGTGTGCTCCAGCGTGCGCGGGTTGACCCCGAGCAGTGCCTCCTTCGCCTCGTAGCTGTAGGTCACCACGCCGGCATCGAACCAGGCCGAGCTGCCCGGCAGGTCGGTCAGCGTCTTGGCGATCCAGCCGCCGCTGCAGGACTCGGCCGTCACCAGCATCAGCCGGCAGCGTTGCACCTCGTCGGCCACCTCGCGGGCCAGTGCCAGCAACTCGGTATCGGTAGGAATGGACGACAACTCCATGCGAGACTCCCGGACTTGAACGAAACTTTGCGCCACGCGCAGGGGCACCGTTCTACCTGTTCCGCGCGACCACGCCAAGACTTGCATTGCATGAACCAAGACGATCTCGCCAAGCACACCCCGTTCATGCGCCAGTACCTGTCGGCCAAGGCCGAGCACCCGGACGTGCTGCTGTTCTTCCGCATGGGCGATTTCTACGAGCTGTTCTACGACGACGCGCGCAAGGCGGCGCGATTGCTCGACATCACCCTGACCCAGCGCGGGCAGTCGGGCGGTGCGCCGATCCCGATGGCCGGCGTGCCCTATCACGCGGTGGAAAACTACCTGGCGCGGCTGGTGCGGCTGGGCGAGTCGGTGGCGATCTGCGAACAGATGGGCGACCCGGCGCTGGCCAAGGGCATCGTCGAGCGCAAGGTGGTGCGCATCGTCACCCCTGGCACGGTGACCGACGCGGCGCTGCTGGAGGAACGCCGCGACAACCTGCTGCTGGCGATCGCCGCCGGTACGCATGGCGCCTACGGGCTGGCCTGGGTCGACCTGTCCAGCGGCCGCTTCCTGCTCAGCGAAGCGCCGAACGCCGAGGCGCTGGCCGCCGAACTGGCGCGGCTGCAGCCGGCCGAGACCCTGGTCGGCGAGGACGTGGCGTGGCCGAAACTGGTCAGTGCCCTGCCCGGCTTGCGCAAGCGGCCGCCGTGGCACTTCGACGGCGATGCCGCAAAACGCGAACTGAACCGCTTCTTCGGCACCCGCGACCTCGGCGGCTTCGGCGTGGACAAGCTGCCGCTGGCCGTCGCCGCCGCCGGCTGCCTGCTCGGCTACGTCGAGGAAACCCAGAAAAGCGCGCTGCCCCACCTCACCGGCATGGCGGTGGAAAGCGCCAGCGAGACGATCGCGCTGGACGCGGCCACCCGCCGCAACCTGGAACTGGATACCCACCCCAGCGGCCGCACCGAACACACCCTGCTCGGCGTGCTCGACGAGACGGTGACGCCGATGGGCGCGCGAGCGTTGCGCCGCTGGCTGACCCGGCCGCTGCGTTCGCGCGAGCTGCTGCGCCAGCGCCACCAGGCCATCGGCATGCTGATCGACAGCCGTCGCTACGACAGCCTGCGCGAACAGCTGCGCGGCATCGGCGACCTCGAACGCATCCTGGCCCGCGTGGCGCTGCGCTCGGCGCGCCCGCGCGACCTGTCCACCCTGCGCGATGGCCTTGCCGCGGCGCCCATATTGCGCGAACAGATCGCCGCGCTGGACAGCCCGCTGCTGCATGCCCTGGTCGAACGCATCGGCGACCACGCCGATACCGCCGCCCTGCTCGCCCGCGCCGTGGTCGCGCAGCCGCCGGTACTGCAGCGCGACGGCGGCGTGATCGCCGACGGCCACGACGCCGAACTCGACGAACTGCGCCGCCTGTCCACCCACGCCGACCAGTACCTGGTCGAGCTGGAGGAGCGCGAGAAGGCCGCCAGCGGCATCACGACGCTGAAGGTCGGCTACAACCGCGTGCACGGCTACTACATCGAGATCACCAAGGCGCAGTCGGACAAGGCGCCCACGCATTACACGCGCCGGCAGACCACGAAGAACGCCGAGCGCTACATCACCGAGGAACTGAAGGCGTTCGAGGACAAGGTGCTGTCGGCGAAGGAGCGCTCGCTGATGCGCGAGCGCGCGCTGTACGAGGCGCTGCTCGACACGCTCACCGAGAAACTCGAACCACTGAAAACCGCCGCCGCCGCGATGGCCGAGCTGGACGTGCTGGCCACCCTGGCCGAGCGCGCCGAGGCGCTGGACTGGAGCGCACCGCAGCTCACCGACGAACCCGGCATCGCGATCGAGCGCGGCCGCCATCCGGTGGTCGAGAAAGTCCGCGACGAGCCGTTCGAGCCGAACGACCTCAAGCTCGACGACACCCGCCGCATGCTGGTGATCACCGGCCCGAACATGGGCGGCAAGTCCACCTACATGCGCCAGAACGCGCTGATCGTGCTGCTCGCGCACATCGGCAGCTACGTGCCGGCGGCGAGCGCGGTGATCGGCCCGATCGACCGCATCTTCACCCGCATCGGCGCCGGCGACGACCTCTCGCGCGGCCAGTCCACCTTCATGGTGGAAATGAGCGAGACGGCGAACATCCTGCACAACGCCACCGCCGACAGCCTGGTGCTGATGGACGAGGTCGGCCGCGGCACCAGCACCTACGACGGCCTGTCGCTGGCCCGCGCCGCCGCCGTGCACCTGGTGCGCAACAGCCGTGCCTACACGCTGTTCGCCACCCACTACTTCGAGCTCACCGAACTGGCCAACGAGTTCGCGGCGATCGCGAACGTGCACCTGGACGCCGTCGAGTACGGCGAGCAACTGGTGTTCATGCACGCGGTGAAGGAGGGCCCGGCAAACCGCAGCTTCGGCCTGCAGGTGGCCGCGCTGGCCGGCCTGCCGAAATCGGTGATCGCCGATGCGAGGCGCACCCTGGCCGAACTCGAACGCGGCATGCACCAGCACGCCAGCACGCCCGCGGCGGCCGCCGAGGCTTCGCCGCAACTGGGCCTGTTCGCCCCGGCGCAGCCTTCCGCCGCCGAACGCGCGCTGGAGCAGATCGACCCGGACGCGCTGACCCCGCGCGAGGCGCTGGAAGCGCTGTACCGCCTGAAACAGCTGGACTGATCGCACCGGCGGGCAACACCACTCGCCGTCACCACCTCGCACTAACGTCTCATCGGCGATGCTGGCCCGTCGGGCCCGGCAGGTGACCGCCCTACCCATAGCCAGGAGCTATCATCCATATCGGAACATTCGAATTCCATTGATCGTCATGCCTGCGTAGATTGGCCGAACACCCAAGTCCCCCACAGGAGCCCACCATGAGCCAGGACCGCAAGACCCTGACCACCGACGCCGGCGCACCGCTGGCCGACAACCAGAACAGCCTCACCGCCGGCCCGCGCGGTCCGCTGCTGGTGCAGGACGTGGCGCTGTTCGAGAAGCACGCGCACTTCAACCGCGAGCGCATCCCCGAGCGCGTGGTGCACGCCAAGGCCTCCGCCGCGTTCGGCACCTTGACGATTACCCACGACATCACCCGCTACACCCGCGCCAAGGTGTTCAAGCCGGGCACGGCCACGCCGATGCTGGCGCGCTTCTCCACCGTGGCCGGCGAGCGCGGCGCGGCGGATGCCGAGCGCGACGTGCGCGGCTTCGCGCTGAAGTTCTACACCGGGGAAGGCAATTGGGACCTGGTCGGCAACAACACGCCGGTGTTCTTCATCCGCGACCCGTACAAGTTCCCCGACTTCATCCACACCCAGAAGCGCGACCCGCGCACGAACATGCGCAACCCCACCGCGATGTGGGACTACTGGTCGCTGTCGCCCGAGTCGCTGCACCAGGTCACCACGCTGATGAGCGACCGCGGCATCCCCGCCACGCTGCGCCACATGCACGGCTTCGGCAGCCACACCTACAGCTTCTGGAACGAGGCCGGCGAGCGTTACTGGGTGAAGTTCCACTTCAAGACCCGGCAAGGCATCAAGAACCTCACCAATGCCGAGGCGGCGACGCTGATCGGCAACGACCGCGAATCGCACCAGCGCGACCTGTACGAGGCGATCGAGCGCAAGGACTTCCCGCAGTGGACGCTGTACGTGCAGATCATGCCCGAAGCCGACGCGGAGAAAACCCCGTACAACCCGTTCGACCTGACCAAGGTGTGGCCGCACAAGGACTACCCGCTGATCGAGGTCGGCGTGATGGAGTTGAACCGCAACCCGGACAACTACTTCGCCCAGGTCGAGCAATCCAGTTTCTCGCCCGCCAACGTGGTGCCCGGCATCGGCTTCTCGCCGGACAAGGTGCTGCAGTTCCGCCTGTTCTCCTACGCCGACGCGGCGCGCTATCGGCTCGGCCCCAACCACGACCAGTTGCCGGTGAACCAGCCGCGCTGCCCAGCGCACAACTACGCCCGCGACGGATCGATGCGTTACGGCGACAACGGCGGCGGCAGCGTGAACTACGAGCCGAACTCGTTCGGCGGTCCGGTCGAGGACCCCTCGGTGAAGGAGCCGCCGCTGCGGATCTCCGGCGACGCCGATCGCTACGACCACCGCGCCGGCAACGACGATTACCGGCAACCCGGCGACCTGTTCCGCTTGATGAGCGGCGCGCAGAAGCAGCAGCTGTTCGACAACATCGCCGCGGCGATGCAGGGCGTACCGGAAGACATCATCCGCCGTCAGCTCGGCCACTTCGCCAAGGCCGACCCGGCCTATGCGGCGGGCGTGGCCAAGGCGCTGGGGCTGGCGATCTGACCCGAACCGTCAGCCGATGCCGTGAACCACCTGCAAGGTGGCTTGCGGCATCGCGGCCGCGCCGGCCGGATGCGGCGTGGCATCCGCATCGGGCATCGCGATGTCCGGAATGTCGGCCAGGTCGTCGGCCGGCCATTCCTCGACCGACAGCGCCGGCGGCGGCAGTTCCACCGGCACCAGCGACAAGCGGCCGGCCAGCCGCCCCGACTGCACCAGCTGGCCGATGCGCAGGTATACCTCGTCGCGATCGAAGGGCTTCTGCATGAAATCGTCGGCACCGAAGCGCTGTACGTAGAACTGCTCGGTCGCCTGCGGGTTGCCGCTGATCATCACGATCGGGATGTCCCGGGTCAGCGGGTCGTGGCGCAGCGCGCGCAGCACCGCAAAACCGTTCATGCCAGGCATCACGATGTCTAGGAAGATCAGCGCCGGCCGTTCGCTGCGGGCCAGCTCGATCGCATCCCTGCCCTCGGTGGCCTTGAGCACGGCGTAGCCGTCCTGGCGCAGCATCTTGCCGAGCACGGCGCAGATCGTGGGCGAATCGTCGACCACGAGCATGCGCGCGCCCAGCGCCGTCTGCAGATGCGCCTCATCACGAGGCTCGGCCGCCGCGTGGCTGCCGAGCAGGCGCTTGAAGAAACCGAGGCCATTCATCAGTGCGTGTCCGTCCATGCCAGCCCTCCGGCCTTGTTGGGATGGCGCAGCAACGCCAAGCCCGTGGATTTGCATGGATATTCCCGCAGATACCGGCCGCAATCTGCGATGCACTGCTCAGCGCCGATCCTTGAGCCGCCGCAATTCGCGCCGCGCCTGCTTGTCCGGCCGTTTCAGCGGCCCGTTCGCGCCGACCAGCCGATGCTGCTCGCGCACCGCCTCGCGGGCGACGCGGCTGGCCTCGGTCTCGCGGTACAGCGTCTGCGCCACGCTGGCCGGACCGCGCTTGTCGGACAGCGCCAGCAATTCGACTTCCAGCCGCTCCTCGCCGCGGCTGATCTTCAGGCGGTCGCCCACGTGCAATGCCTTGGCCGGTTTGCAGCCGGCCTCGTTGACGTCGACGCGGCCGCCCTCGATCGCCTGCCGGGCCAGGCTGCGCGTCTTGAAGAAACGCGCTGCCCACAGCCATACGTCGGCGCGGGTATCGGTCGTCGGACGGGTGGATGGCTTGTTCATCGCGGGAATTATCCCGCGCCCGCGAACGCGGCACTCACGTCTGCCCGGAAGGCGGCGCGACCAGGTCCTGCGGATCCGGCATCGCGATGTCCGGGATCGCGGCGTGTTCGGCGGCGGTGTGCTCGGACTCGGCCGGCAGCGATTCCTCCGCCGTGCGCTGGCGCACCACCAGCCGGCCGCTGCGCGTGAGGTGCTCGATGCGCGCGAACACCTCGCTGCGGCCGAACGGCTTCTTCATGAAGTCGTCGGCGCCGAAACGCTGCACGTAGAACTGTTCGGTCGCCTGCAGGTTGCCGCTGATCATCACGATCGGGATGTCCCGGGTCAGCAGGTCGTGGCGCAACGCGCGCAACACGGCGAAGCCGCTCATGCCGGGCATCACGATGTCGAGGAAGATCAGGTCGGGGCGCTCCGTGCGCGCGATCTCCAGCGCGCTCTCGCCGTCGGCCGCCTTCAGCACCACGTGGCCGTTCTGCGCCAGCATCTTGCCGAGCACCGCGCGGATGGTGGCCGAATCGTCCACCACCAGAACCCAGGCCTCCTTCGGCTCGCCGCTGCGGGGCACCGCACGGCGCTCGCCGTGCTCGTTGCCGAACAGGCGCTTGATCAGATCGAAACCGGCCATGACACGAGCTCCCCCTGCCCATGAGATTCCGGCGCTAGTCTCGGTGCAGCGCCGGCCGGACGCAAGCTGCCCTAGGCCCCCAGCAGCAGGTTGCCCAGCGGGATGGTGAGCAGCGACAGCACGATGCCGGCGCCCAGCACGGTATTTGCCAGCGCCGGCTCCAGAGCGTACTCGTCGGCCAGGATCGTCGCCGACACCATCGGCGCCATCGCCGCCTGCAGCACGCCGACGGTCAGCACCAGCCCGTCGACCCCGGCGGCCACGCCCAGCGCCCAGCACAGCAGCGGCGCCAGCAGCAGCTTCCAGCCCAGCCCCCAGCTGGCCGCGCCGAGCTGCCGCTGACCCGGATGGAACTTGAACTGCAAGCCGACCGAGAACAGCGCCAGCGGCGTCAGCGTGGCGCCGATCGGCGCGAACACGCCATTCAACAGCTCGGGCCAGCCACCGCACAGGCCGGCGACGATGCCCACCACCAACGCGATGAAAGCCGGAAACGTGACGATGCGCCGGACGATCAGGCGCGGCTGCAGCGTGCGCCCCGAATAGACCGACGCCACCACGATGCCGGCCGACGCCAGCACCGGAAACGCACCGATCTGGTCGGCCACCACCGCCAGCGCCAGGCCCGCCTTGCCGTGCAGGGCCTCGATCATCGGATAGCCCATGTACGCCGTATTGCCCAGCCCGCAAACCAGGATCAGCGCTCCCGTGCGCTGCCGCGACCAGCCCAGCCGCGGCCCGAGCAGGCCGAACAGCAGCCACGCGCCGCCGAAGGTGAGCCACATCGCCGCCACCGGAAACCACAGCTGCGGATCGAACTTCACCTTCGGGATCAGTTCCAGCACCAGCGCCGGCAGCGCCACATTGAGCACCCACCAGTTGATGCCCGGCACGATCCCCGCCGGCGGCTTCGCGTAGCGCGCCACCAGGGTGCCGAGGATCAGGCAGACGAACAGCAGCAGCATCGCACTCATGGAACGGGGGCACCGCGGGGAAAGTTGGCCATTATAAGGATGGCTCGCCGCGTGCCGATGGCGGCCGAACGTGATGCCCTGTCCTTTCGGGGATAATCCACAGCCTGCCCCGCTTGCGGACACCTTAGCCATTCCGATGAACGACCCGCTTCACCTTGCCCACGGACTGGCCGGCGACAACACGCCGCCGGACTGGCCGCCGCTGACCGCCGGCGAGGTCGAGACGCTGCTGCGCGGCTACCCGATGCTCGGCGCGCCGACCCGCATCGACTGGCACAGCCCGCGCCCGCTGTCGGCCGCGTGCCTGGTCGAGACGGAGCACGCCACCGTCTTCGTCAAGCGCCACCACCGCAGCGTGCGCTCGGCCGCCACGCTCGCCGAGGAACATCGCTTCATCGCGCACCTGCGCGATCGCGGCATGCCGATCCCAGCGGTGCTTCGCGATGCGCGGGAACGGACCACCGTGACGATCGGCGACTGGGTCTACGAGGTGCACGAACGTGCCGCCGGCATCGACCTGTACCGCGAGGCGATCTCGTGGGAACCGCTGCCGAACCACACGCACGCACTCGCCGCCGGCCGCATGCTCGCCGCCCTGCACGACGCGGCCGCGGACTACCGCGCGCCCCAGCGCGACACCCACATCCTGGTCGCGCGCAGCGAGCTGATCGCCGCGCCCGATCCCGTCGCCGCGCTGCGCGCGCAGCTGCCGAAGCGCCCCGGTTTGGCCGATTACCTGCGCGATCGCGACTGGCAACGCGACTTCGCCGAGCTGCTCGCCCCGTGGCACGCCGCCGCCCAGCCATGGCTGGCACGGCAGACGCGACTGTGGACGCACGGCGACTGGCACGTCTCCAACCTGTGCTGGAGCGGCGGCAACGATGCGCGGATCAGCGCCGTGCTCGACTTCGGCCTCGCCGCCGCCAACTTCGCTCTGTTCGACCTGGCCACCGCGATCGAGCGCAACGCGATCGCCTGGCTGGCGCTCGACACCGGCCTTGATGCCGCCCACCCCGACATCGCCCGCGCGCTGATCGAAGGCTATCGCCGGCAACGTCCGCTGCAGGCAGCCGACCTGGACCTGCTGGCCGACCTGCTGCCGCTGGTGCACATGGATTTCGCGTTGTCGGAAGTCGAGTACTACCACGCCGTCACCCACTCGCGCGCGAACGCCGACGTGGCCTACGACACCTTCCTGCGCGGCCACGCGGCGTGGTTCCGCACGCCGGCCGGCCAGGCCCTGCTGCAGGTCATCCGCGGCCCCGGCTGACCACGCCGCGGCGATTCGTGGTTCAATAGGCGTTCTTGAAGCGGGGGTGCCCGGCGTTGCCGGGCTGAGAGAGTCCCTTGGAACCTGACCCGGTTAGTACCGGCGTAGGGAGCTTGCAGATCCGGCATGTCCTAGCGACAGCCGGGTCGCCGTCGCTTCGTCCGTATCCCCTTGACGACGACGATGACGATGCCTCTCTCCCGCACTCCCCTGATCCTCGCCCTGCTCGCGGCCATGGCGCCCGTCCATGCCGGCGACACCGCCGACAAACCGCAAGCGACGCGGCTGGCGCCGGTGCACGTGGAAGCCGACAGCGCCAAGGGCTACCACGCCGACAACTCGCAGCTGGACACCTTCGGCAGCTTCGGCAACGCGCCGTTGCAGGACACGCCGGCCGCGATCACGGTGATCACCCGCGACCAGATCGACGACCGCCAGCCGCGCACCCTGAGCGAACTGGCGCGCGCCGACGCCGCGCTGGGCGACAGCTACGCGCCGGTCGGCTACTACCAGGACATCGCGATCCGCGGTTATGCGCTGGATCCGGCCACCGGCTTCCGATTCAACGAAATGAGCATGGCCGGCGAACAGCTGCAGCCGCTGGAAGACAAGCAGCGCGTGGAAATCCTCAAGGGCCTCGGCGGCCTCGAAGCCGGCGTGGTCGCGCCGGGCGGGCTGATCAACTACGTCAGCAAGCGCCCGGCCGACGTGCACACCGCCACCATCGGCACCGACTCGCACGGTTCGCGCTACCTCGCGATCGATGTGGGCGGCTGGCTGACGCCCACCTTCGGCGTGCGCGTGAATGCCGCCCACGAGGACATGAACTCCTACGTGCGGCACGCCGATGGCCGCCGCACGTTCCTCTCGCTGGCCGCCGACTGGAAGATCAGTCCGAACGCCACGCTGCGGCTGGACACCAATTACCAGACCAGCGGGCAGCGCTCGGTCTCCGGCTACCAGTTGCTCGGCGGCAGCACGATTCCGGCGCATCCCAGCCGCACCCGCATGCTCGGCTTCGAGCCGTGGCAGCGGCCGGTGGGCATCGACGCCAGCAACAGCACGCTGCGCTTCGACTACCGCTTCAGCGACCGATGGAGCGCGCAATGGTCGGCCGGCCACAGCCATGTCGTGATCGACGACAACGTGGCGTTCGCCTACGGCTGCTTCTACTCGCCGGCCTGCGCCAGCGGCGCCACGCCCGGCTGGTTCTTCGCGCCGAACGGCGACTACGATGTCTACGACTACCGCAGCCCCGACGATACCCGCGTCAACGACGAGGCGCGTGCCGTATTGAAGGGCTCGTTCGACACCGGCCCGCTCAACCACGAAGTCAGCCTCGGCGCCAGCGCGTTCCGCCGCACCATCGACCGCCGCCCCTACGTTTACGATTACGTCGGCACCGCCAATATCGACGAAGTCGATCCGCCCTACTTCGCGCCTTCGCCGAACCAGCCCGGGCCGTCGGCACGCCGGCTGACCAGTTGGCAGCATTCGGTGTTCGCGCTGGACCGCGTGCATCTCGGCCCGCAGTGGCAGGTGCTGCTCGGCGGCCGCTTCGTGCGCCTGCACGAGCACGCCTACGACGACACCGGCGCCCCCGAACGCGACACCCGCCTCGGCAAGGCGCTGCCGCAGGCGGCCGTGCTGTGGCAGCCCACCACGCAATTGACCACCTACGTCAGCTACAGCGAAAGCCTCTCGCTGGGCAATGAAGCGCCGTACTGGACTTCCAACGGCGGCACCACGCTGGCCCCGCTGCTGGCGCGCCAGGCCGAGGCCGGCGTGAAGTACGCCTGGAGCGACGCATTGAGCCTTTCGGCCGCGCTGTACCGCCTCCGCCAGCCGTACCAGTTCGCCCGGCCGGACAGCACCGCCGAAGGCTTCACCTTCGTGCAGCAGGGCAGCGAGGTGCACAGCGGCCTGGAATTCAACGCCGCCGGCCAGATCACCGACGACCTGCGCCTCACCGCCAGCCTCAACCTGATCCGGGCGCGCGCCGAGAACACCGGCGCCCCGGCCTACGAGGGCCACCAGGTGGTCAACGTGCCGCGCCTGCGCAGCGCGTTGTATGTCGACTACCGCCTGCCGTTCGCGCCCCGGCTCGGCCTGCTCGGCGGCTGGCGCTACGCCAGCCCCAACGTGGCCACGCCGAACGGCCTGACCCGCGTGCCGGCGTACAACGTGTTCGATGCCGGCCTGCGTTACGCCGGCCAGTGGGACGGCCATGCGCTGACCTGGCGGCTCAGCGTCGACAACGTGTTCAACCGCTTCTACTGGCGCGACACCGGCAGCTCCGGCGGCGACAGCTACCTGTTCCCGGGCGCGCCGCGGCTGGCCCGGCTCTCCTTGACCGTCGCGTTCTGACATGACCTGGGTCGAACTCATCGCCGCGCTGGTCAGCGCGTGGGCCGTCTGGCTCACCACCCGCCGGCGTCCATGGTGCTGGCCGGTGGGGCTGATCTCGGTGCTGGTCTACGCGTGGGTGTTCGTCCACGCGAAGCTCTACTCCGACGCGCTGCTGCAACTGGCGTTCGCGCTGCTGATCGGCTACGGCTGGTACCGCTGGCTGCAGCACATGGGCGAGGACGGCCGCGTGGAAGTGGCCGCGCTGCCGCGACGGCAGGCGATCGCGCACCTGGCGATCGGCAGCCTCGGCGCGCTGGCGCTGGGCGCGTTCATGCACTACCGCACCGACGCCGCCCTGCCCTGGCTGGACGCGGCGCTGACCGCCTTCAGCCTGGTCGCACAGTGGTGGCAGGCCAAGCGGCACGTCGCCGCGTGGTGGCTGTGGATCGTGGTGGACGTGATCTACGTGGGCGAATACGTCTACAAGCACCTGCTGATCACGTCGGTGCTGTACGCGGGCTTCGTGCTGCTGGCGGTGATCGGCCTGCGCGCATGGCAGCGCGCAGACAAGGCACCCACGCCCCCTCTCCCCGTCCCACCTCGCTGAAACTCGTGGCTGTACCGCGACACCGCTCCCCGGAAGCCCTCCACTCGGCGCCACAATCCGGAACGATCAGAGCTTGCTGTGCTCCACCTGCCGTTCGCGCTGCATCAGCGTCCACTCGGCGTGTTCGGTGAGTGCCGCGTCGCCGAGCGAAAGCAGGATCTGGCGCTGCAGTACGGGATCGCGCGTGCGGTCCAGCGCTGTGCGCGCGTTGGCGAAGATGCGCTGCATGAAGCGGTACTGCCTGATCAATTCCTTGTCGGCCTTGCGGTAGGCGTAAGCCTCGCGCACGGCGGCGATGATCGACAGCACCGCCATGACCATCACCAGGGTGGTCTTGGTTTCCTGCGACAGCTCGAGCACGAAGGCGGCGAGGAACACGCTGATCGCCACGCCGCCCCACAGGCTGAGCGAGCCGATCGCTTCGGTCACATGGTGCAGGCCGGTGCGCTCGATGGTCTTGCGCTCGTAGTAATGAAGCTGCCCGGACTTCCCCGACTCCCCCACCCACTCCGCAATGACGTCCGCCAGCGCGGTGGGCGAGGACGCCGTCGGAGCGGTCGCCACATCGAGGCCGGCGGCGCGCATGACGTTGCGGATCCAGCCCAGCTCGATGTTCTGCCTCTGCAGGAAGTTGTCATGCGCGAACTCGTGGTCGGCGTTCGCCGAGACGTCCGCCCGCCGCCAGTACGACTGGATCCGCAGACCCTCCGCCAGCGCGCGGTAATCCAGGTACTTGCGGTGCCAGCCGCGATACCGGGCCAGCGCCGCCACCGCGCCGCCGCTGGCGAACAGGCACAGGAACAGGTAGATCAGGAAGTTCTGCGCGGGCATGTGCGCATAGAACGTGAAGGCAATGCCCATCAAGGCCGCCAGCGTGTAGGTCAGGCGCATGGCCAGCAGTACCCGCCGCTGGAAATGCAGCGCCAGCCAGTCTGCGGCATGGAACAGCCGATCGATCGCCGCAGTGTCACGCGTTCCGACGGCCGCTTGCGCGGGCGCGGCCGCCGCAATCTCGTCGGCGTATTTGTCGCACTCGCGATTGAACTCGACCATGCGCGCGAACATCAGCCTGAAATCCGCCGGTAGGCTGTCGGCGGGGGAAGCCGTGTCGGCGGTACGCCACAACACCTGCAAGGGCAGCAGCCCGGCAGCCGGCGCTCCATCGGGCCCGTCGCGTGAACAGACGATGTGATAGAGCAGGCTCTCGTCGCCACCGCCCAGCATATGGCGCGTATCCCGACGACGGTCGATCAGGCCCGGCATGCTGCCGCTCAGATGGTATTTCACGATCTGCGCGGTGCCGCCGAGCCGGCCCGATTCCTTGCCGTCCCAGATCGCCAGCAGGACATGGCAGTGGCTGGCTATATACACGCCGGCCTTGGCGTACCGACGATCGCGCGCGAGGCCGGGCGTGCCGATGTCCAGCAACGACTGCCCCTTCGACGGCGGCAGCTGCACGATCTCGGCCTGAACGCACAGCGCGTCGAAGCTGGCGCGCACCGCCGGGTCGGCAAAGTCGTCGACGTACAGTTCCCGCGGCAACGGCAGCGGCGCGACCAGGCGCGCGCCGGCGGCGAGCGCCTCGCGCGCCACCAACTGGTCGCCACCCTCGGCCAACGCCGACAGCACCACCAGCGGCAGCGCGGGAAAATCGCGCCGCAGTTGCGCCAGGAAATCCCGCACGCGTTGCCGGATCGGCTCGACTTCGTCGGCGGGGATGTTGCGATGGCTGGTGACGCCGACAACCAGGGGAGTCATGACGGCTTCCGGATGATGAGAGCCATGCACGACGGGCCACGCACGGTCTCGCGGGCCTACGGGATCCCGCAGGAGGCCGCTGCCGGCAGTCTCCCCACGGTACCGCATGAGCCCTGACGAGTGCCTGGGCCGCGGCGCAGCTTAATTATTCTTGATCGACGGGCGAGTGGCGGTGTCCGGCTCGGGCGCCCTCGCCAACGCGGATTCCTGCTCGGCTTCGCTATCCGCCAGGGCATTCTCGTCGTCAACGGGAAGCGGCGTGGCCAGAGCGTCCTGACTTTCATGGCTGGTCTTTGGCATATCGGTCTCCAGGGTGGTTGAAGCGATGACGGTGTGCTCCGTGCCGGCATCCGTGCCTTGATGCCCTTTGCCCGGATTTTCCAAGGCTGCCGGTCGCGATGTCCGGGCCTGGAGCCTGTCGGGCTCTTCGGGAACTAGTTGTTTTTGATCGACGGGTTCGTGGTGGTCTCCGTGAGGGATGTCTTGTTGGACTGGTAGACCACGCCGCCGATGGTGGCGCTCAACTGATAGATCCAGTCGCCCGCCGTGCTGGCACTGTTGTTGAGGTCGCTCATCGTCAGCTGGTTGCCGTTTGCCTGCAGCACGGGAGAGCCGAAGATGCCGGCAGGTGGTGGCGTGCCGACCCAGGCGAAACCGGGTTCCGGATCGCTTTGCGTATTGAACGATCCCGAGGCCGCATTGCCGGTCAGCTGCCAGGTGATGGTTTGCGCGTTGGGACCACGGCTGACGTGGTTCGCACCGTTACTCTGATCGATATCGAGATACGGCGGGGTCGTGCTCGTGTCGAGCTTGACATTGAGATTGTTCGGCATGATGGATTCCTTGGTGATGAGGGATTTGATCCGATACCGCGCTTGCCGGTGTTGCCCATCCCCTGTTCGTTGCGCTCGGCCTTATTGGCGAGCGTTGATGTCGGTTGCCGCCAGCAGTTTCTGCTGGAAGGCCGTATTGACCGGATAGTCGATCCGCTCGCGCCGCAATACGGCCAACAGCGCCGCATCGCGGTAGCCGCTGCCCCACAGTCGCCGGGTCACGGCCTGCGCCTGGGCTTTCATGCCCAGCGCCAGCAGCGCCTCGACCTGCAACGCCAGCAGACGCGGATCGTCGCCGCCGCTTTTCACCGCCTGCATCGCGTTCAAGGCGTCGCTGCGCAGTTGCCGCGGGGCCCGCACCTCATCGGATACCGCCGCGAGCAAAAGCTGCGCGCCCGCCGTCGCCAGCAAGGTGGCGCGGTCGTCGGACTGCTTGACGAACAATGGGGCAAGGATGGTCAGTGCAGCTTGCGCCTGCCTGCGCGCTGCGTCGGTCTGGCCGGACGCCTGCGATTGCGCGGCTTGCTCAAGCTGTGCCTCGGCGAACTCGCGCTGCCTGCCGACGTTCGCCGGATCCTGTTTCGTCAAGGCAAGGAAAATGGACAACGACTGCCCATTCAGCGCCTGAGCCGCGGGCAGATCGCCGCTCAGGCGCCGCAGCCGGCCCAGCTGCGAGGAATACAGTGCCAGATGCTCCTGGAAGCTGGTATTGCCCGGATCGATCTTCGTCAGTTGCCTGGCGATGTCGACCGCCTGTTGCAGATCGCGCATGCCCGCCTCGATGTCGCCGGTCAGGGCCAGCGTGCGCCCCAGAATGGCGCGGACCGTAAGCATGCTCTCGCGCTGGTCGTTGTTCCTGGGGTCGCGCGCGGAGAGTGCGGCCTCGATCGCGTCGTCGGCGGCGTATTCGGCGACGGCTGTTGCAAGGTCGCCGCGCATCAATGCCAGCTTGCCGAGATTGTTGTGCGCCCCGCCCAATTCCAGCGCCCACTCGGTCTTGCCGGGCCTGGCGGCCACCAGCTTGCGGGACAAAGCCAGTGCGTTGCGGTAATGGCCGGTCGCCTCGTCCAGCCGGCCGCGTGCTTCGAGCACATGACCGATATTGTTTTCGATCATCTCCTGCTGGTACTGCAACGGCAGCACATCCGCCTCACTCGGTACGGCGCGCTGCAGCACGGTTTGCGCCGACTCGAAACTCTGCTGTGCCGCGTCGAGCTGCCCCTGATACCAGTGGGTCATGCCGACGAAGGCCAGGACCTGCGCATACGCGAGCTGTCGCGTGGAGTCGGCGGGAGCCTTCTCGGCCAGCATGGCGGCGAGCTTCGAGGCCGCCTGGTATGACGCCATCGCCGCTGGGAGATGACCTTGATCCAGTCGCACACTGCCGATCTTCTCCAGTGCCTTGGCGCGCTGCGCCAGTGCTTCGTCGGTGACATCGGTGCTCGGCAGCGACTGGAAATAGCTCATCGAGTGATCGTCGACGGTTTCCATGATGTCCAGACGTGATACCTGCGCCAGCTTGTCGTTGAGATCGCCGAGCATGAAATTGACCAGGCCCTCGGCCTGTTTCTGCCGACGCTCGGCGGCCTGGCTGGCGACCACCGCGGCGTGGCGGGCGATCATGGCGGTGATCGCCAGGGCGGTGGTCGCCGCCATCACGATCAGCGCCAGCGTGGCCAGCGCCGCCATGCGCCGGGCGCGTCGCTGCAATTCGCGCCGCTTCAGCGCATCGAAACCGATGTCCAGCATGCCGGCGATCAGCTTCAGCTTGGCATTGGCCTTGCCGTCCTTGCCCGCGCGCGCGTCGGCGGCGATCGGCTCGGTGCGCTCGTGGCCCAGCGCACCGTCGGCGCCGAGTCGATGACGAAGCGCCGGCGCGAAACATTCCTCGGCGGCGCGGCCGGGCAGCTCGCTCGCGTCGGGTTCGCCATCGACGATCAGGCAGAAGATGCGCTCGCTGCGGCCGAGCCGCTTGAACGCCAGCACTTCCTCGTTGACCCAGTGCGAAGTCGCCGAGTTCGGCGAGCAGATCACCAGCAGGCTTGCCGATTGCGCCAACGCCTCGTTGACCTTGCGGCCGAGATCGGTGGCACTGGCCAGCTCGTCGCGATCGCGGAAGATCGGCGCGAGGCGGGCGGGGATCTCGCCGAACGCCGTCGCCTGGCCGACCAGGCGCTTCGGAACCGCGTAGGTTTCCAGCGCCCGGTGCAGCCAGCCCGCCCAGGCCTTGTCCCGGTGGCTGTAGCTGATGAAGGCGCGGTACCGGCATGCCGGCACCGCGGAAGCTTGCGTCATGACGCATTGGCTCCCGCACGAGGTGACGCATTCCCTTGCCGGGAAGTCCCCATTCGCTCGACCTGACCCCGGGTGCCGGCCAGTCAGGACACCCCAGCAGGCACCCGTGACGCGGGACAATAGCACCAGAAATGTGATGCAAGTCTCATTTTTGAAGGCTTGAAGGCGATTTCGGGGCTTGGAACAGCGCCATCGCCCCTCCGGCACGCCGGCAGGCAAACCGCGGTATCCCGCCGGTCAAACCGCCAGGCCACACGCCTGCACCATGGTGCAGGCGACACCGGCCGGATGCAGAATGGGGCCACCATGAAAAGCCTGACAACGGGAATCCGCTTCTCGGCTGCCGCCCTGCTGCTGGCCGCGGCACCGATCGCCGCCGCCCAGAACATCTACAAATGCACGCAAGGCGGACAGGTCGCCTACACCGACCACCCCTGCCCGGGCGGCAGCGGTGAGCTGCTGCACCGGGCCGACGACACCGAAGTCATCGACCGCTACCTGCGCCTGGGCCAGGACGACCTGGCGAAGCGCTACGCGGATTCACGCCACCTCGAAACGCTTTACCGGCAGCGCCTCGACGCCCGCCAGCAGGCGATGGAAGAAAAGGCCCAGCGCCAGGCCGACGAGGCATACGCGGCGGAACAACACGCCGAGGAAACACGGCAGCAGGCGCTGGCCGACGAGGCCGCGGAGCGCGACCGGCTGCAGGCCGAGAACGAGGCGCTGCGCCAGCAGAACGCGGACTACCAGAACCAGTTGAGCCAGCCGGTCTACAACGCGCCGCCCGCCTACTGGGTCGCCCCACCGTACCGGAATCGCCACCGCGACCGGGATCACGATGGCAATCACGATCATCGCCCGCCGCCATCGGACGAACCCGTATTCCACCCGTGCAAACAGCTGGCCGGTGGCCGCACGCAGTGTTGAACGACGACGCCTGATCCAATCCTGGCGTTATTTGAACCGATGGATGAAACCGACCCGGAAGCCGCCGGGCAGCCAGCTGACGATCAACGGCGAATCCCGGTGCGCCGCCCACAGGCCGACCCCGGTGCCCAGCGCGGCGCCGACCAGCACGTCGCTCTGCCAATGGCCATGCGTCTTCACCCGGGCCACCGCGTCGTAGGCCGGCAGCAGGGCCAGCGCGTACACGGCCGGGTGGTCGCGGCCGTAGGTGACGATGAACGGCGTGACCGCCGCCGATATCGCCGCCACTTCCCCGCTGGGAAAGCTCTCCGCATGGCTGCCGCTGAAGAAGCGATCGGGATTGTCGGTCTGCGAAGGCCGCTCGCGCTGGAACGTGTATTTCATCGCCTCGGCACCGACGCTGGCCACCGCCATGGCGTCCACCGAGCGCCAGAACGTATCGCCCAACTGGTCGTTGTCGCCGAAGACCAGGGCGCCGCCGACGACCGTGCCGATCGTGCCGTAGATCAGCACCTCCTGGTTGGAACGTTTCCAGATGCCGCTGTCGTCGTAGTGGACGCGGTGGTCGATCCCGAACGGACCGTCCCCCGCATGGGCACCGCCCGAAACCAGGATGGCGGCGGCGCACAGCCAGGATCGCAATGCAGGCATCTCGCGGCTCCCACGTGGCAGGCATCGCCTGCCTTCCCGCCTGCAAGCTACGCGGCCCAGCTTTCACCACGCTTATGGAAATCAGGTCGGCAGAAAGTTTCGTCTGCACGGCGGGCGTAGACGGTGCGCGTCGATCCGCTTTTGCACGACGCCAAGCCGTCTTCCAGAGATGGACGAAATAGCGGCTTGCCGGGCGAATCATGGCCCTATTGACGGGGCGCTGCCCTGCGAGGACAGTCTGAATACGGAACAGACGGCACGTGCGGGACGTCGCACAACGCGATTCCGTGACGCTCCAAGGAGGTCACCATGAAACGGTTCCAAACCACCCTGCTTTTCGGAATGCTGTCGGTCGCGGCAGGCGCGGCCCTGGCTTCCTCGGGCTCGCTCAACGAATTCAGGCCCAAGGTGCTGCCGGTGCTGGTGCAGGTAAATGCCCACGGCAAGGTCACCGACGCCTCGCCGGCGATGGAACTTTCGCCGCGGCTGCGCCGGCTGCTGCTGCAGAACCTGGATGAAATGATCGTCAAGCCGGCGACCGACCACGGTCACCCCGTGTCCAGCCAGTTCGTCGCCAACATGATCCTGCGCACGACACCCCGCACCGAGGGCAGCTACGACGCGCAGTTTGTCTTCGTATCAACCTCGCCGGTGCCCTCGGGTTCCTGGTACTGGGTCCATATCGACGGTCATCGGCTGGCGCTGGCGAGCAGGGATTCCTTCCGCCACGGAACACGGATTCCGTTCAACGACAACCGGAGAATGGATCGGTCCTCGAACCCCATGAACTACCGGTCCGCACCGACCCCGCTCATCCAGAACGCCACCCGCAGCGCACCCAGCCCCGCACCTGCACGCGTGCCCGGACGGGGCGGGTAAGCCGTCCAGGAAGAAGGCCACCTGCTCCCGGGTGGCACTTGGCAGCACACGGCAAGAGGCCCGCCGCATGCGACGGGCCTCTTGCCGGAAGCGGAACGTGGGGCGAGTTGCGGGCACCGGCATCCGCTACGACAAGCACCTTGCGCAGGACATGATGGCCGTACCGATCGGCCCACGCACGCAACGGCTGATGAGCGCAACCGCTGGCCTGGAAGCGCACGGACGGCCCGAGCACCTGCGCGACCTGCTGCAGCATGTCCGCATGCGTGGCCAGTTTTCCGGTGGCGCGATACCCTCTGGGAGTTCGAGCGCGACGACGAGCGGGCTCCAGCCACAACCCTCCGAACCTCACGCGCAAGGCTTCTGGCCCAGCGCGCGAAGTGCAAAGGCACCGTCGCAAGCTTCAAACTTCCAGGCGCAAGGATGGCGAACCCGGCAGGCTAAACCTCAAAACACCGACGGCAAGCCTTTTTACTTCACGCGCAACACCCCGGGCACCGCGCGCAAACCTTTGAACGCCGCACGCGAGGCCCAAAGGCGTGAAATGGCGAGGTTCGGAACCGCGACCGCAAGGCTCAAAACCTTGCATGCCATGCCGACCACCTCCGACCGCAGGGCTATCACCGTCGCGCGCAAGGCTTTGAGCTTTGCGCTTCGGAGTTTCCGGCTTGCACGCCAGGGGCAAACCGTGGCCAACAGATGCTCCGGCGTTGCCGGCCGGTTTCCCGCGCAGACGCCCGACCGCCATTGCTCATTCGTCGCATGTCGCCTCGATCAGAAGCGCCTCATAGGCATCCCAGCGCGTGCCCAGTCCCACCAGCCACCATGCGCCCAGGTAGACAAGAAACAACGCCCACAACAGCAGGCCGCCCACCATGTGCACCTGCCCAAACGCCTGCCAGTCACCAAACCGCCAGTCCTTGAACTGTACGTAGAGAATCGCCAGCAAAGGCAGGATACCCAGGCGCTGCACACTCCCGGTGACGAGTCCCATGCGATATGCAAGCGACGACTTGCGGGTACTAAGGTAGCGCAGTCGACGCGCCAACTCGTCCCTGGGGAAGCGTCTCATTGCGGTCACCAGTTCGCGCCACTGGCCATAGTCGTGATCCAGCTCGCGAGATAACTTGTGGTGTCTTCGATGGAACGTGCGCCACTCGCGCCGGACAAAACAAATCGCACCGACTCCCAGCACGACCAGCAGAAGAATCGTACATACACCGAGAACGAGAACCGCTGTCCGAGACTTCAGGAACTGGATCGCAAGCAGCAACGGCATCCACGACACCATCGCCGTCCCAAAGGCCAAACGCTCTACGATGCCCGGCCTGTCGTCTTCGACATCCTTGGCGTACTGGTCGATCTTTTTCTCGATCAATGCATAGGTAAGCGGTTCGTTCGTCATATGCGTCCCTGTGGTCGATTCAGCAATTCATCACGCAACGCCCGGCACACCGCGAGGGTACGCCGCGCCACTTCCCGCCTGCCGCTCCTTTTCCGCTAACCTGGTGCAAGGGGGACAGAATGGCTTACTGGTGGGTCAACCACAAACAGACGCGCGACCACGAAATTCGTGGCGGCTACCTGTGGTCACCCTACCGAAACACGAACGGCGCCTTCAACCAGACCTACGAGAACATGAAGCTTGTTCGTCCGGGAGATATCGTGTTCTCGTATGCCCACGGTCGCATTGGCGCCGTAGGCCGTGTCACCGAAGCCGCCTCACCCAGTCCGAAGCCGATCGAATTCGGCAACGTGGGCGACTACTGGGCACATGAGGGTTGGCTGGTCGAAGTGGATTTCAAAGAGGCGCGCCACTCGTTGCTACCAAAGGAGCACATCGCCTCCATCGGCCCGATGCTCCCCGATCGCCACTCACCTTTGCAGAAAAACGGCAACGGCAATCAGGGCTGCTATCTCGCAGGAATCTCGGATGCCCTCGGCCATGTGCTGATGGCGATGCTGGATATGCATCAAGTGCACGAGCTTGATCAACCGCCTCGCTATCTGATTGACCACGAGCCCAACGCCCAGGTGCTGGACGATATCCACCGCATCGAGACCGACACGTCCATTCCGGAAACCCAGCGTGTACAGCTCACCAAGGCTCGCGTAGGCCAAGGCTTCTTCCGCAAGCAAGTGATCCTGATAGATCCTGCGTGTCGCGTCACCGGCGTCACCGACACCCGACTGCTGATCGCCAGCCACATCAAACCCTGGCGCGAAGCCTCCAACGCCGAGCGTCTCAGTGGCTACAACGGCCTGCTGCTCTCGCCGCACGTCGACGCGTTGTTCGACGAGCAGTTCATCACCTTTGAAGATGACGGGCGGATGCGGGTGCATCCGTCGCTGTCGCGAGACGTGCTTGATCGATGGTCAATTGACCCGAACAAGAGAGTGGGGAAGTTTCGCCCCGAGCAAGCATCCTTCCTCGCGCATCACCGGAAGCTTTTCGCCCGAAGGGCGACTTGCCCTTAGCAGCTCGAAAAGTACACTTCGGCCACTCCAGCCTGTTCTTTTTCAGCGATATTCATCGGAGCATATAGAGAATTTGTGGAGGAAGAGGGAGCAAGAAAAAACCCGCCGAATAGGCGGGCTTTTCATGTCAGCAAGGCGCCCCGCGCCTCACCCCAGCAACACCCGATTCATCCTCTGCACGAACGCCGACGGGTCCGGCAGCTGCGCTCCGGCCGCAATCTCCGCCTGCTCCAGCAGCAGGGTGGCCAGGTCCTTCGCCTTCGCCTCATCCGCTTCCGCCTCGACGCGTTTCAACAGCGCGTGCTGCGGGTTGATCTCCAGCGTGGGCTTGTTCTCGGGCATGTCGTGGCCGGCTTCGCGCAGCAGGCGGGCCAGGTGCGGGGCCATTTCGTAGTCGCTGAGGGCCAGGCATGAGGGCGAGTCGGTGAGGCGGGCAGAGACTTTCACGTCGCCCACGCGGTCGCCCAGCAGGTCCTTGAGCTTCTTCAGCAGCGGCTCGGCTTCTTTCGCTGCCTCTTCCTGCTTCTTCTTGTCGGCCTCGTCCAGCGGCACCTCGCCCTTGGCGACGCTCTTGAGCTTCTTGCCTTCGTATTCGCTCAAGCTGCCGATCATCCACTCGTCGATGCGGTCGGACATCAGCAGCACTTCGATGTCCCTGGCCTTGAACGCTTCCAGTTGCGGGCTGCCGAAGGCGGCGGCGTAGCTGTCGGCGGTGATGTACCAGATCGCGTCCTGGCCCACGGCCATGCGGCCGATGTAGTCGTCCAGCGAGGTGGTCTGGTTGGCGCCCTCGCCCTTGGTCGAGGCGAAGCGCAGCAGCTTGGCGATGCGCTCGCGGTTGTTGGCGTCTTCGCTGATGCCTTCCTTGAGCGTGTTGCCGAACGCCTTGCAGAAGGTGGCGAACTTCTCCGGCTCGTCCTTGGCCAGCTTCTCGATCAGGTCGAGCACGCGCTTCACGCAGGCGGCCTTGATGCGCTCGAGCTGGCGGTTGTGCTGCAGGATCTCGCGGCTGACGTTGAGCGGCAGGTCGTCGGCGTCGACCACGCCGCGCACGAAGCGCAGGTAGTTCGGCAGCAGCTCCTCGGCGGCGTCCATGATGAAGACGCGCTTGATGTACAGCTTCAGTCCCTTGCGCTCGTCGCGGCCGCCCATCATCAGGTCGAACGGCGGCTGCGAGGGGACGTACAACAAGGTGGTGAAGCTCTGGCTGCCTTCGACGCGGTTGTGCGTCCACGCCAGCGCGTCGTTGAAATCGTGGCCGAGCGACTTGTAGAAGCTCTGGTAGTCCGCGTCGCTGATCTCCGACTTCGGCTTGGTCCACAGCGCCGAGGCGGCGTTGATGGTCTCGAACTCGTCGGTGGGCTTGCCGTCCTTCTCGACCGGCATGCGGATCGGGAACGCCACGTGGTCGGAGTAGCGGGTGATCAGCGCGCGCAGCTGCCAGCGGCTGAGGAACTCGTCCTCGTCGGCCTTCAGGTGCAGGATCACGGCGGTGCCGCGCTCGGCCAGCTCGATCGGCTCCAGCGAGTACTCGCCCTTGCCGTCGCTCTCCCACTTCACGCCCTCGCCCGCCGGCGCGTCGGCGCGGCGGCTCAGCACGGTGACCCTGTCGGCGACCACGAAGGCGGAGTAGAAGCCCACGCCGAACTGGCCGATCAGGCGCGCGTCGGCCTTCTGTTCGCCCGACATCGCCTCCAGGAAACGGCGCGTGCCGGAGCTGGCGATGGTGCCGATGTTGGCCACCACCTCGTCGCGGTTCATGCCGATGCCGTTGTCGCGCACCGTGACGGTGCGCGCGTCAGGGTCCCAGCTGACGTCGATGTGCAGCTCGCTGTCGCCGGCGGAAAGTTCCGGCCTGGCGATCGACTCGAAGCGCAGCTTGTCGCAGGCGTCGGAGGCGTTGGAAATCAGCTCGCGCAGGAAAATTTCCTTGTGCGAGTACAGCGAATGGGTGACCAGGTGCAGCACCTGGGCGACTTCGGCTTCGAACTTGCGGGTTTCGGCGGGTGCGTTCATGCGTGGATGTTCCGTTATTGCGTTGGACATGAAAAGACGGCCGCCGCACCTGCTGCGGCGGCACGGAAAAGAATCAGCGCTGCGCCGTGAAGTTCTGCAGCGCGGCGATGCGCTCCTCCAGCGGCGGGTGGCTCATGAACAGACGCCTGAAGCCATCGGCCAGCGGGCCGGAGATGCCAAAGGCGGCGATGGTCTGCGGCAGCGTGCTCTCGCCGTGGTTGGCCTGCAGCCGCTGCAGCGCGGAGATCATGGCGCCGCGGCCGGCGAACTGCGCCCCCGCCGCGTCGGCGCGGAACTCGCGCCAGCGCGAGAACGCCATCACGATCATCGAGGCGAACAGGCCGAACACCAGCTGCAGCACCATCACCGTCACGAAGTAGCCGATGCCGGTGCCGCCGCGGTTGTCGTCGCGGCCACCGCTCATCCAGTTGTCGACCAGCCGGCCCACGATGCGCGCGGCGAGGATCACCAGCGTGTTCAGCACGCCCTGGATCAGGGTCAGGGTGACCATGTCGCCATTCGCGACGTGGCCGATCTCGTGGCCGAGCACGGCGCCGGCCTGCTCGCGGTTCATCTGCTGCAGCAGGCCGGAACTGACCGCCACCAGCGAGCTGTTCTTCGTCATGCCGGTGGCGAACGCGTTCATTTCCGGCGCGTCGTAGATCGCCACCTCGGGCATGCCGATGCCGGCGGCCTGCGCGTGGCGGCGCACGGTGTCGACCAGCCAGCGCTCGGTCTCGTTCTGCGGCTGCCCGATCACCCGCGCGCCGGTGGACCACTTGGCGATCGTCTTGGACATCGCCAGCGAAATGAACGCGCCGCCCATGCCGAACACGGCGGCGTAGGCCAGCAGGCCGCCCATGCCGCCGTAGCCGCGGGCGGCGGCCATCTGGTCGATGCCGAACAGGCGACAGACGATGCTCAGCAGGAGCAGGACGGCAAGGTTGGTACCGATGAATAATGCGATGCGACGCATGGCTGTCTCTCTATCGTGGCAGTCATGAAGGGGACTGGGGTGGGTTGAAAATTCGGGGCGACGGCCGGCGCTTTCAAGGGTTCGGCACGGCATCTTAAGATGCGCCGATGAGCTATCGCGGCCGCTTCGCCCCCTCGCCCACCGGACACCTGCACTTCGGCTCGCTGGTCGCCGCGGTGGGCAGCTGGCTGTGCGCGCGGCATGCCGGCGGCGAGTGGCTGCTGCGGATGGAAGACATCGACCCGCCGCGCGAGGTTCCCGGCTCGGCGGCGAGCATCCTGGCCGCGCTGCCGGCGTTCGGCCTGGTCGCCGACGCGCCGGCGTTGTTCCAGTCGCAGCGCAGCGCGGCGTACGAGGCGGCGTTCGAACAGCTGCGCGTGGCGCAGCGTGTGTTCCCGTGCTGGTGCAGCCGCAGCGAGCTGGCCGGCAACGGCGGCATCCATCGCGACGGCCACTGCGTCGCGTCGCCGCAGGCGGACCAACCGCCGGCCTGGCGGTTGCGCGTGCCGGACATCACCATCGCATTCGACGATGCGCTGCAAGGCCCGCAGCGGCAGAACCTGCGCGACGAGGTGGGCGACTTCGTGGTTCGCCGGGTCGAGGGTTTCTATTCGTACCAGCTCGCCTGCGTGGTCGACGACGCGTACCAGGGCATCACCGAGGTGGTGCGCGGGCAGGACCTGCTCGACTCCACCGCGCGGCAGATCTGGCTGCAGCGCTGCCTGGGCCTGCCCACGCCGGCCTATCGCCACCTGCCGCTGGTGCTGGATGGCGAGGGGCGCAAGCTGTCCAAGTCCGAGCAGGCCTTCCCGGTCGACCCGGCCGACCCGCTGCCGGCGCTGCGGCGGGCGCTGGCGTTCCTGCGGGTACCGGCGCCGGCCGCGGCAGCAAATGCCGGCGACCTGCTGGCGCAGGCGCTGGCGAACTTCGATCCGGCGAATTTGCCGCATTGCAGCGGTCACTCTTTCGCCTGAAACGCTATAAATGCAGTACGCATCGGCGCCCCAGGACCGTGGCTGAAACATGCCGCCGCCATGATCCGGTACGACAGACAGCCCCCCGCTACACCTGCACAGGAGATTCAAGGACATGACTCAGCGCACGGCATTGGTCACAGGCGGCACCGGCGGCATCGGCAGCGCGATCGTTCGCTACCTCGCCGGACAGGGGCATCGGGTGGCCACCAACTATCGTGACCCGGGCAAGGCCGAGGCCTGGCGCAAGGCGATGGCAGCGGACGGCATCGAGGTGTGCATGGTGCAGGGCGACGTCTCCGATCCGGTCGCCTGCGAGGCGATGATCCGCGCGATCGAGGCCAAGTGTGGGCCGGTCGACATCCTGGTCAACAACGCCGGCATCACCCGCGACACCACCTTCCACAAGATGACCTACGAGCAGTGGACGGACGTGGTGAACACCAACTTGAACGCCTGCTTCAACGTCACCCGCCCGGTGATCGAGGGCATGCGCGCGCGCAAGTGGGGCCGCATCGTGCAGATCAGCTCGATCAACGGCCAGAAGGGCCAGTATGGCCAGGCCAACTACGCCGCGGCGAAGGCCGGCATGCACGGTTTCACCATCTCGCTGGCGCAGGAGAACGCGAAGTTCGGCATCACCGTCAACACCGTCTCGCCCGGCTACGTCGGCACCGACATGGTGATGGCGGTGCCGGAGGAAGTGCGCGAGAAGATCGTGGCGCAGATCCCGGTGGGCCGCCTCGGCCGGCCGGACGAAATCGCCCATGCCGTGGCGTTCTTCACCGGCGACCAGGCCAGCTGGATCACCGGCGCGAACCTGGCGATCAACGGCGGGCATTACATGGGCTGGTAAGCACCGCCCCTCATCCGCCCCTTCGAGGCACTTTCTCCACAAAGGGGAAAGAGATCAGTGCTACTTGTCCAGCAACTTCTCCAGCACCTTGCCCACCGCCGCGAACGCGAACGCCCCGGTGACGTGGGTGGCCGCGCCCAGCCCGCCGCCACAGGCCAGGTTCAGCGCGTCGCCGCCGGGCGGGCGGGTGCCGCAGACCGTGCCGTCGGGTTGCGGGTACTGCACGTTCTGCAGCGAATAGACGGCTGACACGCCGAAGTAGCGATCCGGGTTGCGCGGAAAATTGAAGTCCGTGCGGAGCTTCTTGCGGATCAGGCTGAACATCGCGTCGTGCTCGGTGCGCGACAGGTCGCGCACGCGGATCTGGGTGGGATCGGTGCGCCCGCCGGCCGAACCCACGCTGACGATCGGCAGCTTGCGCCGGCGGCACCAGGCGATCGTCTCCAGCTTCACCCGGAACGCGTCGCAGGCATCCAGCACCACGTCGTAGCCGCGGTCGAGCAGCTCGTCCAGCGTGGACGGGGTGAGGAAGCGTTCGATCGCCTCCAGCCGGATGGTCGGGTTGATCGCGTGCGCGCGCGCCGCCATCACGCCCACTTTCGACTTGCCGAACTCGCCGTCCAGCGCGTGCAGCTGGCGGTTGGTGTTCGACACGCAGACCTCGTCCGCGTCGATCAGGGTGAGCCGGCCCACGCCGCTGCGCGCCAGCGCCTCGACCGCCCACGAACCGACGCCGCCGATGCCGATCACGCAGACGTGCGCGCGCGCCAGCGCGGTCACGCTGCCGTTGCCGTACAGGCGTTCGACGCCGGCGAAGCGCTCGGCGGGAAATGCCGCGTCACTCATCTCGTGCTGCCGTTTGCATCCGTATCACTGGCCTGGCCTGCTGGGTCGAAGCGGCCATTTTATCGCGCCCGCGTGGCTGCAACGCGCCTGTGCGGGTTATCCTTGCGGCCATCTTCATTCCCGGAATCGTGGCGATGCGCGTAGCTCTGATGATCCTGCTCGGCCTGGTGATCGGCGTGATCGGTACGGCCAACGTGATGAATGCACTGGCCGCGCGCAACCCGATGCCGAAGGCGGTGATGGAAACCATGGGCTACCACATGGGCGAACTGAAGAACGCGATGAAGGCCAGGCAGTGCGATCCGGTCAAGGTGCAACATCACCTGGCCCGCATGGAATCCACGTCCAGCGACATCATGCCGGTATTCGGCATCGATGAAAAAACCTTCACCGACGACGCCCACCAGTTGCGGACCCGCCTGCAGCAAGCCGTGCAGGCCGCGCCCGCCACCTGCGAGGCGCTCGCCGCGGCGGTCAAGCCGGTCGGCGAGACCTGCAAGAGCTGCCACCAGCAATATCGCTGAAACATCTTGTCCTCCCTTGCCTGCGGAGGAGGACAGGATCAGAAGCGGATCTTGCCGCGCAGCATTTGCCCATACATCACCCAGTCGCCGGCCAGGCTGTACAGCGGGTGCTTGAACGTGGCCGGGCGGTTCTTCTCGAACACGAAGTGGCCGATCCAGGCAAAGCCGTAGCCGAACACCGGCGCCAGCCACAGCCAGCGCAGCTGGCCGCTCGCCAGGGCCAGCACAATCACCGCGAGCACCAGCGTGCTGCCGATGAAATGAAGGCGGCGGCAGCTGCGGTTGCTGTGCTCGCTGAGGTAGAACGGATAGAACTCGGCAAAGCTGCTGTAGCCGGACATGTTTCTGCTCCGCGGCGAGATGGTCCGATTCTGCCACGCAGGCATGCCGCACGCCTCGCCTACTCCGGCAGCGGAATGAACTCCTTGTCGTCGCCAAGCACTTTCGGAAAGCGTCCTTCGCGCCAGTCGGCCTTGGCCTGCTCGATGCGCTCGCGCGTGCTGGCCACGAAGTTCCACCACAGGTGCCGTTCGCCATCCAGCGGCGCGCCGCCGAACAGCATCAGGCGGCTCGCTTCGTGCGCGCGCAGCGGCGGCGCGGCGGGGCCGGCCTGCACCGCCATCTGTTGCGCGCCGACCTCCAGCTCGCCCCAGCGGACCGCACCGTCGACCACGTGCACGCCGCGTTCGGCGTGTTCGGCCGGCATCGCCAGCTCGGCACCGGCGGCCAGTTGCACCTCCAGGAAGAACATCGGCGCGAACACCTTCACCGGCGAGCGCTCGCCGTAGGCCGTGCCGGCAATCAGCACGGCCTCCATGCCGGGCCGGCGGATCTTCGGCAGGGCAGCACGGTCGTGATGATGGAACTCCGGGTCCACCTCGGCATCGGCCTGCGGCAAGGCCACCCAGACCTGGATGCCGTGCAGCAGCTGGCCGCCCTGGCGCGCCTCCGGCGGCGTGCGCTCGGAGTGGACGATACCGTGACCGGCGGTCATCCAGTTCACTTCGCCGGGACGGATGTCGGCCAGGCTGCCCAGGCTGTCGCGATGACGGATCACGCCGTCGAACAGCCAGGTCACCGTGGCCAGGCCGATGTGCGGATGCGGGCGCACGTCCATGCCCTTGCCGGCGGCGAACGTGGCCGGCCCGATGTGGTCGAAGAACACGAACGGGCCGACGTGGCGCGCCTGCAGCACCGGCAGCATGCGACGCACCATGAAGCCGTCGCCCAGGTCGTGCACGCGGGCATCGGCAATCAGCATCGGGGCAGCTTCCATCACGCTCTCCTTACCAGGCTCGTCGATATTGCGCCGGGGCGTCGATCTTCGCACCCAGCCGTTGCGCCGCACGGCGCGGGAAGTACGGGTCGCGCAGGCTCTCGCGGGCGATCAGCACCACGTCGGCGTCGCCGTTGGCGACGATCTGCGCGGCCTGCTCCGCGCCGGTGATCAGGCCCACCGCACCGGTGGCGATGCCGGCCTCGCGGCGGATCTGCGCCGCGAACGGCACCTGGTAGCCCGGCGCCAGCGGGATCTTCGCGTGCGGCAGCAGGCCGCCGCTGGAGACGTCGATCAGGTCCACGCCCAGCGGCTTCACCTGGCGCGCCAGTTCGACGCTCTGCCCGATATCCCAGCCGCCATCGTCCACCCAGTCGGTGGCCGAGAGGCGCAGCCACAGCGGCAGTTCGGCCGGCCACACTTCGCGTACGGCGGCGACCACCTCGCGCACCATGCGGGTGCGGTTCTCGAAGCTGCCGCCGTAGCGATCATCGCGCCGGTTGCTCAGCGGCGACAGGAACTGGTGCAGCAGGTAGCCATGCGCCGCGTGCACTTCGATCAACTCGAAGCCGGCCGCCAGCGCGCGTTGCGCGGCGGCGCGGAAGTCCGCGATCACCGCCTGGATGCCGGCCTCGTCCAGTGCCTGCGGCGCAGGCCAGCCGGCATCGAACGGCAGCGCCGACGGTGCCACGGTGGGCCAGTCGCCCTGCCCGGCCGGCACCGGGCCGTGCCCGTCCCACGGCCGCAGCGTGCTGGCCTTGCGCCCGGCATGCGCCAGCTGCATGCCGGCAATCGCGCCCTGCGCCTTGATGAAACGGGTGATCGGCTGCCACGCCTGCAACTGGGCCTGGTTCCACAGGCCGGTGTCCTGCGGCGAGATGCGCCCCTGCGCGGAGATCGCCGAGGCTTCGGCGATCACCAGCGCCGCGCCGCCGACCGCACGGCTGCCCAGGTGCACCATGTGCCAGTCGTTCGGCACGCCGTCGGTGGCCGAGTACTCGCACATCGGCGACACCACCAGGCGGTTGCGCAAGGTCAGGCTGCGTTGGGGGAACGGATCGAACAGGTTCATGGGGAATCCAGCGTCGTGGGGCTGCCGAGATGCAGACAGGGTCCCATGGAATCAAGCCGCCGTGCCGTCGCGTGCGGCGAACGCTGCGTCCGGCGCAGCCATCCAGTCGGCGATGCGCGAGGCCATCGGCGCGGGTGTCTTCATCCAGCCGAAATGGTCGGCCGGCAAACCGTCCATGTCTTCCCGCGTGATCACGTCCACGCGGCGTTCGCCCGGACCCAGCTTGCCCAGCAGCCACTCCAGCGACGCCGGCGGGCCCAGCCAGTCCTGCTGCAGGCGCAACGCCAGCAGCGGCAACTGCAAGGCGGCCAGCTGGCGCTCGAAGTCCTGCGTCATACCGGCCGCCGCATAGCGGCCGCTGCGCCCGCTGCGCGCCCAGTCGGCGATCACTCCGCGCGCCTCGTTGCCGCCGAAACCGATCCGCCGCCCGGGCAGATAACCCACCAGCCGGGCCAGCAACGGGGCCAGCGCATAAGCCGCACCGATCAGCCAGCCATGCCGGAACCGGCGCCAATACGGCGCGCCGCTGGCAACCAGCACCAGGCCGGTGAAGTCGTGCGGATGCAGGCTGGCGTAAAGCAACCCGAGCTGGCCGCCGAGGCTGTGCCCGCCCAGCCAGCAGCTCGCCTGCGGCCAGCGGTGGCGCACCGCCGCCATGCCGGCGGGCAGGTCATCCTGCAGCAATTCGCGATAACCCCAGTCGCAGCCCCTGCCGGCGCGTCGATCGCTGGAACCGATGCCGCGCCACTCGTGCAGCACCACCGCGACGCCCCTTGTCGCCAGCGCCTGGGCCAGCGGCAGGTAATGCCGGGCCGGTATGCCCATCGCCGGAATCCAATACAGCAAACGCTGCCAGGCGCCGGCGGGAAGCACGGCCAACAACTCGTAACGGGCGTCGCCGGCAGCAGTTACCGGGATGACCAGCGGCTCGGCCGCTGCAGGAATGCTTTCGATGGAATGATCGGACATCCCGACAGGCTAGCGAATTGCCCTCGCCACGACAAAAAAGAGGCCGGCTTGCGCCGGCCTCTTCAAACGGATTCCGCCACCACGATCAAACGGGGGTGACGTCTTCGGCCTGCAAGCCCTTCTGGCCATCGACGACCTTGAAGCTGACCTTCTGGCCTTCCTGCAGACTCTTGAAACCCGAGCCGGTGATGGCGCGGAAATGCACGAATACGTCAGGGCCATTATCCCGGCTGATGAAACCGAAACCCTTGGCGTCGTTGAACCACTTGACGGTACCTACTTCACGATCCGACATGACTAACTCCGATCCTATCCAGACGCTGAGACAAACCGGCCCCAACGGGCCGACGGTTCACTGAGCATGCAGGGTCCGGTGCAACAGTCGGATTCAGGAAATCCTTACCGGGCACTCACGTAGCCAAGCAGACGCAGCGACCCAAGCATAACGGATTTTCAGCCCGTGAGTGATTTGTCAAGCAGGCTGTCGCGGACATTATTCGGGCAGGAAAAAACCGGGCATCTCTGCCCGATTTCCCCTACAAACGCGGCAATCAGACCGGGGTCACTTCTTCGGCCTGCAGGCCCTTCTGACCCTGTACCACCTTGAACGAGACCTGCTGGCCTTCCTGCAGGCTCTTGAAACCGCCGCCGGTAATGGCGCGGAAATGCACGAAAACGTCCGGGCCATTGTCGCGGGCAATGAAACCGAAGCCCTTGGCGTCGTTGAACCACTTGACGGTACCCATCTGACGATCAGACATGTTAATCACTCCACAGGTTTATAGACGCGACCGCCAGGAGAGCGACCGGCCGGCTTGACTGGTATGCAGGAAACAACCCAGGGGTGAACGATGAGGCAGATCGCGGATCGGCTGCATCGGGCCACAAACTCTGCTGACCCCGGCAAACACAGTGGGCGGATCATAACGGCACAACGGGGCGGAACGGAATGGAGCCAATTCACCGTTTTTTGCCGGTTCCGCGACAAATTCAGATTTTCTTGACCTTCGGCGCGGTCTAGTGGTGACCCGTTCCCGGATCCACTGTCCGTTGACCGCCCGGCTCGCCGGTACGATCGCCAAGTCGAGGAGAGCCATGATGCCTGCCCTGTCCCACCTGACCCTGATCAGCTTGCTCGGAGGCTTGCTGTTGGCTGGTTGCGCGCAGCACCCTGCCACCAGGACGACGACCACCTCCACCACGGCAACCCCGTCCACCTCCACCACCAGGGCCGCCAGTACCTCACATCGGGAGCACGCCGCCCCCGCCCGCAGCAAGCCTGCGACCGAGCCCGACCTGTCCGACAACACCGGCATTGCCGCCTGCGACGACTACCTCTCCAGCTACCTCGCCTGCCATCGCGCAGCGGCGATCTACGCGCCGGACCAGTTGCAATCCCGCTACGAGGCGATGCGCAGCAGCCTGCTGCGCGATTCGAAGAACCCGGATATCCGGCCGCAACTGGCGGCACGCTGCAACTCGCTGGCCAGCCAGTTGCGCCAAGCCCTGCATGGCAAGTCATGCACGGAGAACCCGGCACCGGCCAGCACGCCGTAGCCCTGTCGGGCGGCCTGGCGGGAAGCCGGCTAGCCGGCTTCCCGCCAAGCCGCGCGCAGCAGCCGCGCCATCGCCGCGGGCTGGGTGCTGCCCAAGCGGATCTCCGGGGTGCCATGCCAGCGGGCGGTATCGGCTATCGCCCCGGCCACCGCCCGCGCCAGCGCCGGTTCCGGCACCACCCCGGGTTCCAGGAACAAGGCCTTGACCTCGAAGACCCCGGCATCGCGATGGGCTTTCGCATCGAGCCGGCCGACCAGCCGGCCGCGGTGCAGGATCGGCAGCACGAAGTAGCCGTAGCGGCGCTTCGGTGCCGGCGTGTAGCACTCGATGGTGTACTCGAAATCGAACATCGCCAGCGCCCGCGCGCGATCCCATACCAGCGGATCGAACGGCGACAGCAGCGCGGTACGGGTGGCGCGCAGGCGGCCGGCCAGCGCCTTGTCCAGCGCTTCGGCGTGGTCGCGGTGCACATAGCCGGGCGTGCTCCAGCCCTGTACCGGCACCGCCAGCAGTTCGCCGCTGGCCAGCAGCGGGGCCAGTTCGCGATCGCTCACTTTCGGCTTCAGGCGGAAATAGTCGGCGATCCAGCCGGCCTGGGTCACCCCCAGCGCGCGCACGCTGTCGACGATGAAACGCTGGCGCAGCTGCGCCGCCGAAGGCGCGGCGGCGGGATCGAACGGCGGGTCGAGCCGGGCCAGCACGTTCTCGGCCAGGTCATACACCCGCTGGAAGTTGTCGCGCCGCGCCACCATCAGTTCGCCCAGCGCAAACCACGCCTCCAGCCAGCGTTTCTCCGGTTTCCACTCCCACCAACCCGGCTTGCCGGCGCCGTCCCTGCGCGCGAAATCCGCCGCCCGCACCGGGCCGGATGCACGAACCGCCTCCAGCAGCGCATCCATCTCGGTACGCTGTTCGCGATGCATCCGCGCCGCATTCCGATGCGCCCAGTGATGCGTGCGATGACCGTGTCCGCCGCGATGCCAGGCGACATCGGTGGCGCTGACGAAGCACGCCTCGTGCGCCCAGCATTCGGCCAGCCGGCCCTGCGCCAGCGCCTCGTCCAGCCAGCTCATCGGGTAGTCGCCCAGGCGCGAATGCAGCACCAGGTAGGGGCTGCGCGCCACCACGTGGATGGTGTCGATCTGCAGCAGGCGCATGCGCTCGACCGCGGCCACTACGTCGCCGCGCCGCGGCCGTCGCCGCGGCGGTTGCAGCAGGCCTTGCGCGGACAGTTGCAATGCCCGCGCCTGCGCCAGGCTCAACACGCGGCCATCACCTGAAGCGGCGCCCAATGGCGGTGCATCTTCACAACGCCATGACCTGGATCTTGAGCCGGCATTTACAAAGTCCCTGCTAGCGTGAAAGCCGAGTTGGGTCGGACGGGGGCCCGCCCGATGGCGTGCAGACATCCGCACAACCTCACCGATCATTCTGGCATGGAGTACCCATGATGAAATCCCGCAAGCCGCTATTGACCGTCCTAGCCGCCGGCACCTTGCTGTTCGCCGGCAGCCTGATCGCGCAGCAGGACATGCCGCCGCAGACTCCTGCTCCCCCCACGGACACGGCACCGCAGCCGCAACCACAACCAGTCCCGCAAACACCTCCGGCATCACCGGCACCGGCGCAATCGGACATGCCGGCGACGACGCCGCCAGTTCCGCCGTCAGCCAGCACGGCGGCCGCACCGCCGACCGGCCAGGTCGAGATGAACACGCCGGCAGGCGAACTCAGCGTGCGCTCGAGCATGCCGCCGCCTCCGCCGGCCGGTCCGGCGCCCGCTTTCGAGCAGTTGTCCGGCGGCGGAAAATACATCACCGAGGACCAAGCTTCGGCCTATCCACTGCTCGCCAACGACTTCATCTATGCCGATCACAACCGCGACGGCCGGATCAGCAAGAGCGAGTACGCGCGCTGGACCGCAGGCAAATAGGTCCGCGCGCAGCAAAACGCCGGCCGCACATGCGGCCGGCGTTTTCACGCGCCAGTCAGCGTCGCCCATGACCGCTCCGCTAGACTGGCCCGCCGCCCTGCCAGAAACTTTTCCCCATGAAGCGATCGACTGCGGCCGTCCTCCTGGCCTTGTCCGCCGGCACCCTGGCCACCGCCGCGCACGCGCAGAACCCGGACCCCACCGACATCCGCGCCTGCACCGCCATCGAGAGCGACGCCCAACGGCTGGCCTGCTACGACCATGCGACCGGCCGGGTCAACCTGCCGATCGCGCAGAAGCGGGTGGACGAGACGACCACCACGCCGAGCATCTTCAGCCGCGACCGCCAGAAGACGTCCAGTGCCGGCGTGGAACCCAACAGCGAAGTGGCCACGCCGCTGTCGCTGCTCGACAGCCGCTGGGAACTGTCGCCGGAAAGCAAGCTCGGCACCTACAACATCCGCGGCTACAAGCCGGTGTACGTGCTGCCGGCCTTCCTCACCAGCAACCAGAACAACCAGCCGCACAGCCCGAACCCGAACAATACGGTGACGGACCGGGGCGAGCAGTTGGACAACGTCGAGGCGAAATTCCAGCTCAGCCTGAAGGCCAAGGTGTGGCAGGGCGTATTCGGCGACGCCGGCGACCTGTGGGTGAGCTACACCCAGTCCTCGCGCTGGCAGGTCTACAACTCGCAGCTGTCGCGCCCGTTCCGTGAAACCGATTACGAGCCCGAGGCGATGCTGGTGTTCAACACCCACTATCAGGTATTGGGCTGGGATGGGCGGATGCTCGGCATCGGCCTCAACCACCAGTCCAACGGCCGCAGCGATCCACTGTCGCGCAGCTGGAACCGGGTGATCGCCAACGTCGGCTTCGAGCGCGACGGCTGGACCTTGATGCTGCGCCCGTGGTGGCGTGTCCCGGAAGCACGCAGCGACGACAACAACCCCGACATCGGCAACTACATGGGCCGCGCCGAAATGCAGGTCGTGCACGAGTGGCGCGGCCAGGAATTCGGCATGCTGCTGCGCCACTCCCTGCGCGGCGGCAGCCGCAGCCACGGCTCGGCGCGCTTCAGCTGGAGCTTCCCGATGGCCGGCAACCTGCGCGGCTACATGGAAGTGTTCAAGGGCTACGGCGAAAGCCTGATCGACTACAACCACAACGCCACCTACCTGGGCCTGGGCGTGTCGCTGCTCGACTGGTATTAAGCCGGGTCGCAAACGACGAAGGCCCGGTGCAAATACCGGGCCTTCGCGTATCGACGGATCGCGGCCTGGCCGCGCCGGCGATCGATCAGTGGTGATGCCCGCCGGCGCCGTGCACGTGGCCGTGCTCCAGCTCTTCCGCGGTGGCGCCGCGCACGTCGGTCACCTCGATGGCGAAGTGCAGGGTCTTACCGGCCAGCGGGTGGTTGGCGTCGATGAAGACCACGTCGTTCTCGACCTTGGTCACGGTGACGTTGATCTGGCCTTCCGGGCCGTTGCCCTGGAACTGCATGCCGGGCTGGATGTCCTCGACGCCCTGGAACGCCGCGCGCGGCACTTCCTGCATCAGCTCTTCATGGCGCACGCCATAGCCCTCTTCGGGTGCCACGTCGGCGGTGAACTTGTCGCCGACCGCGCGGCCTTCCATCTGCTTTTCCAGGCCCGGCACGATATGGCCGCTGCCATGCAGGTAGGTCAACGGCTCGCGACCCTCGGAGCTGTCGATGACCTGGCCTTCGTCGTCGGTCAGCGTGTAGTGGAAGGCGGCAACGGAGTTCTGGGCAATCTGCATGAGGTTCTCGCGAATAGGTTCAAGTCCGCCGGCCAGGTGCCGACACGAATCGCGCAGAATACCAGAATCGCGCAAACCGGCCCGCAGACCGCGCACCGCCATGCATGCTCCGGCGGTGCCGCCGGCGAACTACCGTAAGCATTGGACGGGGCCGGATCAGCCGGCGAGCCGGGCCTGCGTGTCCTTGCCGATCTTCTCCGGCGTGTCGGTGGAGGCATAGCGCTTCACCACCTGGCCGTCCGCATCGACCAGGAACTTGGTGAAATTCCACTTGATCGACTCGCTGCCGAGGATGCCCTTGCCTTCGCTCTTCAGCCATTTGTACAGCGGATCGGCGTGCTCGCCGTTGACCTCGATCTTGGCGAACATCGGGAAGGTCACGTCGTACTGGGTGCTGCAGAAGGTCTTGATCTCGGCCTCGTCGCCGGGCTCCTGGTGGCCGAACTGGTCGCACGGAAAACCGAGCACCACCAGACCCAGGTCGCGCTGGTCCTGCCACAGCGTCTCCAGCCCCTGATACTGCGGGGTGAAGCCGCATTTGGAAGCGACGTTGACGATCAGCAGGGTCTTGCCGCGCCATTCGGCGAGCGAGCGCTGGTTGCCATCGATATCGCGAACGGTGAAATCATAGACGCTGGACATGGACGGACTCCGTCTTGATGGATCAATCCGGCAGCATACGCCATCGACCGTGATGTCCGTGGCATAGAATGGCCCACCACCCGCAAGCCAGGCTCCGTCGTGATCCGCTTCGTCGATGTCCACAAGTCCTACCGCGTCGACGGCAGGGACATTCCCGCGCTGCAGCCGTTCAGCCTCGACATCGCCGATGGCGAGGTATTCGGCATCATCGGCCTGTCCGGTGCCGGCAAATCGACGCTTATACGGCTGATCAACCTGCTCGAACGGCCCAGCGGCGGGCACATCTTCGTGGGCGACACCGAGATGACCGCGCTGGCCGAACCGGCGTTGCGCGCGCAGCGGCGCCGGATCGGCATGATCTTCCAGCACTTCAACCTGCTCGCCTCGCAGACGGTGGCGGACAACGTGGCATTCCCGCTGCGGCTGGCCGGCGAACGCGATGCCGGCGTATTGCGCGCACGCGTCGACGAGCTGCTGGCGCGGGTGGGGTTGAGCGCGCACGCCGACAAGTACCCGTCGCAGCTTTCCGGCGGCCAGAAGCAGCGCGTCGGCATCGCGCGCGCGCTGGCCAACCGGCCGTCCATCCTGCTGTGCGACGAGGCCACCAGCGCGCTCGACCCGCAGACCACCGCCTCGGTGCTGGAGCTGCTGGCCGAGATCAACCGCGAACTGAAACTCACCATCGTGCTGATCACCCACGAGATGGACGTGGTGCGCCGCGTGTGCGATCGCGTGGCGGTGCTCGACGCCGGCGCGATCGTGGAGCGCGGGGCGGTGGCCGACGTGTTCCTGCACCCGCAGCATCCCACCACCAAGCGCTTCGTCAACGAGGCGTTGCCCGAGGAAGCGGCCAGCGAGCTGGCGCCGTTCGCGCGGGTACCCGGACGCATCCTGCGCCTGAGTTTCCGCGGCGACGCCACGCTGACGCCGGCACTCGGCCGCGTCGCCCGCGAGACCGGCGTGGAGTTCAATATCCTCGCCGGCCGCATCGACCGCATCAAGGACCTGCCCTACGGCCAGCTCACCCTGGCGATGCAGGGCGAACGGGTGGACGCCGCGCTGGCCGCGCTGCGCGAAGCCGGCATCGAGATCGAGGAGTTGCACCGATGAGCCCGCTGCAGAAACTCTTTCCGAACATCGACGACTGGGGCGAGATCGGCCGCGCCTGCATCGACACCCTGCTGATGCTGGGCGGCTCGCTCGCGCTCACCGTGCTGATCGGCCTGCCGCTGGGCGTGCTGCTGTACCTCACCGGCAAGGGCCAGCTGCGGCCGATGCCGAAGCTCTATGCGGTCACTTCGCTGCTGGTGAACATCCTGCGCTCGGTGCCGTTCATCATCCTGATGATCGTGCTGATGCCGGTCACCTATGCCCTGGTCGGCACCAAGCTGGGCATCCGCGGCGCGATCCCGCCGCTGGTGATCGGCGCGGCGCCGTTCTTCGCGCGGCTGGTGGAGACCGCGCTGCGCGAGGTGCAGCAGGGCGTGATCGAGGCCAGCCAGGCGATGGGCGCCAGCCTGTGGCAGATCGTGCGCCACGTCTTGCTGCCGGAAGCCCGCGGCGGCCTGTTCGCCGGCATCACGGTCACCGCGATCGCGCTGGTCGGCTATACCGCGATGGGCGGCGCGATCGGCTCGGGCGGCCTGGGCGACCTGGCCTACCGCTACGGCTACCTGAGCTACAAGTCCGATTACATGCTGGTCACCGTGGTGCTGCTGATCGTGCTGGTGCAGCTGTTGCAGATGGCCGGCGACCACATCGTGACGCGTTATAAGCAACGCTGATTTGGTTATTTGCGTTTGGCGGCACGGGCGGCCTAGTTTCGTTGACCGCCCATGAGAATCGCCGCCATGAGATTGCTGCTCGCCGCCGTCGCCGCCACCCTGGCCCTGCTCCTGCTGGCCGGCTACGCCGCGCCGAAATCGTGACGCACCGAGAGCCGTACTTTTCCCATGTTTGTATTTGGCAGTATAGACGGCTTATTATTGTGCGCCGCACAAGTGAATCCGCCATGAAACTGCTGCTTGCCTCCCTCGCCCTGACCCTGCTGTTGCTTGCCGGCTGCTCCGGCTCCGGCAAGCAGGACGACAACGTCCTCACCGTGGCCGCCACCGCGGTGCCGCACGCGGAAATCCTCAAGCAGGCCAAGCCGCTGCTGGCGAAGGAAGGCGTGGAGCTGCAGGTCAAGGTGTTCGCCGACTACGTGCAGCCGAACACCCAGGTAGCCGAAAAGAACATCGACCTGAACTACTTCCAGACCAAGCCCTACCTGGATGCGTTCAACCGCGAGCGCGGCACCCGGCTCACCATCGTCACCGGCGTGCACATCGAGCCGTTCGGCGCGTATTCGCACAAGTACAAGAGCATCGATCAGCTGCCCGACGGCGCCAGCGTGACGCTGCCGAACGATCCCAGCAACAACAGCCGCGCGCTGTTGCTGCTGGCGAAACACGGCCTGATCGCGCTAAAGGATCCAACCGACGAGATGGCCACGCTGAAGGACGTCACCGCGAATCCGAAACACCTGAAGTTCCGCGAGCTGGAAGCGGCGATGCTGCCGCGCACATTGGACGAGGTCGACCTGGCGCTGATCAACACCAACTACGCGCTGGCCGCCGGACTGAATCCCACCAAAGACGCGTTGCTGATCGAGAGCAAGGACTCGCCCTACGTGAACTACCTGGTCGGCCGCCCCGACAACCAGAACGACCCGCGCGTGCGGAAACTGGCCCGGGTGCTGAACAGTCCGCAGATCAAGGCGTTCATCGAGCGGAAATACCACGGCGCCGTGCTGCCGGCGTTCTGACGATGCGCTCTCACCCCTGCGTTGCGGGGATCTGGAACACCTGGCGAAGATACGCCACGTAGGCCCCGTCCTCGCACATGTTCTTGCCCGGCGAGTCGCTCAACTTGGCCACCGGCTGGCCGTTGCAGCGGATCATCTTGATCACGATATTGAGCGGCGCGGGCCCCACGTCGTTGGTGAGGTTGGTGCCCACGCCGAACGCGAGCTGGCAACGGCCGCGGAAGTGCGCGTACAGCTGCATCACCTTGGGGATGTCCAGCCCGTCGCTGAACACCAGCACCTTGCTGCGCGGATCGACCCGGTTCGCGCGATAGTGCGCCAGCACCTTCTCGCCCCAGGCGAACGGATCGCCGGAGTCGTGGCGGGTGCCGTCGAACAGCTTGCAGAAGTACATGTCGAAATCGCGCAGGAACGCGTCCAGCCCGTACACGTCCGACAGCGCGATGCCGAGGTCGCCGCGATACTCCTTCGACCACGCTTCCAGCGCCGCCACCTGCGAGTCGCGCAGGCGCGGACCCAGCGCCTGGTGCGCCTGCAGGTATTCGTGCGCCAGCGTGCCCAGCGGAGTCAGGTCGAGCTTGCGCGCCAGCCACACGTTGCTGGTGCCGGCCAGTTGCTCGCCCAATCCCTCGCGCAACACGGTCACCACCTTTTCCTGCCACGCCCGCGAGTAGCGCCGGCGCGTGCCGTAGTCGGCAATCTTGCAGCCGGCGTAGTCCGGCGTGTCGCGCAGCAACGCGATCTTCGCCTGCAACCGCCGGTGTCCCTCGGCCAGGTCGAGGCCCTCGCTGGTGTTGCGGAAGTACACCTCGTTGACGATCGCCAGCAGCGGCACCTCGAACAGGATGGTGTGCAGCCACGGCCCGCGGATGCGGATCTCGATCTCGCCGTTGGCCGCTGTGGCCGGCGCGATCTCCACGTATTTCTCGTTGAGCTGGAACAGCCCCAGGAAATCCACGAAATCGCTCTTGATGAAGCGCCAGGTACGCAGGTAGTCGAGCTCGTCCGGTGCGAAACGCAGCTGGCACAAAGCCCTCAGCTCGGCGCGGATCTCGTCGATGTACGGCACCAGGTCGATGCCGGGCGTACGGCACTTGAAGCGGTACTCGACCTGGGCAGCCGGATACTGGTGCAGCACCACCTGCATCATCGAGAACTTGTACAGGTCGGTGTCGAGCAGCGAATCGATGATCATCAGTAACCCGTGCGGGAACAGGATGGAGCATTATCCACGCGAACCGTGCGGCTTGTTTTGCGCAAAAAAAAAACCCCATCAGCCAGGGGAGGACTGATGGAGTTTGTCAGGCGGCATCCAGGGGAGGAAATGCCGGCCCCTCAGTGACACGGTGTATTGCGCCACTTCCTGTCGCCATCACGGCGATACACATGGTTAGTGTGGCTGGCGGCGCGTGAGTTCAACGTGCATGCCGAAATTTGTTCAGCTTCCCGACAGGCTTGCTGCAACGGTGCGGGCGGAAACCGTTCGGGTATCCATCACCTACAATTTCTTTACTTCCATGCGGAATCGACCATGAAGCTGTTCGCCATATGCTTGCTCGTGTCGTGCCTGGTGCTGCCCGCGACGGCCGCGCAGCTGAAGGTCGACCTCGGCCATGGCGTCATCACCTATCGCACCGAAACCCTGCTCAAGCGCCGCGATGCGCAGGCGATCAGCGTGCCCGGCGATGTCGCGTTCCACCGCACGATGCACTACCGCGCCGTGCCGCTGGCCACCCTGCTCGAAGGCATCGGTCCCGGCGATCACCTGCAGTTCGTCGCGGGCGATGGCTTCGCCGCCGAGATTCCCGCCGCCTTGTTGATGAATACGCAAGGCAGCGAAGCGTGGCTGGCGATCGAGGACCCGTCCCGGCCCTGGCCCGCGCTGGACAAGAACCGCGGCAGCGCCGGGCCGTTCTACGTGGTGTGGACCCGGCCGCAAGCCGCCCGCGTGGGCCCGGAACAATGGCCGTACCAGCTGGCCCGTATCCGCAAGCTGAGTGGCGTGGCCGAACGCTTCCCGGCGATCCTGCCCGATCCTTCGCTGCCGGCGGACAGCGAAGTGCAACGCGGTTTCGCCGTTTTCCAACGCACCTGCTTCGCCTGCCACACGCTCAACGGCGAGGGCGATTCGAAGCTCGGCCCGGACTTGAACCTCCCGCACAACCCCACCGAATACCTGCGTGCCGACCTGTTGCGCGCCTTCATCCGCAACCCGCAGTCGCTGCGGCAATGGCCGCAGGCGAAAATGCAGGGGTTCGACACGCACGCGCTGTCCGACGCCGATCTCGACGCCGTGCTGGCCTATCTGCGGCACATGGCCGGGCGCAAGCCGGGGCACTGAACATCGGGCGCCATGCGCGTGATCACGCTCTGCCTTTCGACGTCACGAGAGCCAGGTCAAGGGCGTTGCTGCAGCAGCGCCTGCAGCATCCGTTCGCGCTGCGCTCTCGGCTCGCGCGCCAGCTTGCGCACGCTGGCGTAGAACGCCGGCCAGCGGCGCCCGGCACGCTGGAACAACGCGGCGAACGCCGGCGTCCATCGATCGTACAGGCCGAACGGCAACAGCCGCGCATTGTTGATCGGCATGGCGACCCAGGCGTCGTAGCGATGATCGTCCGGCCAGTCGCGGTCGCGCCATTGCGCGTAGCGGGTACGAAACGCGGCGATCTCGCGCTGCTTGCCGGCCTCCATCGCCGGCTCGTCCACGCCGCTGGCGTAGAGGGTTTGCAGGCGGGCGCGTAGGTCCAGCACCTGCCGGGTGAAGCCGTCACCCATCGCCCGGGCATGCTCGTCCGGCGGCGGCAGGCCGCACGACCGGCGCCATTCGCGCAGGCCTTCGGTCTGCACGAACGTCGCGAAGGATTCGTTGAATGCGGTGTCGCCCTTCACGTAGATCAGCTGGTGCGCCAGCTCGTGGAAGATCGTGCCGTCCAGTTCGTCGTCGTCCCAGCGCAGCATGCTCGACAGGATCGGATCGGCAAACCATCCCAGCGTGGAATACGCCGGCACGCTGCCGATCCAGACATCGTCGCCGCGCGCGCGCAGGCGTGCCGCATCCGCCTGCGCATCGGCTTCCCTGAACCAGCCGCGATAGGCGACACAGCCGGCGACCGGAAAGCACTGCGGCACGGCCTGCACCGAAAAGCGCGGCGTGGCGAACACGTTCCACACCACGTACGGCCGATCCAGCGCGACATAACCGGTATAGCTGCGGTTGTCCGGCAGGGCCAGCCGCTGCGAGGCGAAGCGGCGCGCCTGCTGAGCCTGCCGCAGGCGCGCGGCGAGCTTCGGGTCGGTGGCCGGGTCGCGCACCAGCTTGCTCACCGCGCGCCGATGCACGATCAGCTCGCCCTGCCCGTGCGCCGCCTGCGCGTAATAGCGCAGGCTGCCGCAGGCGCACAGCAAAAGGCCCACCGCCGCGATGACGATGAGCCTTGCAATACGGGTGCGTGGTGGCACGAATCCGGGCATCCCCCGATTGTGCCTCAAGCCTCAGTCGCGATGATCGCGATCGCCGCCGCGGGAGCTGCGCTGGCCGTGACGGCGATAGTCGCCGCGACCATCGCCGTGGCCCCGCCACTGGCCGGCATGGCCACGGTAGTCGCGATGGCCGCGGTAGCCATCATGCCGATAACGCGAGCCGCCGTACCACACGCTGCTGACGCCCACGCTCACGCCGGGCGCATAGCAGCAGCCGTAGTAGCCGCCGTAATAGCCATCGTAGTAGCCCGGATAGCCATCGTAGTAACCCGGCGCCACGTAATAGGCGCTGCCGCCGTCGCCATAGTAGGCGTCGCCGCTGTAGCCGGAGCCGCGGACATAGCTGTAGCCCGGGTCGTAGTAACAGCCCGACAACGCCGCGGCAGCGACGATCAGCACGAGACTGGGCAACAGGCGTTTCATGATCCGTCTCCATCGGGGAGTTGCGATATCACGCTAGGCCGTGGTGCTTGAACGCGCACTGAGTTCCGGCGTGCCGCCCGCCGTCGTTTACCCGCCAGCCATGTATCGCCGCCGCACGGCTCCGGCCATGGAGCCTGCGACCGGCCATCAACCCTTGCGCTTGCTCTGCTCGCCACGTTCCGGTGCCAGCACGCGCGCATCGCTGCCTTCGCCGCCGCCTGAACCGGCTATTGGCGGGCGCAGCTCCATGTTTCCCGACCCCGGCGGGGCCAGGTTGGCATCCGGCCAGCTGGGTCCCTGTCTCACCCGCTCCTGCTTGGCCTCCAGCAAAGCCTGGATCTTCGCCACAGCGTCTTCCTGGCTGATGTGCTGGATCGGCGCTTCCACCGGCGGGCGTCTGCGCGGGGCCGGCTTTCGCGCGGCGGCGGGGCGGCCGGCAGGCTTTGCCAGCGATTTCTTCGCGACCGGTTTTGCTGCCGCGGCCTTCCGGATTGCGACCGGCTTCGCCACCGGCTTCTTCGCAGCCACCTTCTTTGCAGCGACCTTCCTGGCCACGGTCTTCTTCGCCACCGCCTTCTTTGTCGCGGCCTTCCCGGCTGCGGGTTTCCGTGCGGCCGGCTTCCTGGTCGCGGACTTCTTCGCAGCGACTTTCTTCGCCGGGGCCTTCTTCACCGCCGCCTTGCGCGGCGCGGACTTCTTCGCGGCTGATTTTCCGGCGGGCGCCTTTTTGGCGGTTGCTCTCTTTGCCGCGGACTTCTTCGCAGCCGACTTGCGGGTCGTAGCCATGCGTTCGTTCTCCTGCGGTGGGTCGATGGAACCTCGCCCAGTATGCTCGCCCCGGCCGCGGCGGGCATTACGCAGCGCAGGAAACGTTCATCATCGGAAACTGGGCTGCATCAGCGCATTGAGGAAATGCGGCAGCACCCGCGGCTCCGCCAGCACGGTGAAGATCACGCCGTACGCCGCGCCCCACAGGTGCGCGCTGTGGTTGACGTTGCCCTGCCCGCGCCGATCCATGTAGATCGAGTAGCCGGTGTACAGCACCGCGTAGACGATCGCCGGCATCGGAATCACCAGCACGATGATCCGCGACCACGGCGCCAGCAGGATGAAGGCGAACAGCACCGCCGACACCGCGCCCGAGGCGCCGAGGCTGCGGTAATCCGGATTGTTGCGGTTCTTCAGGTAGGTCGGCAGGATCGAGATCACCAGGCCGCCGATATAGAACAGCGCGAAGCCGAACGGCCCCATGCGCGAGGTGAAGAAGCTCTCCATCACCCGGCCGAAGAAGAACAGCGTGAACATGTTGAACAGCAGATGGCCGAAGTCCGCATGCACCACGCCGTAGGTCACCAGCCGGTGGTACTCGCGCTGGCGGGCGATCGCCGGCGGCCACAGGATCAGGTCGTTCATCAGGCGGCTGTTCTTGAACGCCATGAACGAAACGATGCAGGTGATGGCGATGATGACCAGGGTGATCGGCATAGACGATTCCGCGTCGGGCAGCAAAAACGCACATCTTGGCGCCGCAGCCGCAGCTTGTCGACTTTCCGTCGGCGCAATTGCCAGCCTGCCGGCGCTTATGCCTCGCCGCCGCCTCGATATTCCGAAAGGTCACTGCCCGGATCCGCGGCAGGCGGCTATCATTCGGCGTTTTAGGCGGCCGCCAGCCGCCCGATGGATCCCATGACTTCGCTCCGCTATCTGCATCTGGACGTCTTTGCCGCCACCCTTGGCGGCGGCAATCATCTCGGCGTGGTGATCGGCGCGGACGACTGGAGCAGCGCGGCGATGCAGCGCTTCGCGCGCTGGACGGCGCTGGTCGAGACCACCTTCCTGCTGCCGCCGACCGATCCGCGGGCCAGCTACCGCGTGCGCATCTTCACTCCGCACAAGGAAATCCCGTTTGCCGGCCATCCCAGCATCGGCAGCGCGCACGCCGCGCTGGAATGCGGCCTGGCCCAGCCGCTCGATGGCCTGTTGTGGCAGGAATGCGGCGCCGGCGTGCTGCCGATCCGCGTCGAAGGCAACGGCACCGGCCGCGAACTGTTGCTGCAGTCGCCCGGCGAACGCGTGCTGGATACCGGCCGCGACGCCCATCCGTTGCTGGCGGCCACGCTGGCCGGCACCGAACTGGGCGTGCTGCCGCCGGCGCTGGTCGACGGCGGGCGGCGCTGGTGGCTGGCCGAGACAGCAGACGAAGCCAGCCTGCGCGCGTGGCAACCCGACCACGCGGCGATCGCCGCATTGGCCCGGGCCAGCGACAGCATGGGACTGTGCGCGTTCGCGAGAAGCGGTCACCCCGGCTACCAGCTGGTGGTGCGCGCGTTTCCGTCCGGTGTCGGCATCGTCGAGGACCCCGCTTCCGGCGCAGCCAACGGACTGATCGCCGCGTATATCGTGCACGCCGAACCGCACGGCCCGCTGGCCCATGGCTACCGGGTCAGCCAGGGACGCGAGATCGGCCACGACGCACAACTGATCGTGCACATCGACGGCAACGCGATCTGGGTCGGCGGACGCAGCCATACGGTGATCGACGGCACGCTGGAGTGGGCGCCGTAACGCCCCGTACCGGCTATTCGCGTTCGTCCAGATGCGCCCGGCGCGCGGCAACCAGTGCCAGTGCCGACCAGTCCAGTTCCGCATCGCCGGCGGCCAGCGCCTCCAGCATGGCGTCGCGCAGCACGCCGGCAAACGGCAGCGGCACGCGCTGCACCTCCCCCGCGGCCAGCGCCAGCCCCACGTCCTTGTAGCCCAGCGGCAAGGCGAACCCGGCCGGCTTGAAACGCTGCTCGGCGATCAGCTTGCCGTAGCCCTGATAGGCGGGCGACGCAAACAAGGTGTTCGTCATCACTTCGAGAAAGTCCGCTGCACTGACGCCGTGGGCGCGCGTCAGCGCCGTCGCCTCGGCCATGCTCTCGATCGCTGCCGCCAGCATGAAGTTGCCCGCGATCTTCGCCACGTTCGCGCGCTCCGGCGCTTCGCCCAATGGCCACAGTTTGCTGCCCATCGCCTCCAGCAAGGGCCGCACGCGTTCGATGGCGGCGGGCCTGCCGGCCACCAGGATGTTGAGCTTCGCCGCAGCGGCCATGTCCGGACGGCCGAACACCGGCGCGGCGACGTATTCCAGCCCGCGCCGCTCGTGTTCGGCGGCCAGCTCCTGCGCCAGCGCCACCGAGATCGTGGCGTGGTTGACGTGCACGGTGCCGCGATCCATCGCGTCGAGCAGGCCGCCATCGAGGAACACCTCGCGCACCGCCTGGTCGTTCGCCAGCATGCTGCACAGCGCCTCGCCCTGCGCGGCGCGGTCGGCCGTCTTCGCTACCCTGGCGCCCAGCGAGGCCAGCGGCTCGGTGGCCGCGACGGAACGGTTCCACACCGTCAGCGTGTGGCCGGCCGCCAGCAAGTTGCTGGCCATGGCGCTGCCCATCGCGCCGAGGCCGATGAATCCGACTTTCATGCAGGTGTCCTCATGTCGAAACCGGCGCACAGTGAAGCACGCGGGATATTCAATCCATGCGAAATCCGCCGCGCGCGGGCAGCCTCACACGGCCTGCCCTGCCGCCTGCCCCGACGCCCATGCCCACTGGAAGTTGTAGCCGCCGAGCCAGCCGGTGACGTCGACCACCTCGCCGATGAAGTACAGCCCCGGCACCAGCTTCGATTGCATCGTGCTGGAGGACAGCCCGTCGGTGTCGACGCCGCCCAGGGTGACCTCGGCGGTGCGATAGCCTTCGGTGCCGCTGGCGGTGATCGGCCAGGCGTCGAGTTGCGCACCGATCTGGCTCAGTTCGGCGTCGCGGTACTGGCGCATCGGGCGGCTCTCGAGCCATTGCTCGCACAGACGCTGCGCCAGGCGCTTCGGCAACACGTCGCCGAGCACGGTCTTCAGTTCCGCCAGCGGCCGCGCCGCGCGCTGCTCGATCAGGTGCGCGCCAGTGTCCAGCTCCGGCAACAGGCCGATGCGCAGGTCGTCACCGGGTTTCCAGTACGAGGAAACCTGCAGGATAGCCGGGCCGCTGATGCCGCGGTGGGTGAACAGCAGACCGGCGCGAAACGACTGCTTGCCGATACGCGTCTCCACCACGGGAAGCGCCACGCCGGCGAGATCCTGGTAGTGCTCCTGGTGCTTGCCGCTCAGGGTCAGCGGCACCAGCCCGGCGCGCGTGGGCAGCACGGCGTGGCCGAACTGGCGCGCCAGTTCGTAGCCGAAACCGCTGGCGCCCATGCTGGGGATCGACAGGCCGCCCGAGGCAACCACCAGCGATTCGGCATGCACTTCGCCGCGTGCGGTATGCACGCTGAAGCCTTCCGGCGTCTTGCGTACGCGCTGCACGCCGCAGTTCGCTTCCACCGTGACGCCGGCAGCGGCGCATTCGTCCAGCAGCATGCGCACGATCTGCTTGGACGAATCGTCGCAGAACAGCTGGCCCAGTTCCTTCTCGTGATAGGCGATGCGGTGTTTCTCCACCAGCGCGATGAAATCCCACGGCGTGTAGCGCGCCAGCGCGGACTTGGCGAAATGCGGGTTCGCCGACAGGTAGTTCGCCGGCGCCGCACCCGTGTTGGTGAAATTGCAGCGCCCGCCGCCGGACATCAGGATCTTCTTGCCGACCTTGTTGGCGTGGTCGACCACCAGCACGCGGCGGCCGCGCTGGCCGGCGGGGATCGCGCACATCAGGCCCGCGGCGCCGGCGCCGATGATCAACACGTCCACTTTCACGAACCGGCATCCTCGCGCCACCACAAGTCGCGCATTATCGCCCAGCCGCATGGCTTACACTTTGGTCCTGTTTCCAGCGAGCCGCCGCCATGCCTTCCTTTGACGTGATCTCCGAAGTCGACAAGCACGAACTGACCAATGCGATCGACCAGGCCAACCGCGAGCTGACCACACGCTTCGACTTCAAGGGCGTGGACGCGAAGTACGTGCTGGATGACGGCGTGATCACCCAGAGCGCGCCCAGCGAGTTCCAGCTGCAGCAGATGCTGGACATCCTGCGCGGCCGGCTGACTGCGCGGAAGATCGATATCCGCGCGCTCGACGTCGGCGATCCGGAAACCAACCTGGGCGGCTCGCGGCAGAAGATCACCGTGAAGCAGGGCATCGAGCAGCCGGTCGCGAAGAAGCTGGTGGCCGAGCTGAAGGCGGCCAAGCTCAAGGTCGAGGCGCAGATCAACGGCGACAAGCTGCGCGTCAGCGGCAAGAAGCGCGACGACCTGCAGGCGGCGATGGCGGTGCTGCGCAAGTCCGAGGTCGAGCTGCCGCTACAGTTCGACAACTTCCGCGACTGAGTTCAGGCCCTCGACAGCAGCCGGCCGCCCATCGCGGCATTGACTGCCACCACCACGATCACCGCCAGCGCATGGGTCAGCAGGTCGGTGGCCGCCGCGTCGAACGAGTGGCAGATCTCCAGCAGACTGGCCGAGGCCGCCGCGCTGGCCAGGCCGATCAGCACCGCGGTCAGCACCGGCCGCAGCGGGCAGGCGCGGCGCAGCAGCATGATCAGCAAGGCGGACAGCGGCACCGAGAAGCTGATGATGAAAATCAGGCAGTCGGCGGACTGATGCATGCCGGCGATCTCGGTGCCCGGCGCGATCCATTCACGCAGGCAGCCGAGGCCGCTGGCGCCGATCCACAGCAGGGCCCCGGGCAGCGGCAGCCACGCCCACGCCGCACGGCGCCCCGGCACGCCCAACGCGAACGCGGCCCACGCCGCGCAGATCGCGGTGATCACCGCACCGATGCCGGCCCAGGCCAGATCCGGCGTGGCGGCCCAACGCCGCAGCATCGGGCCCGCGCCGTAATGCATCAGCAACCCGATCGCGAGCGCCACCACCACCAGCAGCCAGCCGGCGGTACGCAGCCATGGCGGCAGCAGACGCCGCACCGGCACCAGGTCGGTGCCAAGGCGGTCGATCAGCGCCTCATGGGATTGCGGGTCGGACATCACGTCAGGGTTCTCCATGGAAGCGTTCGCGCAGCGCCTTCAGCGCGCGATGCAGGTTCACTTTCAGCGCGCCGGTGTTGCGCCCGGTCAGCTCGGCCGCCTCGCTGAGCGAACGCTCGCGCAGGCCCAGTTGTTCCACCGCCTCGCGCTGGCCCGGCGGCAACTCGGCGATCGCCTCGTGCAGGCGCTGCGCGCGCTGTTCGCCTTCGGTGGCCGCGCTGGCATCGTCGGCATCCGGATGCTGGTCGAGCGCGAAATCGTCGTGCAGTTCGCGGCTGTCGCGACGGCCGCGGCTGCGCAGGGCGTCGATCGCACGGCGGCTGGCGATCGCAGTCAGCCACGCATCGTAGGAGCGGGTCGGGTCGTAGGTGTGGCGCACCCGGTGCACGGTGATCAGGGTCTCCTGCACCACGTCGTCCAGATGATCCTGCGCCACGCCCTGGCGCCGCGCGGTGGCACGGATCAGCGCCACCGAATCGGCCAGCAGCCTCTCGTAGGCACGCCGGTCGCCGGCCTGCGCAGCCGCCATCCACGCCGCCCGGCGCTGGCCGGGCGATTCGCTGTCGTTCACCATGGTGACGTCGGCTGGCACGGTCCGGTCGAGACTCGTCAGCAGGGAAAGTCCACTATCTAGACCCATGAAGCCGGTGGCGGTCAAGACTTGCGACATGCTTCGCTCCGCGGCGGAACGCCTGACAGGTATTCGCTGCCGCCGGCGCCAACGTTACTTCGTGCCTGCGCGTAACCCTCGCTAGGGCAACGGCGAATAACCAGACAACCTTCCACGGATGCTCCCCATGCTCGTGTTGATCCTCGCCTATCTCGGCGGCGTACTGACCATCCTCAGCCCGTGCATCCTGCCTGTGCTGCCGTTCGTGTTCGCCCGCTCCGACCGGCCGTTCATGCGCAATGGTTTCCCGATGCTGCTGGGCATGGCGATCACCTTCGCCGTGGTCGCTACGCTGGCCGCACTCGGCGGCGGCTGGGCGGTGCACGCGAACCAGTACGGCCGCTACGTGGCGATGCTGGTGCTGGCCTTCCTCGGCCTGACCCTGTTGTCGACCCGGCTGGCCGAATGGATCACCCGCCCGTTCGTGGCGCTGGGCAACCGGCTGTCGCAGCGCTCGGCCGGCGACGGCGATTCGATCTGGGGCGCGGCCGGCCTCGGCGTCGCCACCGGCCTGCTGTGGGCGCCCTGCGCCGGGCCGATCCTTGGCCTGCTGCTGACCGGCGCGGCACTGAACGGCGCCAGCGTGCAGACCACCCTGCTGCTGCTCACCTACGCCGCCGGCGCGGCCACCTCGCTGGGCCTGGCGCTGCTGATCGGCGGCAAGGTGCTCGCGCTGATGAAGCGCTCGCTCGGCGCCGGCGAGTGGGTGCGCCGTGCGCTCGGCGTGCTGGTGCTGTGCGGCGTGGCCGCGATCGCGCTGGGCCTGGATACCGGCCTGCTCACCCGCGTCTCGCTGGCCAGCACCGGCGGCATCGAGCAGAAGCTGATCAACGCCGTGCGCCCGGCACCGGTGCCGCAGCCCGCGCCGAAGGCCGGCGAGCCACTGCCGGTGGAAGGCACGTTCCCGTCGCTGGCCGGCGCCACGCAGTGGTTGAACAGCCCGCCGCTGAGCACCGAGTCCTTGCGCGGCAAGGTGGTGCTGGTCGACTTCTGGACCTACTCCTGCATCAACTGCATCCGCTCGCTGCCGTACGTGCGCGGCTGGGCCGACAAGTACAAGGACCACGGCCTGGTGGTGATCGGCGTGCATGCGCCGGAGTTCGCGTTCGAGAAGGATCCGGCCAACGTAGCAAAGGCGATCAAGGACCTGGGCGTCGACTACCCGGTCGCGCTGGACAACGACTATGCGATCTGGAAAGGCTTCGACAACGAGTACTGGCCGGCGCACTACTTCATCGACGCGCAGGGGCAGATCCGTCATCACCACTTCGGCGAAGGCGAATACCGGGAAAGCGAGGACGTGATCCGCCAGTTGCTGACCGACGCCGGCCAGAAGAACCTACCCGGCGGCTACGTCAGCGACGACCACCGCGGCGTCGAGGCGGCCGCGTCGAACGACCCCGCCCGTTCGCCGGAAACCTACGTCGGTTACGCCCGCGCGATGAACTTCGTCGGCGGCCGGGTGGCGCGCGACGATGCTCACGACTATCACGCACCTGCCTCGCTCGCCGCAGACCAGTGGTCGCTCGACGGCCGCTGGACCGTGCGCGACGAAAACGCGCAACTGGAGCAGGCCGGCGGCCGCATCGTCTACCGCTTCCGCGGCCGCGACCTGCACCTGGTGCTCGGCCCGGCTGCCGACGGCAAGCCGATCCGCTACCGCGTCAGCATCGACGGCAAGCCGCCCGGCGCCGACCACGGCATGGACACCGACGCCTCCGGCAATGGCACGGTCACCAGCCAGCGTCTGTACCAGCTGGTGCGCCAGGCCCACGGCAGCGGCGAGCGGCTGTTCGAGATCGAGTTCCTGGATCCGGGCGTGCAGGCATACGCGTTCACGTTCGGTTGATTGGTCGCTGCATGCATCTCCACGGAGGCTGCCATGTCCCGCATCGATGAAGCCCTCGCGATGGATCGCCGCCGCTTCCTGCGCGCCGCGCTCGGCGGTGGCGCGCTGCTGGCCGTCGGCGGCGGCCTGCTGCTGCCGCGGCTGTACGCGGCGGCGAACACGCCGGTCGGCACGCCGGGCGAGGTGTTGCTGGAAATTTTCGACGATGCCGGCCACGACCTCGGCGCACGCAAGGTGGCGAAGCTGGTGCTGAGCGACGCGCAATGGCGCCGGCGGCTGTCGCCGGCGGCGTACGAGGTGATGCGCCGCGAGGGCACCGAGCGCGCGTTCAGCGGCGAGCACGAGCGCCCCGCCGTGCCCGGCCTGTTCCGTTGCGCGGCTTGCGCCACCGCGCTGTACGACGCGGCCACCGAGTTCGATTCCGGTACCGGCTGGCCCAGCTTCTGGCAGCCGATCGCGAAGAGCAACGTGATCGAGCGCGGCGACCACCTGTTCGGCATGCAGCGCACCGCGATCAGCTGCGCCGGCTGCGACAGCCACCTCGGCCATGTCTTCGACGATGGCCCGCGGCCGACCGGGTTGCGCTACTGCATGAACTCGGTGGCGCTGCGCTTCGTGCCACGCCACGCCTGATCACAGACGGCAGCCTGATTGCGGTAGCGGCTTATCGGCCTTCCCGCGGTCACGGCCACCAGCCGCGTCCCGAGCTGGCGTAGCGGTCGGCCGCGCGCTCGAACGGGTTGCGCGCGCTGACCCCGCCGCACAGCAGGTACAGCGGCAGGAACAGCGGGCCCAGCAGCATGTACTGGTAGACGTGCGCGCGTTCGTGGTCGGCCAGCGACACGGGCAGACCGATACCGCGGCCGGCGCGATGCGCGTAGGTGAGGCATGGCACGTCCAGGCGCTCGCCGGTATGCACGATCACGTTGCCCAGGGTCAGCGCCCCGCCGCGCCCCCACGGCCAGCGGCGCACCACCAGCGCCAGTTCCCGCGGCTGCCAGCGCATGCGCGCGCCGAAGGCCACGCCGGCCACGCCCAGCAGCAGGCCGAGCAAGCTGTTCGGCAGGGTCCACAACATGCCCAGCGCAAGCAGGCTTCGCTGCGGCCAGCGTGAAGCGGAGGCGTCGGCACGTTGCGGCATATCGGCTCGGCTTGGATTCGGAGACCCCCGTCGCCATCTTGTCGGCGTAGGCGCCCGGCGTCTGACCTGTTCTCGGAGTAAGTCTGCCATGAGTACACCACGGGCCATCCCCTGTCCGCATTGCGGCGCGCTGAACCGCGTGCCGGCCGAACGCATCGGCGAGCATCCGAACTGCGGCCGCTGCAAGCAGGCGCTGTTCGCGGGACACCCGGCGGAATTGACCGCGGCGAATTTCGACGCGATCGCCGGCCGCGGCGACCTGCCGGTGCTGGTGGATTTCTGGGCTCCATGGTGCGGCCCGTGCGTCGGCTTCGCGCCGGTGTTCGTGCAGGCCGCCGGCAGGTTCGAACCGCGCCTGCGGCTGGCCAAGCTGGATACCGAAGCGCAGCCGCAACTGGCCGGGCGCTTCAACATCCGCAGCATTCCCACCCTGATCCTGTTCAAGCAGGGCCGCGAGATCGCGCGGCAGTCCGGCGCGCTGAACGCGGCGCAGCTGCAGCAGTTCGTCGAGGGCGCGCTGGCGCGCGGCTGATCACATGGCTGGCTGGCCGGTACCTGCCGCCTGCCAGCGCAGCCAGTCGATCACCGCGGCTACTGCCGCACGCGGTTTGGCGGGCGGCCGCACGATCCAGTACGACGGTCCCAGCGGCACGTCGAGCTCGCCGAACGGGCGCAGCAGGCTGCCGTTCGCCACGTCGTCCGCCGCCAGCCGGTGCCGCGCCAGCGCCACGCCCTGGCCCTGCATCGCCGCGCGCAGCACCAGGTCGGACGAGGTGTAGCGCGCGCCGCCCTGCAGCGAAAGCTTCGCCGGCCCGTGCGCCTGCCGCCACGACTCCCACGCCGCCTGCGGATCGCGGTCATGCAGCAGGCGCAGTCCGGCCAGTTGCGCCGGTTGGGATGGACGTCCGGACGCCTGCCACAGCGCCGGGCTCATCACCGGATACAGCGCGTCGTCCATCAGCGGCTCGGCATGCAGTGCCGGCCACGGCCCCTTGCCCATGCGGATCGCCAGGTCGATGCGGCCGTCGTCCAGCGCGTCGAGGCGCTGCTCCACCTGCACCGACAGCTCGATCTTCGGATGCGCCTTCTCCAGTGCGGGCAACCGCGGCAGCAGCCAGCGGATCGCAAACGACGGCGAGGCGGACAGGGTCACCGCATGTGCCGGGCGGGTCTCGCGCAACGCCGCCACCGCCTGTTCGATCTCGTGCAGGCCGGACAGCGTGGCACGGCCCAGCGTCTCGCCCTGCGGCGTGAAAACCAGCGCGCCGCGCCCGGCCGCCGTGCGCAGCAGCGGCACGCCCAGCCAGCGATCCAGCTCGCCCAGATGCCGGCTTACCGAGGAGTGCGCCATGCCCAGCTCGCGCGCGGCGGCGCGCACGCCGCCGTGGGCGTAGACCATGGCGAAGGCACGCAAGGCATTCAGCGGCAGCTCGTTCATGGTCGTAATTCTAGACCATAAATTGCCAGGCACAGACCAGCTGCAGACCCGAGTATGTACTTCATTCGACCATTAGCGATGAAGGACATGCCATGGATCCGTTGCTCGCCGCGTGCGGCCTGCTCTGCGTGGCCGCGATCACGCCCGGCCCGAACAACCTGGTGGTGCTGCGCGCGGCAGGGCATGCCGGCCTGCGCGGCGCGATGCCGGCGATCATCGGCATCGTGTGCGGCGGCCTGCTGCTGCTTGCCGTGATGGCGCTGGGTGCCGGTGCAGCGTTCGTCACGCATCCGCCCCTGCGGCGCTGGACCGGCATGATCGGCGCCCTGTACCTGGTCTGGCTCGGGGTATCGCTGTGCGCCGCCGGCATCGCGCCACGACACACCGCCGCGACCTCGGCAACCTTGCCGGCCGGGACGCTTGGCCTGATCGGCTTCCAGTTCCTCAACCCGAAAAGCTGGGTGATCGTGCTGACCGTGCTGGCGGCGGTGCCGGCCGCCGGCCCGCGCGATTACCTGCCGCTGGCCGGACTGTTCGTGCTGATCCCCACCCTGTGCCTGCTGCTGTGGGCCGCGCTGGGCGCGTGGCTGGCCCGCTGGCTGGTACGCCCCACGGTCCGCCGCGGCGTCGACATCGCGATGGGCGCCCTGCTGGTCGCCTGCGCCTTCCTGCTGCTGATCGAACCCTGATTCTTTGCTCACCGGAGATACCGAGATGACCGCTTTCCATACGACTCCCGCCCGCCGCGTGCTGTGCCTCGCCGGCAGCCTGCGCCGCGATTCCTGGAACCGCCGCCTGCTGCAGGCGGCCGTGGCCCAGGCGCCGGCGACGCTGCGACTGGACGTCTACGACGCGCTGTCCGCCGTGCCGCTGTTCGACGAGGACCTGGAGCAGCGCGAACCGGCCGGCCCCGCCGGCGTGCGGGCGCTGCGCGCGGCGATCGCCGCCGCGGACGGCCTGATCATCGCCACACCCGAGTACAACCATGCCATGCCCGGCGTGCTGAAGAACGCGCTGGACTGGCTCTCGCGCGAAAGCCCCGCGGGCGACGTGCTGTCGGAGAAACCCGTCGGCGTACTCGGCGCCAGCAGCGGTCCGTGGGGTACGCGCATGGCGCAGGCCTCGCTGCGCCAGGTGCTGCACACCTGCGGTGCCCTGGTGATGCCCACCCCGACCCTGTTCGTGGCGAACGCGGCCAGCCGCTTCGATGCGGACGGCACGCTGACCGACCTGGCCACCGTGCAGTCGCTGCAGAATTTCACGCTGGCGTTCGAGCGCTGGATGGAGCGCGTGGCGCCGTCGTGCGGCAGGCTGGAACCCGCGGCGCTGGCAGCGCGCTGACCGCGATCACCCATGCCTTTACGCACACCCCCGCCACGGCGCGGCCGGTTAAGCTGGCCGCTTTCGCCCGCGAGGAAAAACCGTGCGCAAGTCCCTGCGATCTGTCCTGCTGGCAGCCTTCGTGCTGGCCGCCTGCAACGCCGCCCCCGCCTTCGCCGCCGACACCCACAAGCCGGCGGCGCCGGATACGGCAGGCAGCGGCGGCTTCCAGCTGCCGCCGCTGCCTGCCGATGCGCACGTAACGCAATCGGCCACGGTGGATGGCCGCACGCTCAAGTACACGGTCACCGTCGGCTCGCTGCCGGTGCGCGACGACAAGGGCAAGACCACCGGCGAAGTGGTGTTCACCGCCTACACCATGCCCGGCAAGGACCGGCCGGTGACGTTCGCGCTCAACGGTGGCCCCGGCGCCTCGTCGGTGTACCTGAATCTCGGCGCGATCGGGCCGAAGAGGGTGAACTTCGGCGTCGAGGGCGACAACCCGTCCGACCCGGCGACGCTGCACGACAACCCCGGCACGTGGCTGGGCTTCACCGACCTGGTGTTCATCGATCCCGTAGGCACCGGCTACAGCCGCGCGCTGGTCGACGACAAGGAAGCGACCAAGCAGTTCTACAGCACCGACAGCGACATCCAGTACCTGTCGCGCATCGTCTACGACTGGCTGGTCAAGAACGGCCGCATGAGCTCGCGCAAGTACCTGGTCGGTGAAAGCTACGGCGGCTTCCGCGGCCCGCGCATCACCGAGTACCTGCAGACCCGGCTCGGCGTGGCGATGAACGGCGTGGTGCTGCTGTCGCCCTATCTCGACCCGGCGGCATCGGACGACGAGAACGTGTCGCCGCTGCCGTGGATGCTCACCCTGCCTTCGATCGCCGCCGCGCACCTGGAGCGCGAGCACAAGCTCAGCGCCGAGGCGATGGCGCCGATCATCGAGTACACCCGCGGCGAATACGCCAGCGACCTGATGCGCGGCCGCTCCGATCCGCAGGCCACCGATCGCGTAGTGAAGAAAGTCACCGAGCTGACCGGACTCGACCCGCTGTTCGTGAAGCGCTCCGGCGGACGCATCGAAACCCAGGCCTACCTGCGCGAGGTGTACCGCGCCGAAGGCAAGCTTGGCAGCCGCTACGACTCCAACGTCACCGCGTGGGACCCGTTCCCGTACGCGCCGCACCAGCAGACCGGCGACCCGATCCTCAACGGCATCATCGCACCCACCACCACGGCGATGGTCGACTTCGTCACCCGGACCGTGGGTTGGAAATACGACGGCCGCTACAACGCGCTCAGCTACGAGGTGAACAAGCTGTGGCACGAGGACAAGGACGCGAACAAGGGCTCGGTATCGCAACTGCGCGAGGCGGTCGCCAACGATCCGGGCCTGCGCGTGCTGATCGCGCACGGCTGGGACGACCTGTCCTGCCCGTTCATGGCTTCGGTGCTGATCGTCGACCAGATGCCGGCGATGGGCGACCCGACCCGCGTGCAGGTGAAGAACTACCCCGGCGGCCACATGTTCTACGCGCGCCCCGACAGCCAGGCCGCGCTGACCAGCGACGTGAAGGCGTTGTACGGCGTGAAATGAGGCAAGTGGAGGCGGCAGGCGCGCGCCGCCTCGCGCTCAGCGCGCGAGTGTGCTGGCGCGCACCAGGTACTGCACGCTGAACATCCGTTGCGGGTCGGTCCACACGTGCTTCACGGCCAACCCGGCGCGGGCAGCCAGCGCGGCGAAATCCTCCAGCGAATACTTGCAGCTGTACTCGACCTGGATCGCCTCGTCGGCGCGGAACGGCACGTTCACGCGGCCGACTTTGACCTGCTGCTCGCGGCGGCTGACGATGTGCGTCTCGATGCGCCCGGCCATCGGGTTGTAGTGCGCGCGATGGACGAACGCCGACAGCTCGAAGTTGCTGCCTATCTCGCGGTTCAGCCGCGCCAGCATGTTCAGGGTGAACTCGACGGTGACGCCGGCGCGGTCGTTGTAGGCCGCTTCGATGACGGCCGGATCCTTCTTCAGGTCCACTCCGATCAGGATGCCGCCGGCGTCGCCCATCTCGTTGCGCATCTTGCGCAGCAGCACGGCGGCTTCGCGGTTCTCGAAATTGCCGATGGTGGAGCCGGGAAAGTACAGCACGGTGCGCCGCGGCGCGCGTGGCGGAATCGGCAGCCGCAGCGGCTTGCTGAAATCCGCGCACAACGGCTGCAGCGGCAGCTGCGGGAACGCCGCCGCCAGTTGCTCGACACTTTGCCGCAACGGCTCCGGCGAAATCTCCACCGGCACGTAGGCCACCGGCGCATGCAGGCGTTCGAGCAGCATGCGGGTCTTGTGCGCATTGCCGCTGCCGTACTCGACCAGGCGTACCCCGCTGCCCAGTTCATCGGCGATGCTGGCCGCGTGTTCATCCATCAGCGCGATCTCGCAGCGCGTGAGGTAATACTCCGGCTGCTCGCAGATCCGTTCGAACAGCATCGACCCGCGCTCGTCGTAGAACAGCCACGACGGCAGCCGCTTGGGCTTCGCGCCGAGGCCGCGCTGGACGACTTCCAGAAGATCGCTTGACGGCGGGCGGCGGTCGTCGTCGCTGATGCCACAGGGTTGCACGCTGCTCATCGGTCCTGTCCCAGTCGTAGCCCGGCAAACTGCCAGCGGGCCTGGGGTGGAAAGAAATTGCGGTAACTGGCGCGAATATGCTCGCGCGGGGTGACGCAGGAACCGCCGCGCAACACCCACTGGCCGCACATGAATTTGCCGTTGTACTCGCCCAGCGAACCGGGCAGCGGGCGGAAGCCCGGGTAGCTGACGTAGGGCGAGGCGGTCCACTCCCACACGTCGCCGTACAGCTGCAGCAGGCCGGCGCCGCCGCGCGCCGCATGCGGCTGGAAGCGTTGCGCGTCCTGCAGGTTGCCGTCGATCGCGACGCCCTGCGCCGCCGATTCCCACTCGGCTTCGGTGGGCAGCCGCGCACCGGCCCAGCGCGCGAACGCCTCGGCCTCGTAATAACTGAGATGGCAGACCGGCTCGTGCGGATCGAGTTCACGCACGCCGGCCAGGGTGAACTCGCTGGCCAGGTCGTCCTGCCAGTAGATCGGATGCTGCCAGCCCTCGCGCTGCAGCGTGGCCCAGCCGTCGGACAACCACAGCCCGGGTTCGCGGTAGCCGCCTTCGCGCACGAAGGCCAGGTATTCGGCATTGGTCACCAACCGATTGGCCAGTGCATGCGGCTGCAGCAGGGTGCGATGGCGTGGGGTCTCGTTGTCGAACGCGAAGCCCTCGCCACGATGGCCGATCTCGACGATGCCCTCGCGGCCATCGACGAAGCGCAGCGGCACGGCTTTCGCGTCTACCGACGCGGCGATCGGTGCGCGATAGGCCGGCTGCAACGGGTTGCACCAGAACGCGTGCTTGATGTCGGTCAACAGCAGTTCCTGGTGCTGCTGCTCGTGCTGCAGGCCCAGCTCGACCAGCCCGGGCAGCTCCGCGTCGTCGGCGCGGTTGAGCAGTTCACCTACCGCGTCGTCGATGTAGCGCCGGTAGTCGCGCACCTCGTCCAGCGACGGCCGCGACAGCAGGCCACGTTGCGGCCGTGCGTGCATCGGCCCGACCGACTGGTAGTAGGAATTGAACAGGTAATGCCACGCCGGATCGCGCGGCCGGTAGGCCGGGTCGCGGCCCAGCACGAACTGCTCGAAGAACCAGCTGGTATGCGCCAGGTGCCACTTGCCGGGGCTGGCGTCGGGCATCGACTGCAGTTGCAGGTCTTCCGCGCTGAGGCCGGCACAGAGTTCCAGTGTCCGCTGCCGCACCTGCAGGAATCGGGTCGCGATGCCTGCAGGTGCGGACGAGTGCCAGGTCGTCATCGCGACTCCCTTGGTACGGCCGGCAAGGCGGTCGCGTTGCAGTGGGTATCGAGTGTCTTATCGCTCAAACGCATGTCAGCCAGCATGCCGCGTCAACCGTTCACTTCTTGTGATATGAAGATGGCAGATACTTTGCAGCGCGCTTCCCCCATGCCCGTGCCGATGCGGGCCGGCATACAGCCCCCGTGACTGAATTCACGGTATGCGTATTACCCGAAACAGACGAGGTGACGCCCATGAAAACGATCCTTCCCGCCCTGCTGCTCGCTCTCACCATCGGCGTCGGTGCTGCGCAGGCCGCCGAGACGGCGCCCGCCCGATCACCGCTGCCTGCAGCTGATTGCATCGACACTACCCAGATCAACGAATGGCACATCGTGGACGCCCGCACCGCCATCGTGCGCACCGGTCCCAAACGCTACCTGGTGACGTTGCAGAGCGACTGCCCGCGACTGGGCACTCCGCCGCCCGGGCTGATCTTCCGCGCCAACCCGTCCAATACCGTCGTCAATCGCAGCCGCATCTGCGGCGAGGTGGGCGAGACCGTGCACTCACGCTACCAGCCGCCGTGCGCGATCCAGTCGGTCAGCAAGATCGACAAGGAACGCTTCGATCAGCTCAGTGCCCGCGCCACGCGCCATGGCAGCGGCGCCGAGCAGCCGACGGCCATGCCCGCCCATTGAACGGGTGCAACGTCAGGGTGCACTGAAAAACGAAGGGCCCGGCGTGCCGGGCCCTTCGTAGCGGATGTGGTGGCGTGACCGCCGGACTCAATCGCCGTCGTCGTAATCGTAGCCATCGTCACGGATGTAGCGCGTCTGGTACGGGTCGTCGTACACCACCGTGCGCGTCTCGACCACGCGACGACGCACCACCGGGGCATCCTCGTAGATCACCGTGCGCGGCGGGCCGTATACCACCGGCGCGCCGTAGTACACCGGCGCCGGGCGCAGCGCGTTGTCGACCAGGCCGATCACCGCACCGGTGACGATCGCGCCGGCGATCCAGCGACCGCCGCTCCAGTGGCCGCCATGGCCGCCGTAGTAACCACCGTGATAGCCGCCATGGTAACCGCCGTAATAACCACCGCCGTGGCCGTGGTAGCCATGACCGCGCGCAGACGCGCTCAGTGGCATCGCCACTGCCGCTGCGACTGCCAGACCGATGGCTGCCAGCTTGCCTGCACCGCTGATACGTTGGGTCATGATCGTTCTCCGTTGTACAGGGCGGATGCTCGTCGGATCACGCTTAATGTGAACTGAAGGGTTCACCTTTTGATGCGCGCCGCATCCCACGGGTTGATCCCCGGGTCAGCCTTGCGCCGGCGCAGCAGCCAGCAGCCGTGGATATCGGCGCGGCGGGCGAAGTCGAACGGGATGCTGGGCGTGGTCCAGTCCTCGATCTCGAAGTGCTGCGCCAGCGCCTCGCGATCCAGCTTGAAGCGGCGGAAATTGTTCGAAAACACGATCACGCCGTCGCGGGTCAGCCGCTCGTTGCAGGCCTCGAGCAGCTTCACGTGGTCGCGCTGCACGTCGAAGTCCTCGGCGCGCTTGGAGTTGGAGAACGTAGGCGGGTCGACGAAGATCAAGCCGTAATGGCCGCGGTCGCGCTGCAGGAATTCCAGTGCGTCGAACTGCATCAAGCGATGGCTGGCGCCGCTGAAACCGTTCAGCGCCAGATTGCGCGAAGCCCATTCCAGGTAGGTGGCGGACAGATCCACGCTGGTGGTTTCCAGCGCGCCGCCGGCCGCCGCGTGCACGCTGGCAGTGGCGGTGTAGGCGAACAGGTTGAGGAAGCAGCGCCCCTCGGCCAGTTCGCGCACTTTCGCGCGCACCAGCCGGTGGTCGAGGAACAGGCCCGTGTCCAAGTAATCGGTAAGGTTGACCAGGAACTTCAGGCCATCCTCCTCCACTTCGATGAACTCGTTGCGCTGGTCGAGCTGGCCGTACTTGGAGCCGCCCTTGCCGCGCTCGCGGGTCTTCAGCGCAATGCGTTCGCGCGGCACGCCGAGCACTTCGCCGGCGACGCGGGCGATCTCGCGCAGGCGCAGCCGCGCCACGTCGGGCGGGATGTCGGCCGGTGCGCGATATTCCTGGATGTGCAGGTGGTCGTTGCCGTTCGTGTCGCCGTAGACGTCGATCGCCGCGGCGTATTCGGGCAGGTCCTGGTCGTAGGCGCGCCAGCAGTGGATATTCTCGCGCAGCAGCCGTTTGCGCAGGTGCTTGACGTTCTTCTCCAGCCGGTTCTTCAGCATCTGCGCGCCGGCCGACAGCGGCTTCGGCTCGCGTGGCTTCTCGTCGCGTTGCTTCAGGTCGAACGTCAGCAACACGGTTTCCAGCGCGCCGTTGTACAGCACGTAGCGCTTGTCGGCATGCAACTGCATCGCACGCCCAAGCTCCACGTCGCCGGCCAGTACCGCGGCACGCCAGCCGCTGAAGCGGTTGCGCAAGGTGTCTCCCACGGCGCGATACAGCTTCGGCATCTCGGCGTGATCGCCGAGCCGCTCGCCGTACGGCGGGTTGGTGATGACCAGGCCGTAATCGACGCCCGGCGGCGGCGCGGCATGGGTCACGTCCTGCTTGTCCAGGGTGAAGAAACCGGCCACGCCCGCAGCCTGCGCGTTGCGTTTGGCCGTCTGCACCATGCGCGGGTCGGCGTCGCTGCCGAAGAACACGCTGCGCAGGCCGCGCAGGCCAGTTTCGGCGCGCTGTTTCGCTTCGTCCAGCAGGCTGCGCCACAACGCGATGTCGTGCTGTTGCCAGCCGAGGAAACCGAAGTACTCGCGGCGCAGGCCGGGGGCCACGTCGGCCGCCATCAACGCGCCTTCGACCAGCAAGGTGCCCGAGCCGCACATCGGGTCGAGCAGCGCGCCGCCGGCGGCGTACACTTCCGGCCAGCGCGCGCGCAGCAGCATCGCGGCGGCGAGGTTTTCCTTCAGCGGCGCCTCGCCCTGCTCCTCGCGCCAGCCGCGCCGGTGCAGCGGCGAGCCGGCAAGGTCCAGCGACAGCGTGGCGCGGTCGCGGCGCACGCGGACGTTGATGCGGATATCGGGTTCGTCGGTGTCGATGCCCGGGCGCGAACCGTCGCGCTGGCGGAACTGGTCAACCACCGCGTCCTTGGTGCGCAGGCCGATGAACTGGCTGTGGGTCAGCTTGCTCATCGCGGTGCCGGCGTCCACCGCGAAGGTGGCGTGCGCGGCCAGGTGTTGGCTCCAGTCGATCGCCTGCACGCCGCGGTACAGCGCGTCGTCGTCGGCCGCGTCGAACTCGGCCAGCGGCAGCAGGATGCGACTGGCCAGGCGCGACCACAGGCAGGCCTTGTAGGCGGTTTCCAGCGTACCGGAGAAATGTGCGCCGGCCAGCGCCTCGCGCACGTCGCTGGCGCCGAGCGCGACCAGTTCGTCGCGCAGCAGGTATTCCATGCCTTTCGGGCAGGTGGCGAAGTAGTGACTCATGCGGCGCTCGCCAGCTGGTCCAGCATCAGCCGGAACTGCGCGGCGATCGCGTCCATGCTGGCGCCCAGGCGATGGTCGTCGTCCAGCACCAGCAGCGGCAGGCGGCGCCGGGCGGCGAACGCATGCACGCCCGCCAGCGGGCAGACCTCGTCGCGCCAGCCGTGGATCAGCAGCGTGGGCACGTCCGGGCGCAGGTCGAACTTGCGCGCGTAGCCGGGAATCTCGCTCGGCGTGGCCAGCAACAGCAAACCGGCCACCGGCACGTCCAGCGAGACCAGGCCGGAGACGAACGCGCCCATGCTGGAGCCGACCAGCAGCGGCGGCCCATCCAGCGCCTCGATGGTGGCGCGCAGGCGGGCGATCCGCGGCGCCACCGAAGCGGCGTGGCCGCGCGCATCGTCGGTGCCATAATCCGGCCGCTGCGTGCGCCAGCCCAGCGCTTCGGCCAGCGCGGCCAGCGCGCTGACCTTGGTGGCGTCCGGGCTGGAGTCCGAGCCGTGCGAAAGAATGATCTGGCCGCGCATGGCGGTCTCCATGAAAAGTGCCGAAAGCAAGGCTGGCATGGTAACAGGCGGCGTTTCCGCCGCGGCTCCGACACATGCGAAACTGCCCTGCATGAGCCTGAGCATCCACGACCAGCCGCTGCCCTATGTCGACCTCCTGCCCGAGCGTCCCGCCGAGGCGGTCGAGCTGGTGGTGATCCACTGCACCGAGCTGCCGGACCTGGCCACGGCGCGCGAGTACGGCGAGAAAGTGCTGCACGCCAGCGGCGCCGGCAACAGCGGCCACTACTACGTCGACCGCGACGGCGCGGTGTACCGCTACGTGCCCGGCACCCGCGTGGCGAACCACGTGCGCGGCCACAATCCGAACTCGATCGGCATCGAACTGGTCAACCGGGGCCGCTATCCGCACTGGTGGGATTCGCGCCACCAACGGATGGACGAGCCGTACACCGATGCGCAGATCGCCGCGCTGAGTGCCCTGCTGACGCAGTTGCGCGTGGCATTCCCGAACCTGCGCCAGATCGCCGGGCACGAAGACCTGGATACCGCGCTGATGCCGGCCAGCGACGATCCCGCGCTCGAAGTTCATCGCAAGCTCGACCCTGGCCCGCTGTTTCCATGGGCCGCCGTGGTTCCCGCCAGCGGCCTGCAGCGGCTGCGCTAGACTGCGTCGACCTCCCTTCGACCCGCATCCATGCCGGAGTTCGACGTCCAGCCGCTGCTGCAATCGACCACCGTCGCGGTGCACGACGTGTGCTGCCGCGGCGCCTGCCGCCATCGCAGCGCCGAGGAATGCGCGGGCTCGACCCAGCTGGTGTTCCCGTATCGCGGGCTGTTCCTGCGCCACGTCGGCGGCACGCAATCGGTGGCCGACGCCAACCACGTGCTGTTCTTCAACGCCGGCGAGGGCTACCAGGTCAGCCACCCGGCGACGGGCGGCGACGCCTGCCTGTCGCTGTCGGTGTCGCAACCGCTGCTGCGCGAACTCGCGCCGGTCGCGATGCTGCAACGGCGCGACCAGCCCGTGTTTCGCCACCAGGCGCTGCGCATCGACGAGCGCGCGCAGGTGCTGGTGGCGCTGCTGCGCCACAGCCTGCGCAACGGCGGCATCGAGTCGCTGGAGGCCGAGAGCCTGGTGCTGACCCTGGTGTGCCGCAGCCTCGGCCCGCGCACCACCCATGCGCCCGGCGCGTCCCGTGCGCGGCAACGGCTGGTAGACCGGGCGAAGCTGCTGCTCGCCAGCGACCTCACCCGGCGCTGGGCGCTGGCGGACATCGCGGCGGAAGTCGGCGGCTCGCCGGTCTACCTCACCCAGGCCTTCCAGCAGGTCGAAGGCATGCCGCTGTACCGCTACCACCTGCGCCTGCGCCTGGCGCGCGCGCTGGACCTGGTGGCCGACTGCGAGGACGTCGCCGCGCTGGCGCAGGACCTGGGCTTCTCCAGCCACAGCCATTTCAGCGCCGCGTTCCGCCAGGCCTACGGCCGCACGCCCACGGCGTTCCGCCAGGCCGCGCTGGCACAGAAGCTGTAAAGAAAACCACGTCCTGTGGTTTTCTTTTATCGCGAGTCCGGTACATGCCCGGACTCGCTCACGCGAATCAGGCACTGGCGTGCCCGATCCGCGGCCGGCCACCCATGGCCGGCCTGAGAGGCTGATAGTCTCAACCTCTCAGGTCGTCGTGAATCGCTAAAGATCCTGACAGCCCTCGCCGGCGGCCGGTGGTCTCCTGTACCTGCCCGATCGCGGGCCCTACCGGAGACACGCCATGAACGAGAACACCTGCGCCGCCTGCGACTATCCGCTCGACGGCAACGCCATCAAGATCACCATCGGCGGCCGCACCGTCGAGGTCTGCTGCGAGGAGTGCGCACAGAAGCTGCGCGAGGCGGAAGCGCAGTCGTGAGCGGCGGAACCTCATCACCCGCACGACTGGCGGCGCCGGGCATGAACCGGCGCCGCTTCCTAGCTTTGTCCGCAGGCACGCTGGCCGCCGCGTGCGTAGCCAGCCTCGCCGGCTGTGCCCGGTGGCCGCGCGCCGGCGCCGTGCTGGTACCGATGGACGCGGCGGGCTTTCACGCCACGCGCCGCTACACCCGCACCGCGTTCGGCCGCATCGCCCACGTCGAGCGCGGCAGCGGGCCGGCGGCGCTGTTCCTGCACGGCTTCCCGCTCAACGGCTTCCAGTGGCGCGGTGCGCTCGACCGGCTGGCACCGTACCGGCGCTGCATCGCGCCCGATTTCCTCGGCATGGGTTACACGGAAGTCGCCGACGGGCAATCCTGCGCGCCGGACGCGCAGGTCGCCATGCTCGTCGCCCTGCTTGACGCACTGCAGGTCGAGCGCGCCGACGTGGTCGCCAACGACAGCGGCGGCGCTGTCGCGCAGTTGCTGGTCGCACACCACCCCGAACGCGTGCGCAGCCTGCTGCTGACCAACTGCGACACCGAGGAAGACAGCCCGCCGCCGGCGCTTCTTCCGGTGATCGCGCTGGCAAAGCAGGGGCGCTTCGTCGACGAATGGCTGGGCACCTGGCGCCGCGACCACGCCCTCGCGCGCTCGGCCGCCGGCATCGGCGGCATGTGCTACACCGACCCCGCGCATCCCACCGACGAGGCCATCGAAACCTACTTCGCGCCGCTGCTGGCATCTCAACGCAGCCGCGATTTCGCGCACGCCTATGCCATCGCGCAGGAAAAGAACGCGCTCGCCGGCATCGGCCCCGCGCTCGCGCGATCCCGCGTGCCGGTGCGCATCGTGTGGGGCAGTGCCGACACGATTTTTTCCGCAGAAAACCCCGGCTTCCTCGACCACGCCTTCGGCCGCTCGCTGGGCGTGCGCCGGCTCCAGGGCAGCAAGCTGTTCTGGCCCGAGGAACGCCCCGACGTGATCGCCGAAGAAGCGCGGCGGCTGTGGGCCGCGCAAGGAGACCAGGCATGACGCCCCCTTCCCCTCGCATCGCGGTATACGGCGCCTACGGCCATACCGGCCGCTTCGTGCTGGCCGAGCTGCGCCGCCGCGGTTTCGTGCCGGTGGCCTGCGGCCGCGATGCGGCCAGGCTGCATGAACTGGCCACGGTCGCCGGCGTCGAGGTCCGCGTCGCCTCCACCGATGACCCCGCTGCGCTGGATGCCGCCTTCGCCGGCACCGCCGCCGTTCTGCATTGCGCCGGACCTTTTCTCGACACCGCCGCGCCGGTACTGGACGCGGCGCTGCGCGCACGCGTCCACTACCTCGACGTGGCGGCGGAACAGCGTGCCGTGACCGACACCCTGGCGCGCGATGGCGAAGCGAAAGCCGCGGGCGTGACGGTGCTGCCGGCGATGGCCTTTTATGGCGGCCTCGCCGACCTGCTGGCCAGCGCCGCGCTCGACGGCGCCCCCGACGCGGATACGGTGGACATCGCCGTCGCGCTCGACGGCTGGCATCCGACGCGCGGCACCCGCCTCACCGGCGAGCGCAACCATTACCCGCGCATGTACATCGAGCAAGGCCGCACCCGCACCGTGCCCGACCCCGCGCCCGTGCGCGAGACCGATTTCCCGGCACCGTTCGGACGGCTGGAAACGGTGCTGCTCCCGCTGTCCGAGGCCGTCGTGGTGCCTCATCACATCGCCTGCCGCAACCTGCACTCGTGGATGAACCTGGCCCCGCTGCGCGACCTGCGCGATCCGGCCACGCCGGCGCCGGTCGCCGCCGACGACAGCGGACGCTCCGCGCAGCGCTTCGCGGTCGACGTACGCGTGCGCCGCGGCAATCACGCATGCCGCGCCATCGCCAGCGGATGCGACATCTACGCCGTCACCGCGCCACTGCTGGTCGAGGCGCTGCAGCGCATCCTCGACGGCCGCGTCCGCGCTTGCGGCGCACTCGCCGCGGGCCAGGCCTTCGATGCACGCGACTTCCTGGCCGCGCTCGATCCCGCGGCGGTCACGGTCGTGTTCGAAGCCGGCGCAGGGTCGGTCGGCGCCCGCTGAATGCGGGTTCGGGCGCCGCCGCCACCGCTATACTGGCGGCCCCCTGCAAGGACACGCCATGAGCGAAGACCACGTTGCCGAACTTGTCGAGCTGCTGCAACTGGAACGGCTGGAGGACAACCTGTTCCGCGGCCAGAGTCGCGACATCGGCACGCGCTTCGTGTTCGGCGGGCAGGTGCTGGGGCAGGCGCTGGCGGCGGCGCAGCAGACCGTCGACCCGGCGCGCGAGGCGCATTCGCTGCATGCCTACTTCCTGCGTGCCGGCGACATCGAGGCGCCGATCGTCTACAGCGTGGAACGTGCCCGCGACGGCGGCACGTTCTCGTCGCGGCGCGTGTTGGCGATCCAGCACGGCCAGCCGATCCTGAACGGTTCGGTCTCGTTCCAGCTGCCCGAAGCCGGCGTGGAACATCAGACCTCGATGCCGGAGGTGCCCGCGCCGGAGGACTTGGAGCCGCTGCACCCGCTGCCGCCGGACGAGCTGGCGCGGCTGCCGGTGAAGCTGCAGCGCTGGATGGGTATCGACGGCCCATTCGAGTTCCGCCAGGTGTGGCCGCGCGACGAACGCCACCCGGCCAAACGCCCGCCGATCCAGCACATCTGGTTCAAGCTGACCTCGCCGATCGACGACTCGGCGATCCTGCACCGCGCGCTGCTCGCCTACGCCTCCGATTTCCATCTGATCGGCACCGCCACGCTGCCGCACGGCATCTCCTACCTCACCCACAACGTGCAGATGGCCAGCCTCGACCATGCGCTGTGGTTCCACCGCCCGTTCCGCGTCGACGAGTGGCTGCTGTACTCGTTCGACAGCCCCACCGCCCAGGGCGGCCGCGGCCTGGCGCGCGGACAGATTTTCAGCCGCGACGGCCGGCTGGTCGCCTCCACCGCGCAGGAAGGCCTGATCCGCGTGCGCGGCGACTGAACACCGGTTGCCGGGCCGTTCGCGTAAACTGCGCCCATGCGCCTGATCTATACCTCGCCCCGCCAGGAAAACATCGACATCGTGGTCGCCCTGATGGCCGAACACGGCATCGAAGCCACCGTGGCCAATCGATCCAACTACAACCGGCCGACCTGGCAGCGTTTCAGCTATTCGCAGCGGCAGGACGACCGCAGCAGCTGGGCGCAAGTGTGGATCACCCACGCCGACGACTACACCAAGGCGCGTACCCTGCTGCGCGAGATCGGCATCGAGCCGGTGGTCCGCCACGGCGAGGAGCTGGCCGCCGCACGCAATCCCACCCCGGCCGACCGGCGCGCGCATACGGTGGCCCGCGTGCGCCGCATCGTGCTGCTGGCGGTGCTGGCCGTCTTCGCCATGGCGATGCTGCGCTATTTGCGGGTGATCTGAGTCCGATAGTGCGACGCCCGTCACGCCGGCATAGAATCGGCGAATGCGCCGCTCCGACCAAGTCCGCCTGTTCCAGACGCTGCCCCACGTGTGCGGCTACTACGCCGACCGCACCGCGCAGAACCTGGTGCTGGACCCGGCCGCGCCGAACCTCGACCAGTTGTACGGCCCGGCGCTGGAGCGCGGCTTCCGCCGCGCCGGCGGCCACCTGTACTTCCCGAACTGCGCGCAGTGCCACGCTTGCACGCCGTGCCGCATCGACGTGGCGAACTTCCAGCCGGACCGCGCCCAGCGCCGCTGCCTGAAGCGCAACGCCGACCTCGCCGTCAGCGAGTCGATCCCCGGCTACAACCGCGAGCGCCACGCGCTGTACGAGCGCTACCTGCAGAGCCGCCACGCCGGCGGCGGCATGGACGACGCGGAAGCCAGCGATTTCCGCCGTTTCCTTACCGCGCCGTGGAGCCCCACCCTGTTCATGGAGCTGCGCCTGGGCGAGCGCCTGCTCGCCGTGGCGGTCACCGACGTCTGCCTCAACGGCGTCTCGGCGGTCTACACCTTCTACGACCCCGACGAAACCGCGCGCGGCCTGGGCACCTACGCGATCCTGCAGCAAGTGGCGCTGGCCCGCCGCCGCGGCATGCCGTGGCTGTACCTGGGCTTCTGGATCGACGGCCATCCGAAGATGGACTACAAGCGGCGCTTCAAGCCGCTGCAGATCCGCACGGCCGAGGGCTGGCAGGCGCTGGCCTGAACTACGCGTCGACCGCGGCCTGCCGCGTTGCCGCCTGCGGATACGGAAACAGCTTCTCCAGCGGGATCGACAACCCGTCGTCGCCGACCACGCGGCAGTGCCCGCGGTTGAGCTGGCGCGGCTCGCTGACACCGCAGCTGTGCGCGATGATGCCGACTTCGTGCATCACGTTCTTCGCGTAATGGAACACCCGCTCGCTCTTGTCGCTGACCACCAGGCCGCGCTGCAGCTTCGGGTTCTGCGTGGTGATGCCGGTGGGGCAGGTGTTGCGGTTGCACTGCAGCGACTGGATGCAGCCCAGCGCCAGCATGAAGCCGCGCGCCGAGTTGACGAAGTCCGCGCCGATCGACAGCGCCCACGCCACGTCGTAGGCGGTGATGCACTTGCCCGAGCAGACCACCTTGATGCGCTCGCGCAGGCCCTTGACGATCAGCATGTCGAGCAGCGCCGGCAGCGCCTCGTGCAGCGGCAGGCCGACGCCCTCCATCAAGGTCTGCGGCGCCGCGCCGGTGCCGCCCTCGGAGCCGTCGACGATGATGAAATCCGGCGCGCTCGCGATGCCGCGCTTCCACACCTCGTCGCACAGCTCGCCGATCCATTCCACCCCGCCGAGCACCGCCTTGAAGCCGACCGGCTTGCCGGTGAGCTCGCGGACGTGCGCGATCGCGTCCATCAGCTGCGACACGTTGCCGATGTCGAGATGGCGGTTCGGGCTTTGCGAATCCTCGCCGACCGGAATGCCGCGGATCGCCGCGATCTCCGCGGTGACCTTGGCGCCGGGCAACAGGCCGCCCATGCCCGGCTTGGCGCCCTGGCCGAGCTTGATGCTGACCATCTTCACCTGCGGGTGCGCGCAGATCGCGAGCAGCTTGTCGTCGTCGAGCTTGCCCTCGGGCGTGCGCACGCCGTACTTGGCGGTGCCGATCTCGAAGACGATGTCGCAACCGCCTTCGAGGTGGTACGGCGCCAGGCCGCCCTCGCCGGTATCCATCCAGATGCCCGCCTTCGCCGCGCCGCGCGACAGCGCGCGCACCGCCGGCGCCGACAAGGCGCCGAAGCTCATTGCCGAGATGTTGAAGAACGCCGCATGGCTGTACGGCTCTCGCGCGTACGGGCCGATCGTCACCGGCACCGGCTCGACGTGGTCCACGCCCAGGTCGGGGAACGGCGCGTTGACGAAGAACGGCACGCCCTCCGCACGCAGGTCGCGGCTGGAGCCGAACGCGTTGGTGTTGTCGACGTTCTTCGCGGCGCGATAGACCCAGGTGCGCTGCGCGCGGTTGAACGGCATCTCCTCGCGGTCGCTGGAATACAGGTACTGGCGGAAGAACTCGCCCAGGTGCAGGAACCAGTAGCGGAAGTGGCCGATGATCGGGAAGTTGCGCAGCACCGCATTGCCGGTCTGGTTGCGGTCGACCACCCAGGTTGCCAGCAGCACCACCACCGCCAGTGCCAGCAGCAGCAGCGCAAAGGCCGCGGCCAGTTCGACCAGCACCACGAGCCAGTGCGCAAATCCTGTCGATTCCATCTCGTCACCCTCTATCAGTCAGCGGCCATGACAGACCGCCTGTCGTGCTTGCAGGAACCTCGTCACGCAAGCCTATCGCATCGAGCCGGACTGACGCCCGCGCTCACAACTCGATGCGCAAATGCCCGGCCGCGCGCACCGCCCTGCCCACCGCCGCCTCCAGCGACCCGGCGCGCGCCAGCGTCACCGCCATGCGCCGGCGGCCCTTCACCTCGGGCTTGCCGAAGATGCGCAGCTGCGTGTCCGGTTCGGCCAGCGCCGCAGCGACGCCGTGGTAGCGCGGCCCCATGCCCTCGCCCTCGACCAGCACCGCGCACGAGGCCGACGGTCCGTACTGGTGGATCACCGGAATCGGCAGGCCGAGGATCGCGCGCGCATGCAAGGCGAACTCGGAGAACTCCTGCGAGATCAGCGTGACCAGGCCGGTGTCGTGCGGACGCGGGCTGACCTCGGAGAAGATCACTGCATCGCCCTTCACGAAGAACTCCACGCCGAACACGCCCCAGCCGCCCAGTGCGCCGGTGACCGCGGCGGCCTGTCGCTGCGCCTCCGCCAGCGCGGCATCGCTCATCGGCTGCGGCTGCCACGATTCGCGGTAGTCGCCCTCCTCCTGACGATGGCCGATCGGTGCGCAGAAGCTCACGCCATCGACGTGCCGCACGGTGAGCATGGTGATCTCGTAGTCGAAGTCGACGAAGCCCTCGACGATCACCCGGCCCTTGCCGGCGCGCCCGCCGGACTGCGCGTAATCCCACGCGTGCCGCAACTCGTCGGCGCCGCGCACCACGCTCTGGCCCTTGCCGGACGAACTCATCACCGGCTTGATCACGAACGGGTAGCCGATCACGGCCGCCGCCTCGCGGTACTGTGCCTCGTCGTCGCAGAAGCGGTACGGCGAGGTCGGCAATTTCAATTCCTCGGCGGCCAGCTTGCGGATGCCTTCGCGGTCCATCGTCAGCCACGCCGCGCGGGCGGTCGGGATCACCCGCTGCCCTTCCTTCTCCAGCTCGATCAGGGTCGGCGTGTGGATCGCCTCGATCTCCGGCACCACCAGGTCGGGTTTTTCCAGTTCGATCACCGCGCGCAGCGCCTTGCCGTCGAGCATGTCGACGACGTGGCTGCGATGGGCAACCTGCATGGCCGGCGCATTCGCATAGCGATCCACCGCGATCACTTCCACGGCGTAGCGCTGCAGTTCGATCGCCACCTCCTTGCCCAGCTCGCCGGCCCCAAGCAGCAGGACGCGCAGCGCGTGGTCGGAATGGGGCGTGCCGAATGGCTTCATCGGGTTCTCCGGTAAGGGCAAATCGGCATTGTATGCGGCCGGGTATGGCGCAACCTGCCGCCCTCGGGGGAATCGTCTCCACTCGCTTGCATTAGATATCAATTTGATATCTAATTTCCTCACCTCAGGGAGACGATACATGAACGAACGCAATGGCTTTTCCGTCGCCGGCATTCCTTTCATCGGGCTGTGCCTGGTACTCGCCGGCATCGGTGTGGCACTGGTGGCCTCGGCCATCCATAACCATCCGGAGGCCCCGCCGCTGCCCCAGCTGTCTGCCGGCGTGATCCTGCTGGCCGTCGACGGTTTCCTGCTGAAAGGCTTTTTCCAGGTCGCGCCGAACGAGGGCCAGGTGCTGCAATTGTTCGGCAAGTACGCCGGCACCGTGCGCCAGGAAGGCCTGCGCTGGACCAACCCGTTCTACAGCCGCCGGCGCATCTCGCTGCGCGTGCGCAACTTCGAGAGCGGCAAGCTGAAGGTCAACGACAACGACGGCAACCCGATCGAGATCGGCGCGGTGGTGGTGTGGCAGGTGCTGGACACGGCCGAGGCGGTGTTCTGCGTGGACGACTACGAGAACTACGTGCACATCCAGAGCGAATCGGCGCTGCGGCAGATGGCGCAGAGCTACCCGTACGACGCCCACGACGACGGCAAGCCGTCGCTGCGCAGCCACGGCGACGTGATCAACTCGCACCTGCGCGACGAGATCCAGACCCGCCTCGGCAAGGCCGGCGTGCAGGTGGTCGAGGCGCGCATCAGCCACCTCGCCTACGCCCAGGAAATCGCCCAGGCCATGCTGCAGCGACAGCAGGCCGGCGCGATCATCGCCGCCCGCACGAAGATCGTCGAAGGCGCGGTGAGCATGGTCGAGATGGCGCTGGACCAGCTCAGCCAGCGCGGCGTGGTGAACCTCGACGAGGAGCGCAAGGCGGCGATGGTCAGCAACCTGCTGGTGGTGCTGTGCGGCGAGCGAGGCACCCAGCCGGTATTGAATACCGGCACGCTGTACAACTGACGCGTTCCGATGGCGGTCGAGAAAAAAGCCTATCCGCTGCGCATCAGCGCCACCGTGCTGGATGCAATGCAGCGCTGGTCGGAAGACGAGTTGCGCAGCCTCAACGCACAGATCGAATACGTGCTGCGCGAGGCGCTGCGCAAGGCCGGCCGGTTGAAGGCCGGCCCGGCCAAGCCGGTAGCCGACGACAACGACGCGGATTGAACCGCTCACGGGGGAGTACGCACGCATGCCTGCCAACCCGCCAATCCTGTCGGTCAGCGGTCCGCACCTGAAGCTCGCCGTACTGTTCGGCATCGCCGGCGCGCTGGCCACGCTGGCGCTGATGCCGTACGTGATGGCGCTGACGCCGCAGCAATTCGCCGTATTGCCGTTGCCCTTGCCGGTCATCGTGCTGAAGGCGGCGGTGGAGACCGGCGTGCTGTGCTGGCTGCTGGGCTGGCTCGGCCTGTACCTGGGCGCGCAGTACGGCCTCGATGCGCCCTGGCTGCGCGCCTGGGTGTACCGGCGGCCACGCGATCCGGCACGACGCCCGCGCTGGTGGCTGGCCGCCCTGCTCGGCGTGCTGGTGGCGTTGTTTGTAGCCGGATTGTCGGCGCTCGGCCCGAGGCATGCAGAGCCGGCCGTGCAGGCCTGGCGCGGTGCGCTGGCCGTGTTCTACGGCGGCATCGTGGAGGAAGTGTTGTGTCGACTGTTACCGGTCAGCGCGCTGGTGTGGCTGCTGGCGCGCTGCCACCGGCGCGTGGTGCGGCCATGGATGTTCGTGCTGGGGATCGCGTTGGCCGCGCTGCTGTTCGGCGCCGGCCACCTGCCCACCGCGCATGCCGCCGGCCTGCTCGGCACGCCGCTGCTGGTCGCGCGCATCGTGCTGCTCAACGCCGTGGTCGGCATCGTCACCGGCGGCCTGTTCTGGAAGTACGGGCTGGAGCACGCGATGCTGGCGCACTTCTGCGCCGACCTAGTGCTGCACGTGGCCCTGCCGCTGGCCGGCGGCTTCTAGCGGCCGCCCGCGGCAACCGCCCGCAGCTCCGGCAGCTTCAGCACCTTCGGGTGCTGCCGGCCCGTCACGAACAACCACGGCCCCTGCTGCGCGATCGACTGCACGTCCGGCAAGCCGTCGTCCGCGCCGAGCCGCTCCAGCGGACGGCCATCGGTGGCGTCGTAGACCACCAGCTCGCGGGTCGCCGGATCGACCACCAGCAGCCAGTCGTGGTCCGCATCCTGCCAGTGCACGAGGTGCTGGATCGAAGGCTCATCCGCCGTACGATCAGCAGCCGGCCAGCACCACCACAGCAGGCATGCCGACAACAGCGCGAGCAGCGCGATGGCAGGCAGGCGGCGGGGCATGCGGCCGGGTGACCACGCCGCGAGGGATCGATGGCGAAGGGCGATCTGCGTGTTCATGCCGGCACCATCGCAACCGGCCATGACCACCGGATGACACCCGCAAGAACTATTCGTTACGAGTGCGCAACGCCCACCCGAGCGCGAGCCAGCCGGCGACGAAGGCGAGCCCGCCGAGCGGCGTGATGATCCCGACCCAGCGCGGCGCACCCAGCGCCAATGCGTACAGGCTGCCGCTGAACAGCACGATGCCGACGACGAACGCCAGCATCGCGACGCGCCTGCCGCGGCCACAGCCCAGCCCGGCCGCCACGGCCAGCGCCAGCGCATGCCATGCGTGGTAGTTCACCGCCGTATGCCACAACTCGGCGCCACGGGCATCGAGCACGCCGCGCAGCGCATGCGCGCCGAACGCGCCCAGCAGCACCGCGCTGGCGCCGGCGATGCCGACCAGCAAGGCGACGCGGGTACTGACAATTTGTCGCATCGTGTTCGTAGCCCCTGGTCGGCGGACCCGGCAACGCGGCCGGTGTCGTATGCTTGAGCGGATGAAGATCCAGGATTCTCGCATGAAGCCCCGCCACTGGCTGCGCCCCGCCCTGCTGTTCCTGCTGCTTGCCGCCGGCCTGCTGCTGGGCGGCTGCCACCGCGGCGAGCCGCTGCCGTTCCGGCTGACCAACATCAGCGGGCACATGCCCGACCTCGACTTCGAGCTCACCGACGACAGCGGCAAGGCCGTCACCGGCGCCGACTACCGCGGCAAGGTGGCGGTGCTGTACTTCGGCTACACCCACTGTCCCGACGTCTGCCCGCTGACCCTGGCGCAGTTGCACGTCGTGATGCAGCGGCTGGGGCCGCTGGCCGACGGCGCACGCATCCTGTTCGTCAGCGTCGATCCGGCGCGCGACACCCCGGCGATCATGCACGCCTACGTCAACGCGTTCGACCCGCGCGCCGTCGGCCTCACCGGCAGTGCCCGCGCGGTCGAAGCGCTGAGCAAGCGCTATCGCTCGGCGTTCACCCGCGAGCCCGGCTCGGCCGACGGCGCCTACGAAGTCAGCCACAGCTCGGCGATCTACGTGTTCGACCGCGACGGCCGCGCCCGCGTGCTGGCCACGCCGTCCGCCTCGCAGGACGACCTGGTGCACGACCTGCACCTGCTGCTCGACACCGGAGCCACCCCATGAAGTCATCCACGCTGTCGTTGCTGCTGTCCGGCCTGCTGCTGGCCGGCGGCGCCCACGCCACCGACGCCGACCACATCCGCGCCAGCCACGCCTGGATCCGCGTGCTGCCCGGCACGCTACCGGCCGGCGCCTATGTCACGCTGGAAAACGACGGCGAGCAGCCGGTCACGCTGCGTGGCGCCGGCAGCAAGGTGTACGCCGAGGTGATGCTGCACCAGAGTTCGCGCGCGGGCGGCATGAGCCGCATGAGCATGGTCGACGCGGTGAACGTGCCCGCGCACGGCAAGGCGGAGCTGGCGCCGGCCGGCTACCACCTGATGCTGATGCAGCCGAACGCGCCGGTGAAACCCGGCGACACCGTCACCCTGACGCTGCAGTTCGGCGACGGCAGCACGCTGGCCACCGATTTCATCGCGCGCCCGGCAAATGCACTGGATGCCGGCGACGGACACGCCGACCACGCGATGCCGGCGATGGACCACGGCGCGATGCCGCACGGCCACTGAGCCCGCGGCGAAACTCAGTCCGGCACGACCGTATCGACCACGGCCGCGCGCCGCGCCGCGGGCCGATGCAGCGGCTTGCGCGGCAAGCGGCCGTTGCGCGACAGCCGCAGCCACATGCGCAGCGCCATCAGGCCGCCGATGGATTCCACCAGCGCCGACGGCACCCAGATGATCACGCCGCCGATCAGCTGCCCGGTCAGCACGTTGAAGGTGAACGCGCGGCCGCAGATCTCGAAGATCGGGTACAGGTCGGTCTTGGAGAACGTGATGATCGCGCCGGCGATGATCTGCGGCGTCATGGTGATCGCCGGCGACAGCACGCGCAGCCCGGCGGTCATCCGCCCCGGCGGATGCGGCCGGTGGTCCAGCACCAGCGACCAGTAGGCGAAGCCGCTGATCAACATGCTCCAGTTCATGAAGCGGTAGATGCGCCAGTCCAGCATCGCCAGCGTCTGCATGGACGGGATCAGCCAGACCAAGATGAAGGCGATGAACAGCAGCGTCGCCACGGTGGGATTCAGCAGCACCCCGGCGGTCAGCCGCCACGGCCATGAACGCTGCAGCGGCCGCAGCAGGCGTACCCGCCAGGCCAGCGGCAGGCCGGCGCGCAATACCGTGGCCGGATACGCGGTGACGATCAGCAGCGGCGCCAGGTGATGCAGCAGCAACTGCTGGATGCGGTGCATGAAGAACTCATGCTCGGCGTAGTAATCCAGGTAGGTATGCAGCGACAGGTAGATGATCGCCATGCCGATCCAGAACGCCAGCTTGCGGCCGAAGCTCACCGACAGGCGGCGGCTGCCGCGCAGGTACAGCACGCCGGCCGACACGAAGCACGCGAGCAAGACCCACGAGAACTCCCACGGCACGATCCATTTCAACAAGGTTGCGGTCACTGCACCGGCACTTCTGTCTGCGCCGGCAACGGCCGGCGACCTCCCAGCATAATGCCGCGCGCCGGCAGAGTCAGCCGCAGCGGTGCCGCGGGCTTGCGACAGATTGCCGCTTCAGAGCCTGTTCAACGCCGCTGGCGGCTGTAGCGGGTGCGCCGCCAGCCGTACAGCAGGCCGAGCAGAACCACCAGCGCCGGCACCAGCACGATGTTGATGAACTTCAGGCGCAGGCCGAGCGCGTCGATCTCGGCGTTGAGCTGGTGCTGCACGTCGCGCAATTCCTTGTTGATCGCCAGCTGGCGCTGGCGGAACTGCTCGATCTCGCGGCGCTGTTCGGCGGTGGCCGTGCTGGCGTGGGCACCCTTGGCCGGCTGCAGCTCGTCCAGCCGGCGCCGGGTGTCGGCCAGTTCCTTCTCTAGCTCCTGCTCCTTCTGCAGGAATTTCTGGTCGGCCACATTGCGCAGCGCCTGCACCCGCGTGAACGGCCGCTGCGAGGTGGAGCGGCCGCGGATCGACAGCAGCGCCGAAGAACCGCTGAGGTTGTCCACCAGGTTGGTGACGAAATCCCCGTTGTTGGCGAAAATCCGCATCATGGTCTGGCCCAGGATGGTCTGCGGCTCCACCCACAGCCGGTCGCTGAGCAGGTCGGTGTCGGCCACCAGGATCACCTCGGCATTCGGCGCCGACCTGGCCCGATGACCCGCCACGCCGGCCCGCTCGGGGAATGCGCTCTCGAAGGTGCCGCGCAGGCGCGCCGCCAGCACGTAGTGCGTGCCGTCCGGCTTGTAATCCTGCAACAAGGTCGTGGGGTCGCTGCTCGCATCCAGCACCCGCTGGGTCGCCACCGTCTCGGCTTCGGCACTGCTCTGCAGCAGCGGCACCAGCCGCGTGCGCGCATCCGCGGCCAGGTCGAAGTAGCCCGCGGTGGACACGTTGATGCGCTGCAGGCTGGCGGTGACCACGTCGTCGCGGTTCAGTTCCTGCGCGCCCAGGTCGAGCATCGCCGGATGGTTGAGGCTGCTGCCGGCCAGCTCGATCTGCAGCGCGCGCGCGCGGTCCAGCACCACCTTGTGCGGGTCGTAACTCACGCCCCAGGCCCTGAACAGCCGCGGCAGGTCCGAACCGTGATCGGGGAAGGTGATGCTGTCCGGCCCATACGGCGAGGTGTCCAGTTCCGCATCGGGGTCGACGAACACCGCCAGGTGGCCGCCGCGCAGCACGTACTGGTCGATCGCGTACTGCGCATCGGGCGGCAACCGCTTGGGGTGGATCAGCAGCAGCACCCTGATGCTGTCGTCGACCTTCTGCAGTGTCGACGCATCCAGCGTCCTCACGTCGAACAGCTGGCCGAGTTGCTGCAGCACCGTCCACGGCTGCTCGCTGAGCATCGGGTTGCCTTCGACCGGCAGCGAACTGATCACCCCGATCGGCGGCTTGCTGGCCTGGTTCAACTCGTACAGCAGCTTGGCGATGTCGTATTCCAGGAAGGCCTCGCGGGCCGGATCGAAGAACGCGATCGCCAGTGTCTTTTCCGGCACGCGGTCGTCGGCGCCTTCGCTCTCGAGGCCGCCGGACATGGCGCTGCCGGCCAGGCCGAAGAACACCCGCTCGCCGTTGCTGCCGCCGTTCGCCGCGGTCAGGCCGTTGCCTTCGGCGCTGGCCTCGTCGTCGGAATACGGCACCGGGTCGATGATCTGCAGGCGGATATGGCCGTGCGAGCGCGCCACCATTTCCTGCAGCATCTCGCGCACGCGCTGTTCGTAGCTGCGCAGCTGCGGCAGGTCGCGGGTGGCGTGCTCGGAGAAATACAGGGTCAGCCGCAGCGGCCGCTGCAGCGTATCGACGATGTGCAGCGTGCCCGGCGTCAGGGTATACAGCTTGTCGGTGGTGAGGTCGACCCGCGACGCATGCAGCCAGCGGCTGCTGGCCACGATCAACGGCACGAACAGCAGCACCAGCAGCACCAGCGCGCCATACAGCACGCCGCGCCGGGTCAGTTGCAGTGGCCTGGTGAACAGGTGATGCAGGCGCGAGCGGGGCATGGCGTCAGCGCGTCCGTTTCAGGTCGAGCAGAAGTACGCCGGCGACCAGCCAGCCGATCGTGCTGAGCAGGAAATACATCAGGTCGCGGGTGTCCAGCACGCCGCGGGCGATCGCCTCGAAGTGCCGCAGCATGGACAAGTGCGCCACCGCGTTGATCAGCTTGCGCGGCAAGGTGCCGGAGAAGAAATCCAGCACCTGCGGCTGGCCGACCAGGATCAGCAGCACGCACACCAGTGCGGTGAGGATGAACGCCACCACCTGGCTGCGGGTCAGCGCGGACAGGCAGGCGCCGATCGCGATGAAGCTGCCGGCCATCAGCCAACTGCCCAGGTAGCCGGCCAGGATCACGCCGTTGTCCGGCGAGCCCAGGTAGTTGACGGTGATCCAGATCGGGAACGTCAACACCAGCGCCAACCCGATGAACAGCCACGCCGCGAAGAACTTCCCCAGCATCGCCTGCCACAAGGTCAGCGGCAGGGTCAGCAGCAGTTCCAGCGTGCCGCCCTTGGCCTCCTCCGCCCACATGCGCATGGTGATGGCCGGCACCAGGATCAGGTACAGCCACGGGTGCATCATGAAGAACGGTTGCAGGTCGGCCTGGCCGCGCTCGTAGAAGTCGCCGGCGTAGAACGTGAGGATGCCGGCCAGCACCAGGAAGATCACCAGGAACACGTACGCCACCGGCGTCACGAAATAGCTGCGCAGTTCGCGCCGCAGCACGGCGTTGACCGGACTCACGCGTGGCCTCCGGCGGCATCGCCGTCACTGGTGGTGATATGGCGGAACACCTCGTCCAGCCGGCCGCGCTCGAGCTGGATCTCCGACACCTCCAGTCCCTGTTCACGCAGCAGCGTCTCGACCGGCTCCAGGATCCGCTCGCCCGGCTTCGGGAACACCGTGATGCGGCCGTCCAGCGGATCGACCTCGATTGCAGCCACCTGCGGCAGGCGGCCCAGCATCTCCTGCGACATGCCGCTGCCCGGGGCGCTGAACGACACCGCGCCGTGATAGCGCGAGCGCGCCTCCAGCTCGGCCGGCGTGGCGTCGGCCAGCAGCTTGCCGTGGGCGATGATCACCACCCGGTTGCACAGCGCGTGCACTTCTTCCAGCAGATGGGTGGAGATCAGGATCGTGCGGTCGCGCGCCATCATGTCGATCAGCTGGCGCACCGCATGCTTCTGGTTCGGATCGAGGCCGTCGGTGGGTTCGTCCAGCATCAGCACCGGCGGATCGTGCAGGATCGCCTGGGCCAGCCCGACGCGCCGGCGCAGGCCCTTCGACAGCGTGTCGATGCACAGCCCGAGCACTTCCTCCAGCTGCAGTTGCTGCACCACCGCGTCGAACTGCCGGTAGCCGGCCTCGGCCTTGAGCCCGCGCATGCGCACGATGAACTGCAGGAACTCGCGCACCGTCATCTCGCCGTAGCTGGGTGCGCCCTCGGGCAAGTAGCCGAGCGCGCGCTTCGCCTTCAGCGGCTCGCGGACGACGTCATGGCCGCAAACCCGCGCGGTGCCCGACGTGGGCACCAGGAACCCGGCGATCATGCGCATCGCGGTGGACTTGCCGGCGCCATTGGGCCCGAGCAGGCCAAGCACCTGGCCGGGTTCGACACGAATGCTCAGCGCGTCCACTGCGGTCAGGTTGCCATAGCATCGGGTGAGCTGGTCGGTCTCGATCATGTCCGGCGGTGGGCTGTGGCGGGGTGTGGCGTCGAGCGCGGGCGGGTCCGCTGATCGGCCCCGCGGCTCGCCCTGCAATGTACCGCAAAGACACCGGCGCGCGGCCTGAAAACGGAGAGGCCCTTCCGGATGGAAGGGCCTCTGGGTGTGCTGCAGCGTTGCTTGGCTTACTCGCCGGCGCTGGCTGCCTCGGCCGGTGCGGCCGCGCTGCCGGCCGGTGCCGGTGCCGAACCCGCGGCGGCCGGCGCCGCTTCGTCCAGCGTCGGCGGCTGCAAGCCGGCTTCCTGCTCCGGGGTCTGCTCCGGCGCGTTGCTGATCGGCAGGAACACGTTGTACTTCGCGTAGGTGGTGATGTTGCCGCCGGCATCCTTCACTTCCGGCGTCGCGATCACGTCGTAGGCGCGGTTGACCACGTCGTCGTACTTGTAGCCGTGGGTCTGCGCATAGGCCTTGAGCATGTCGCGGGTCTGCGGTACGCCGGCAAAGGTGCCGTTCCACACGCCCTTCAACGCCGCGCCGCCGAAGGCCAGCGTGGCGCGCACGTTGCCGTCAATCACCAGGCGACCATAGCGGTCGCGGCTGCCGGCAGCGACGCTGGCGTCCGCGGCGGCGGCCGCGCTGCTCGCTTCGGCCGGCGCGCCGGCGGCATCCAGCGACGGCGGGGCCGCCGCGGTCAGCTGCTCGCTCTGGCCGTTGATGGTCAGCGTGCTGGAGTCGATCGGGAACGCCACGTCGAAGCTGTAGGTCTGGTCGCCATAGTTGGTGGTGATCAGGATCCGCGAACCGGTGACGTTCACGCCGAGCTTCTTGGCGGCGGCCTGGACCTCGGTGTTTGCCTTGGCGATGGCGTCTTCCACGGCCTCCATGCCGTCCTTGCGCTGGATCGAGGTGGACACCAGCAGCACCGGGGTCGGCTGGGTCTGCTCGATGTACGGGATCAGCTGGCTGTAGTCGATGTTCGGCACGCCGGCCAGTACGTTCTGCAGGTTGTTCAGGCTGAACTGGATGAACGAGTCGGGATCGCCATGGATGTACAGGTTGGCGAAGCGGTTGACCAGGTTCCAGCCGTAGGAGACGTCATACGACCAGGTCACCTGGGTCAGCTGCCCGCGGCTGCCCTGGCGCTCCAGGTCCAGCGTGAAGTGCTTGTCCATGCCGCGCCAGCTGTTGTCCAGGTTCCAGATGATGCTGGCGGTCTTGGTGTTGCTGTCGATCTTGTCGAATTCCGGCGTGGCGCTGGCGATGGTCAGGCCGCCGTTGCCGACCTTGGGGTCGGTGCTGGTCCAGCTGACTTCGGCACCCGGGCCATAGGCCTTGCCGGAGAAGTTGAACTGGATGTTCGGATCGAACGAGCGCAGCACGGAGTAGTCCGGCAACCGGCGATAGTTGTCGAGCACGTCGTAGACCTGCCGCATGTCCTTGCCGATGACCAGCTGGCGTTCCACATGACCGCTGCCGGGCATGACCACAGCCGCCAGGACACCGATGATCGCAACGATGACCAGGGCAACAAGAAATTCAAAGACACGCATCATTCCAGAGTTCTCCGAAGCGTCTTTACGCCATACCTAGATAGTGTTGCCCCAGCCGTCCGCGCGGGCCCGCCCGAGGGTTCACTCCGAGGGCCATGGCAGGGGGTCGGCAAACGCCGAAGCTACGGATGTTACTTGCTCACGGGCTGGAACGCTATCGTCGGCGTCGCCCCATCCGGAAGGCCAAAAGCGGGCCGCGACATGGCCGCCAGCGCCGGCTCCCGGGCCGTTTCAGACGATGCCCATTTCCAGCGCTTTCAGCACGGCGCGGGTGCGGTCGCGCACGCCGAGCTTGGACAGGATGTTGGAAACGTGGTTCTTCACCGTGCCCTCGGCCACCTTCAGCGAGTTGGCGATCTCCTTGTTGCTGTAGCCGCCGGAGAGCAGCCGCAGGATCTCGGTCTCGCGCTCGGTCAGCGGATCGGGCTGCTCCAGGCTGGTGAAATGGTTCTGCATCCGCGCCACCCCGGCCATCAGGCGCTGGGTGACCATCGGCGCCACCAGCGAGCCGCCGCCGGCCACGGTGCGCACCGCCTCGACCAGTTGTTCCAGCGAGACGTCCTTCAACAGGTAGCCGCGCGCGCCGGCCTTGAGGCCCTGCAGCACCAGTTGGTCGTCGTCGAAGGTGGTCAGGATGATGGTCGGCGGCAATTCGTTGCGGGCGGACAGCGCCTGCAGCACTTCCAGCCCGCTCATGTTCGGCATGCGCAGGTCCAGCAGCACCACGTCGGGCTTGACCCGCGGGATGTCCTGCACCGCCTGGGCGCCATCGGCGCACTCGGCCACCACGCGGATATCTTCAGCCAGGTCCAGCAGCGAGCGAACGCCCTGGCGCACCAGATTCTGGTCGTCGACGAGACAAACGGAAATCATCGCGGATCCTCGGACAAACATGACTCAAGAAAGTGATGGTGGCAGCTGGCGGTCCGGGCCGTTGCCAACACCGACGCACTTCACGCCGCTGCGCGGGCCGCCAAGATTACGACACATTCAGCGCCGGCGGCTCAAACCGCGTCGGCGCGTGCGCCAGCGCGGTGTGCTCGCCCAGCGGCAGCCGCACGGTCAGCGCAAAGCCCTGGCTCAGGCCGGTATCCAGCGTCACGCTGCCGCCGAATTCGGCCAGCCGCTCGCGCATGCCGGACAGGCCATTGCCCGGCTCGACGTTCTCGGCGCCGCGACCGTCGTCGCGCGCGTGCAGGCCAAGCAGGTTTTCCCCGGCATAGGCGAAGTTCAGCCACAGGTTGCGCGCGCCGGCGTGCTTGGCGGTATTGGTGATGATCTCCTGGGCGCAACGCAGCAGCACCTGGGCGCGGCGCGGGTCCTCCACGCTGAAGCGCGGCGGCATGACCACGTGCACGCTCAGGCCGGGCACGCCCTCGGTGAGGCTGCGCAGCGCCTGGGTCAGGTCGATCGCATCGTCCTGGCGCAACTCGCTGACCACCTCGCGCACGTCGGCCAGCAGCAGCTTGGCCGTGCTCTGCGCCTTGCGCACGTGTGCGCCCGCGGGCTCGCTGGAGAGGTGGCTGGCCACCTCCAGGTTCAGGCTCAGCGCGGTCAGGTGATGGCCGATCAGGTCGTGCAGGTCGCGCGCGATGCGCATGCGCTCGGCGATCCGGCTGGACTCGGCCAGCAGGGCGCGGGTGGCACGCAGTTCGGAATTCAGCCGGCGCTGCACCTCGCGCTGTTCGGCCTGCTGGCTGGCCACCGTCGAGGTCACGAACACCAGCACCGAGATGCCCAGGTAGATGCTGGCCTGGATGAAGCCCACCGCGATGCTGTGGTCGTATTCGGGCCAGCCCGCGAAAACCGCCACCAGGCTCAGGTGCTGGAGCACCAGCCAGAACGCGGCGAGCCAGAACGGCAGCAGCCACGGCAGCACCAGCGAGGCGACCACCATCAGCATCGCCGACAGGCCGCTGTGGCTGTACCAGCCCACCGCCACCGCCGCCGCCGTCATCAGGGCCAGCCCCAGCAGCTTCAGCACCGGATAGCGGCGCGAGCCGAGGTTGCTGGTCAGCAGCCAGTACATCAGGCCGAAGATCAGGTAGCACAGCGTCCACAGCAGCAGCGAGAAATTCGGACGGTGCAACTGGTCGAGACGTTCGGCAGCCCAGTTCGTGACCAGCGGCGTGCCTGCCGACAGGTAGGTGAAGAAGCCCGCATAGCGGAGCAGGCGGATATGATTGAAGAAGGGCCAGCGCATCCCCGCATCATTGGACGTGCGGGGGTTTCGCGCAATGCGCGAGAAGTCATGGCCGGGCGCGCGCCCCGGTCACCGCTTTACGAAGCTTTTACATGTGCCCTTGCGAGATGTAAGGGCCACGGCCGCATGTCATAATGGGCCATTGCGCGAGGCTGCTGCCCGACCTCGTCCCCGATTCCATACATTGCGGAGCAACGAATGGCCCTTGCCATCCGCGACGTGCGCGAGCACGACCTGGATGCCGTACTGGCGCTCAACAACGCCGCCGGTCGCTCCATCCTCGCCCTCGATACAGCCCAGTTGCGCTACTTCCACGAGCACGCCGAGTATTTCCGCGTGGCCGAGATCGACGGCCACCTGGCCGGGTTCCTGATCGCGCTGCGCGAAGGCAGCGACTACGACAGCCCGAACTACCGCTGGTTCGCCGAACACTACCCGCAGTTCGTCTACATCGACCGCATCGTGATCGCGAACGCCTACCGCCGCCACGGCCTGGGCCGCATCTTCTATTGCGACGTGCACAGCTACGCCGAGGTACGCGTGCCGCTGCTCACCTGCGAGGTGTTTCTGGAGCCGCGCGACGACGTGGTGGTGCTGTTCCACGGCACCTACGGCTTCCAGGAAGTGGGCCAGCAGCGCATGGGCGAGCACGGCCCGCAGGTCAGCCTGCTGGCCCGCGACCTGCCCAGCTACGCTTACGTCCGCGATACCTGGCTCGAACACGGCGGCCTGCCCGACGTACCGTGGCTGGCCGAGCGCGAGCGTCCCGCCCTGCACCAGTCCACCCCGCGCCGCCTCGCCGGAGAGCGGCGCCCATGAGTGCAAAAACGGATGTCGCCGATGCCTGCGACCTGCGTTTCGGCCAGGTCGGCATTGCCTGCGTGCGCGTGCGCCGGGTCGACGCCGCCGCGCTGTGCGACGAACTCGAACGCCGCGTGCGCGCCGCCCCGCAGATGTTTGCCCGCGCCGCCGTGGTGCTGGACCTGAGCCACCTGCTCAACCTGCCCGACGACGGCGCCGTCGATGCCCTGCTCGAAGCGGTGCGCAGCGCCGGCATGCTGCCCGTGGGCCTGGCCTACGGCACCAGCGAGACCGAGGCGCTGGCCAAGCGCATGGGCCTGCCGCTGATCGCCAAGTTCCGCGCCGCCTACGAGCCGGCCCAGGGCAGCGCGCCCGCCGCCGAACCGGCCACGCGCGCCGAGCCCGCCCCGGCGGTGCAGCGCGAGCCGATTCTGTCCGCGCCGCCGCCCGGCAGCGTGCAGGGCGCGCAGCACCATGCCGGTTCGGTGCGCTCGGGCCAGCAGATCTACGCGCGCGACCGTGACCTCATCGTCACCGGCGCCGTCGCCAACGGCGCCGAGGTGATCGCCGACGGCAACATCCATATCTACGGCGGCCTGCGCGGCCGCGCCATGGCCGGTGCGCAAGGCGACGCAAAGGCGCGCATCTTCGTCTCCGACTTCCGCGCCGAGCTGGTGGCGATCGCCGGGCAATATCGCGTGTTCGAACAGATTCCTGACGACCTCGAGGGCCAGTCCGTGCAATGCTGGCTCGAAGGCGACAAGCTGTTGATCGCCAAGCTGTAACCACCTACAACAAAAACAAACATGCGGAGATGGGCCCTTGACTGCTGAGATTATCGTTGTCACCTCCGGCAAAGGCGGCGTCGGCAAGACGACGACCAGCGCCTCGCTCGCCACCGGCCTGGCCATGGCCGGCAAGAAAACCGCCGTCATCGACTTCGACGTCGGCCTGCGCAATCTCGACCTGATCATGGGCTGCGAACGGCGCGTGGTGTACGACTTCGTCAACGTCGTGCACGGCGAAGCCACGCTGAAGCAGTCGCTGATCAAGGACAAGCGCCACGACAACCTCTACGTGCTGGCCGCCAGCCAGACCCGCGACAAGGACGCGCTGACCCAGGAAGGCGTCGAGAAGGTGCTCGACGGCCTGTCCGAGGACGGTTTCGACTACGTCGTGTGCGACTCGCCGGCCGGCATCGAGAAAGGCGCGCACCTGGCGATGTACTTCGCCGACCACGCGGTCGTGGTGGTCAACCCGGAAGTGTCCTCGGTGCGCGATTCCGACCGCATCCTCGGCCTGCTCGCCAGCAAGACCCGGCGCGCGGAGAAGGGCGAAAGCCCGGTCACCCAGCACCTGCTGCTGACCCGCTACAACCCGGCGCGCGTGGCGATCGGCGAAATGCTCAGCGTCAAGGACGTCGAGGAGATCCTCGGCATCGAGGTGGTCGGCGTGATCCCCGAATCGGAGAACGTGCTGACCGCCTCCAACAACGGCATCCCGGTGATCGTCGACGCCGCTTCGCAGGCCGGCCAGGCCTACAGCGACACCGTGGCCCGCATCCTCGGCGAAGAGCGCCCGTTGCGCTTCATCGACGTGCCCAAGAAGGGCTTTCTCCAGCGCGTGTTCGGAGGTTGATCACGATGGGCATTCTCGATTTCCTGAAGCGCAAGCCTGAAGCCACCGCCACGGTGGCGCGCGAGCGCCTGCGCATCATCGTGGCGCAGGAGCGCTCCACCCGCGGCGCACCGGACTACCTGCCGATGATGCGCAACGAATTGCTCGAAGTGATCAAGAAATACGTCCATGTCGACCTCGATGCGATCAACATCAATTTCGAGCGCGACAGCGGCCACGAGATACTCGAACTCTCGGTTACCCTGCCGGAAGGCAAGCAAGCGGCCAAGAGCGAACCCAAGGGCGAGGCCAAGACCGGCTGAGTCCCTGCCGCCTGTGCCTGTCCGCCGGGCGACCGACCCCGCGTCGCCCGGTTCCCCTCCATCGAAGTCACCTGCGCCCGGCGCGCACGCCCATGCACCCCGACGCTCCCCCACTTCCCGGCGATCCGGCCAGCAGCGTGATGCGCGTGGGCCAGATCGGATTCGACGCACCGGCCGCCCTGCTCGACCGTTTCGGCCTGCAGCTCCAACGCGTGGCGGCGGGCGAACCGATCCCCGGCAGCTTCTGGGGCGACGAGGAGGCCGGCATCATCGGCACCACCGTCTACGCCCGCGACGACACCCCGGTGCACTCCCTGCTGCACGAAGCCGGCCACCTGATCGTGCTGCCGCCGGAAAGACGTCCAGACGTCCATACCGACGCCACCGACTCGATCGAGGAAGAAGACGCCACCTGCTACCTGCAGATCGTGCTGGCGGACGAACTGCCCGGCGTGGGACGCGAGCGCCTGATGACCGACATGGATGCGTGGGGCTATACGTTCCGGCTCGGCTCGGCCCGCGCGTGGTTCGAGCACGACGCGGACAACGCCAGGGCATTCCTCACGGCGCGCGGCCTGCCTCACGGTACGCCCTGACGATTCCCGATCCCCGGCTACTTCGCGTGCCAGTCGCCGTCGGCACCCTTGCGGTACTTCTTCTTCACCGCCGCCCAGGCCACCTTGTGCGCGGCCTCTTCGCGCGATTCGTCGCCGCGGCGCTCGTCCTTGTCGGCGTACTCGTCCCAGGCGCTGTTGAACGCCTCCTTGTAGATTTCCTGCGCGTGTTCCGGCACGTGGTCGCGCACGGCATCGGGCAGCTCGCTGATGGATGCATACGGCATGGCTCGGGCCCCGCAGCTGGAGGAATGGCGTGCCGCTACCGTGTGCCCTGCACGATCAAGCCGTCGTCAACTTCACGTTGCCGCCGCGGTAACGGTGACGCTCCGTTCAGCGGCGCGAGACGTGCGGGTCGCCCGGCACGTACCAGCGCCAGGGTTCGTCGGCCGCGCGGGTGATGCCCACGCGCGTCGTCGCCACGGGTGCCGCGGGCGGCGGCATGCCGTCGTCGACGATGCTGAACCCGCCGGCGCCGCCGACCAGGTCGATGCCGTCCTGCGTGCGGTCGATGCCCATGGCCTGGCACAGTCGCGCCGGCCCGCGGCACAAGTCGCGATCGCTGCGGCAACTCGCCCGCGCCGTGCGCATCGCGGCCAGTCCGTCCAGCGGCGCCAGCGCGCGCAACAACACCGCGACGCCTTCGCCCTCCTCGCCGCACACCGGGTTGCAGCACCAGTGCATGCCATAGGTGAAGTACACATAGAGCAACCCCGGTGCACCGAACATCGTCGCATTGCGTGCGGTGCGGCCGCGCCAGGAGTGCGCGGCCGGATCCATCGGCCCGCAGTAGGCCTCGGTTTCCACGATGCGACCGCTGCGGCCGTCCGCGCTCAGCAGGATCTTGTTCAGCAGGTCGGGGGCAACCTCGCGCGGATCGCGCCGGTAGAACGCGCGGTCCAGCACCACGGGGCGATCAGGCATGCGCGAACATCCGTTGCACGTCCGCATAGGTGAAGTCGGCGGCCAGGCTGTCGAAGCGGCCGCTTTCAAGCATGGCGCCTGCCGCCTGGTCGACCGCGGCCAGTGCCAGTGCGGCAAGACGCGTAGCCGTGCTCACGCGGGCCACCCCGAGACGTGCCAGCTCGGCCAGGCCCGGCACGCCCGGCCCGGCAGCGACGTTCACCGGGGCGTCGATGGCCTGCACCAACGCGGCCAGCGTGGCGCGGTCATCGAGGCCGATGGGATAGATGCAGTCCGCACCGGCCGCCAGATAAGCCTGCGCACGCTGCACGGCGTCGGCAAGGCGTTCGGCCGGAGCGGTGGCATCGTGCTGCATCCAGTTGTCCACCCGCGCGTTGATCACGATCGGTACGCCAGCCGCATCGGCCGCCTCGCGTGCGGCTCGGATCCGCGCAGCGGCCTCCACGACGGGCCGCAGCGGGCCGTGCCCGGGGCGACCGTCTTCCAGGTTGATGCCCACCGCGCCGGCCGCGATCACCGCGCGCACAGTGGCGGCCACGTCCGCCGGCGTCTCGCCGTAGCCGGTCTCGATATCCGCCGTCACCGGCAGCCCGACCACCCGCGTGATCCGCGCAATCGCCGCCAGCACGTCGGCCAGCGGCGCCTGCTCGCCGTCGGCGTAGCCGAGCGACCAGGCCACGCCGGCGCTGGTGGTGGCGACCGCCGCAAAACCGCGCTGCGCGAACAGCCGCGCACTGCCCGCATCCCACGCGTTCGGCAGCAGCAGGATCGTGCTGCGGTCATGCATCTTGCGCAACGCCTGTGCCTTGTTAATCTGGCCCTGCATGTCCATCTTCGTCGTGCCCGCTCGCTGACGATGTAGAAGCACACAGGATACGCCGCCCTGGCCCCGTCCCGCCGATCGCCAGAGCGCAGAATGGCTGCGGGCGATCCCGAACGCATCATGCTGGAGGGCACCATGGCCGCACGCCGGCTCGTACTGCTGTTCGACGGCACCTGGAACAAGCCCGAGTCGAACACCAACGTGGAACGCCTGCGCCGGCTGGTCGCGCCGCGCGATGCGGACGGCAACCCGCAACTGGTCAACTACATCCCGGGCGTGGGCGTGAAGCGCGGCATCGCCCACCTGCTCGGCGGCGCGTTCGGCTATGGCCTGTCCGACCACGTGCTCGATGGCTACCTCTGGCTGTGCGAGACCTGGCAGCCCGGCGACCTGCTCTACCTGTTCGGTTTCAGCCGCGGCGCCTATACCGCGCGCAGCCTCGGCGGCATGATCCGCAAATGCGGCCTGCTCCGCTGCGACACCGACGGCAGCGTGGCCAGGGCCGACGCTGCCGCCGCGTACGATTTCTATCGCGATATCCACAGCAGGCCCGACGACCCGGCCGCGGTGGCGTTCCGCGCCGGCCATTCGATCGTGATCGACATCCACTTCATCGGCGTGTGGGATACCGTCGGCTCGCTTGGCATCCCGGACACCGCCTCGTGGTTCCCCTATGCGCGCAAGCGCTACCGGTTCCACGACACCGAACTCAGCAAGATCGTCAGGTACGCCTACCAGGCGCTGGCGCTGGACGAGCACCGCGCCGACTTCGTGCCCACGGTGTGGACGCGCAACCCGTACACGGTGAAGCCCGGCGAGACGCTGACCTCGAAGAAGGCCGAGCAGATCGAGATCGAGCAGCGCTGGTTCATCGGCTCGCACTCCGACGTCGGCGGCGGCAACGACTGCGATGGCGCCGGGCGCCAGCCCGACCCGCTGCCCGAACTGTCGCTGGCATGGCTGCAGCGCAAGGCCATCGCCGCCGGCCTAGCCTGCGACGCGCCGTTCATGCCGGAGGCCGATGCCGACACCGGCGTGCCGCGCAATTCGTACGCGGAGTTCATGGGCGGCCTCTACAAGGAGTTCAAGCCGCCGTTCGATCGCATGCTCGGCACCGGCGTCAACGAGAGGATCGACGACTCGGTGTGGCAACGCTGGCTCGCCGACCCCGGCTACCGCTCGCCTTCGCTGGTCAGGGCACTGGCCGACGCCAGCGCGCTCATATCGGCGGATGCCGTGGTACGCGCCCCGGCGACCCCTTCGGCTTAGCCGGGTCCGCCGCCGCTTCAGCGCGGCTCGGCAATCTCCGCCTGCATCGCCACCGCCGTATCGGCGCCGGCCAGTGGCTGATCCAGCGGCTGGCGCGTGATGCGGTGATAGCGCCACCACGCCAGCACGCCGGCCAGGGTCAACCCCGACGCGCCCAGCGCCAGATGCAGCATGTTGGTCGACAGCAGCGGCGACATCACCCCGGCCACGAAGCTGCACAGCAGCAGGCTGGCAAACGCCTGCACCGAGGAAATCCCGCCGCGTTGGTGCGGGAAACGATCCAGCAGCAGCAGCGTGAGAGTGGGGAACGCCAGCTGCACGCCGATGCCGTGCAGGATCAACGGCAGCATCGACCACGGCAGCCGCGGCGCGGGCAGCGCCAGCGCCAGCAGCAAGTGCGCCGCACACGCCAGCAGCATCACCGCGTAACCCAGGCTCACCGTGAACTTCGCGCTGCGCCGTTCGGCCATCCGACCGGACAGCCAGGCGCCACCGATCAGGCCGGTCACCACCGGCAGGAACAGCCACGGAAAGCCCTGCGCCGACAGCTGCAGCAGCTCGCGCACGATGCGCGGCGCCGAGGCGATGTACAAAAACAGCCCGGCGAAATTGACCGAACTGGAAACCAGCAGCGGCCAGAACAGCCGGTCGCGGCCGAAGGAAGCGTAGCCGGCCAGCAGCGGCCGCGGCGCAAACCGCGTGCGCTGTGCCGGCGGATGGGTCTCGTCCAGGAACAGTTGCAGGGCCAGCGCCAGCAGCAAGGTGAACCCGGCCAGCAGCCAGAAGATGCCGTGCCAGCCGCCGAGCGGCAGCAGCAGCGCACCGACCATCGGCGCGATCACCGGCGCCACCCCGAAGATCATCATCACCTGTGACATCAGTCGTTGCGCGGCCGGCCCTTCCAGGCTGTCGCGGATCACCGCGCGTCCCACCACCAGCCCGGCGCCGGCGCACACGCCCTGCAGGCCACGGCAGGCCAGCAGCATCGCGAACGAGGTGGACGTCGCCGCGCCCACCGAGGCCAGCGCGTAGACCAGCATGCCGGCGACGATCACCGGCTTGCGCCCGATCGCGTCGGAGATCGCGCCATGAAACAGGCTCATCGCCGCATAGGTGATCAGGTACACGCTGACCAGTTGCTGCAGCGCCGCGTCGTCAACCTGGAAGCGGACACCGACCAGCGGGAACGCCGGGAACACCGCATCGATCGAGAACGGGCCGATCATCGACAGCGCGGCCAGCAGCCAGGGCAGGCTGCGGCGCACGGTGCGAGGTGCTGGGTTCATGGCGGCACGGGGATGTCGACGGGTCGCGCAGTATAGACGGCGGCGCTTGACGGCGGGGCCGCCGGATCGACTAGGATGGCCCCTCGGAGATGGCATGCCTCCCGTTCCGGAACCCTCTCGCACACCGGGACAAACCGCTTCTCGTGATCCCCGCGTTGAAGTTGATGATGCCTGCACCCCCGGCTTCCGGCGGCGCAGGCGTGCCTGCCGCCGCGGCGACCGGACACTTTCACTGTCAGGAGGCACGCACGTGGGCTGGAACGGATTTGTGGCGATCGGCGTCGGTGGCGCCCTGGGATGCTGGCTGCGCTGGGGGCTGGGCGTACTGCTCAATCCCGTCTTCCCCACCCTGCCGCTCGGCACGCTGGCGGCGAACCTCGCCGGCGGCCTGCTGATGGGTTGCGTGATGGGCCTGTTCGATCACTTCCAGGCACTGTCGCCGGCGCTGCGGCTGTTCGTGTTCACCGGCTTTCTCGGCGGGCTGACCACGTTCTCCACCTTCTCGGCCGAATCCGCCACCCTGCTGCTGCGCCAGCAATACCTGTGGTTCAGCGGCCACGTGGCGATGCACGTGATCGGCTCGCTGGCGATGACCGTGCTCGGCATCGCCCTCACCCGCAGCCTCTTGCGCCACTGAACCGGGAGCAGCGCATGAACCAGGAAACCCTGCAACACGGCGTGCACCTGTATTTCTACTGCCACTCGCGCGCGAAGCATGGCGGCATGCTGCTGTCGGAGTGGCTGCTGGAACAGGCCAAGGCGCACGGCCTGGGCGGCGGTTCGGTGTTCCGCGCGATCGCCGGCTTCGGCCGGCACGGCGTGCTGCACGAGGAACAGTTCTTCGAACTCGCCGACGACCTGCCGGTGAAGGTCGAGTTCCTGCTGCGCGAGGAACAGGCCGAACTGCTGCTGCAGCTGGTGCGCAGCGCCGGCATCGACGCGACGTATGCACGTTCGCCGGCAAGCTTCGCGGTACTCGGCAAGCATTGATCATCACGAACCGCGCATCGCGAGGCAACGCATGAGCCAGGACGACCTGAAGAACCGCGCCAGCGAACTGCTCGAGCAGGCAGGCATCCATATCGACGGCGATGCGCCGATCGACCTGCACGTGCACGACGAGCGCCTGTACGCGCGCGTGTTCGCGCATGGCTCGCTGGGCCTGGGCGAAGCCTACATGGACGGCTGGTGGGACGCCGACGATCTGCCCGGCCTGTGCACCCGCCTGCTCACCGCCGGGCTGGACCAGGAACTGAAGACGCTCGACACCCTGCTCGCCCACCTCAAGGCGCGCTTCATCAACCTGCAGCGCGGCGAGCGCGCGTTCGAGATCGGCAAGGCCCACTACGACCTCGGCAACGACCTGTTCCACGCCATGCTGGGCAAACGCATGGTGTATTCCTGCGGCTACTGGGCCAAGGCCGGCAACCTCGACGACGCGCAGGCCGCCAAGCTCGACCTGGTCTGCCGCAAGCTGCAGCTGAAGACCGGCCAGCGCGTGCTCGACATCGGCTGCGGCTGGGGCGAGGCGCTGAAGTACGCGGCCGAGCACTACGGCATCGAGGGCGTCGGCATCACCGTGTCGCAGGAGCAGGCCGAGTACGCGCGCGAACTGTGCGCCGGGCTGCCGATCGAGATCCGCCTGCAGGACTACCACGACGTCGAGGACCATTTCGACGCGGTGTACTCGCTGGGCATGTTCGAACACGTCGGCGGCAAGAACTACCGCGCCTATTTCGAAACCGTGCGCCGCTGCCTGAAGGACGACGGCCTCTCGCTGCTGCATTGCATCGGCAGCAACAGCGCACCGGCGCAGACCGACCCGTGGATCGAGAAGTACATCTTCCCGAACTCGATGATCCCCGCCGCCAGCCAGATCGCGGTGGCGCTGGAAGACCTGTTCGTGATCGAGGACTGGCACAACTTCGGCGCCGACTACGACCGCACCCTGACCGCCTGGCGCGCCAACGTGGAAGCCGCCTGGCCCAGCCTGCCGGCGAGCTACGACGAACGCTTCCGGCGCATGTGGCGCTACTACCTCGCCGTCTCCGCCGCGGTGTTCCGCAGCCGCCGCGACCAGCTGTGGCAGATCACCCTGAGCCCGCACGGCGTGCCCGGCGGCTACCGCGTGCCGCGCTGAAACCGCTGCCGCGGCTTGACCATCCGCGCCGCGTTCGTGCTAGATATTCCAGGGCTTGCGGCAGGGAAGCACGGAGCGCCGCAGTGGCGGCGAGGGGATCGGGCGGAGGGAAGATGCAGAAAGACGGACACGCCGGCGACTACCGGTGCGGGGCGCACACCATTTCGCCCGCCACGCGGCGACTGCTGCGCGACGGGCAGCGGGTCGACATCGAGGCCAAGGTTTTCGACCTGATCCTGCTGCTGGTCGAGAACCGCGAGCGCGCACTCGGCAAGCAGGAAGTGATCACCTCGCTGTGGGGCAACCGGCCGATCACCGACGCCGCGCTCAGCCAGCTGCTGTACAAGGCGCGGCGGGCGCTCGACGACGACGGCGAACGCCAGGCGGTGATCCGCACCGTGTACGGCCGCGGTTTGCAGTGGGTGGCGGCGATCGGCATGGCCGACGGCGGCGCGCCATCAACGGCCGCCGAAACTTCCACGGCTCCCGCTGGAATCCCGATACCGGGCAACGCGGCGCCACCCGCGCCCACGCCCGCACCACGCCGCCGCTGGTGGCTCGGTGCGGGCGCGGCCCTGGCCCTGATCGCCGCGCTGAGCGCGTGGATCGTCCCGCGCGGCTGGGCTCCGCCCGTGCCGCCGCCACGGCGCATGGCACTGCTGCCGATCGACAACGCGACCGGCAATGCGGCGCTGAACTGGACCGTGCGCGGCCTGCCCGGCCTGATCGCCGGCTTGCTGGGCGACAGTCCCGACCTGAACGTGATCGACCCGCTGCAGGTGGCACGGGTGTGGGGCTTCACTCCGCCCAAGGGCCGCAGCCAAGCCGAGCACACCCGCTATGTCACCGGCGCCGACATCCTGGTCGGGGGCAGGCTGGCCAAGCTGCCCGGCGACATCTACGAACTGACCCTGCACCTCGACCCCGGACAGGGCCACGGCTCCGACCTCGTCCTCAGCGGCAGTTCCCCAGGCACGCTCGGTGTCAACGCCGTGTCGCAACTGCGCCGCGCGCTGGCGTTGGATCTCCCGGCAACCTCGCCGTTCAACGAACGGCCGCGAGACGCCTACCTTGCGGAAACCTTCGCCCGCGGCATCGATCTGGCGATGCACGGCGACTGGCTGGGTGCGCGGCCATACTTCGTGTTGGTGACCAAGGGTCAACCCGAACTGTTGCAGGCCCGCTACCTGCTGGCCCGTGCACAGGCGGACACCGATCAGCAACACGATGCCGACGCCGGCTACGCTGCGCTGCTGGCGGACGCCCGCCGCCAGGGCCGGGGCCACATGGTGGCGCGAATACTGGACGACCAGCTCGGCCAGGCCGACCACCGGCACCAGGATGCTCAGGCACTGACCCTCGCCACGCAGGCGCTGAACGCGGCCAGGGCCGCTGGCGATCCGCGCATCACTGCCAGCGTGCTGCTGTCGGCGGCCAGGATCAACGCACGCACCGCGCACACCGGCCTCGCGCGACAACAGTATGAGCAGGCGCGCGCACTGATCGAAAAGACACCGATCCGCGCGCTGCAGCCAGAACTCCACAACGCCATGGCGTACATCGCCAACGCGAAAGGCGACGCCGCCGCCGGCATCACCGCCGCCCGCGCCGAACTGGACGCCGACGAAGCGCTCGGCAACGCGCGCGGCAGCAACATCGCCAGCTTCAACCTCGCCTACGCGCTGTCATCCAACTGGCGGACGCCGGAAGCGCTGCCGCTGCTGGTCCGCACTTGGAACCGGGCCGGCCGGCAACACGATGGCACCTTGCAGGTAGCCGCCGGCAACCTGCTGGCCAGCCTGCTCTACGATACCGGCGTGTACCGCGAGATCAGTCCGGTCGTCGACGCCAGCGTGCAACTGGCCGCCGCGCAGGACAACCGCTACATGCAGGCCCGCTTGCTCGACCTGCGCGCCGGCGGCGAATATTTCGGCGGCGACAGCGCTGCGGCACTACTCGACAGCCGCAAGGCCAGCGCGCTGCTCGACCCGGCGCAGGACCCCGACGACGCCACCGAGAAACTGCTGATCGAGGCGTTCGTGGCGATAGCGGCCGACCCTGCTGCCATGGCCGGCATCCGCCGGCGCGTGGACGAGATTGCCGGGCACGCCGTCGATCCATCTGGCATCCGTTACCAACAGCAGTTGGTGCACGCGCTGGCAGCCGCTGCCGGCGGGGATCGCCAGGGTGCGCACGCTGCACTGGACGCGGCGGCGCACGACCCGCATGCGCCCCGTGACATGGTGCACGCGTTCGCGCTGCAACTGGCGCTGGCCAGCCACGACGATGCGGCGGCCCAGGCCCGGCTGGGCGATTTCAAACTCGATGACACCGACGTCACGGCCGACACGCTGCGGTTGTACGGCACGTGGTCGGCGCGCCGCGGCGACGAAAAAAACCGCCGACGCGCCATGGCCCGCCTCGACGCCATGCGCCAGGTGTCGCTCAATGCGCTGGTCACGATTCCCTTCGACCCGACCAGCTTCCCGCACTAGCGGCCGCCCGGCGCACCGACCACTCAAGCCATTGATCAGCCTGCAAAGTGAGTATCCGTAACGAGTCCCTAAAGGACACGTCAAGCATGCGCCGGGCCATTCGGTTGCGATAAGGCGCGTCCGCGACAGCGCGGACGCGCCCTTCGACGCAACCAGGCCTACGGATATGACTCAGCAGCACACCCCTCTTCGCACAGTCGCTCCGCGGTGGCACGGCCGTTTCCTCGTCGCCGGCCTCGCCGCGGCCATCGGCTTGGCCATGTCGCCCCCGGGCACGGCGGGCGATGTCAGCCCCTACGAGGTCAAGGACAACTACGCCACGCTGGTCTACAGCATCGAGATCACCGGCCACACGCACAAGGAAAACGCCAAGGCGGGCACCTATGCCGACGCGACGGTGCACCAGCGCCTGGACGGCAGCTTTCACCTGAAGGGTGAGCAGGGCTACGGGTCGAGCGTGGACAACGCGCAGGAGATCATCAAGCAGGGCGAACCCCTCCGGCAGGCCATGATGCCGGCCATCCAGCAGGCGATGGCCACCTGCGGCGACGACGAGGACTGCATGACGGCAGCCATGATGAAAGCCGGCGCCAGCATGTCGCCGGCCCAGCGCGAGATGGCCCGGACCGCCAAGGACAGGATGGCGCCCAAGCTCACCCGCCACGATCTCGGCCACTGGGCGCTGGATCCGATGAAGCCCCGCTGCTCGCTGCATGCCGTCACGCAGGGCTCCTCGCGCTACCGGTCGCTGGACGTGGGCGAGGGCTACTCCGACTACGTCACCGGCTCGGAGCAGCGCCGCGGCCAAGGGCACGACGACTGCACGACCGGTTCCATCGACGACCTGCCCAACGTCCGCGCCGAATGGAACGGCGACACCCGGATCCTCAAGCTCGACCTGCCGGGCCTGAGCGTCGACGAACAGGCGAAGGACGCCGACGGCAAGGCCTCGACGAAGCAGGTCACCATCCGCGACATCGAGCTGGACGAACTGCACTGGTCAGGCAAGGGGCCGCAGAGCGGCCAGCGGACACGCAAGGTCACGGCAGGCGGCATCCCCGCCACCATGACGATCCGCTGGACGTTCACCCCCGACAAGGCCTGAGCGTGCTTGCCGCCCATCACCAACCCAGCAGAGCCAAGAACATGCGCGCACTGATCAGCAGCTTTCTCCTCGCCACCATCGGCATCACCGTCGCGCAGGCACAATCGCCGGCGGCGGATGCCTGCAAAAGCAAGACCGTCGCCATGCTCGAGGCGCTGCAGCAAGGCGACTACGCCGCCACCACCCGCGACATGTCGGCGTTCCTGCGCATGATGAGCACGCCCGACGACCTGCAGCAGACCCGCGAGGGGCTTATCCAGCAATACGGCGCCTGGCAGTCGCACGATGCCGCGCAAGTAGCCGCCGACGACAAGGATTCCGTCACCCTGCGCGTGCCGCTGGTGATGGCGCACGGCAAGCCTACCGCGGTGGTGATCTGCAGCTTCAAGGAAAAGGCTCCGCTCGGCAGCCTCGCGATACTTGCCCCCGGCCTGTAGGCGCTTTGGGGCTCACCGCCGAACGGCTGGCAACGGGCCCGTCGGCCGCCGGCAGCGACCGGCGATGCAGTTGCCCGTGCGGCCGCCACGCCGCATAGTGCGGAGGGCCATCGCACGAGGGGAGCCCCGATGAAACCGCGCATCACCATTTTCCTGGCCGGCCTGCTCTTGCTGGCAGCAGTCACCGCGCCCGCCCGCACCGCACCAGGCGCCGGCTACTTCGACAACAGCGGCCGCGACGACGTGCTCGCCGGCGGCGTGAAGATGATCCCGATCGCCACGCCCCGGGGCACGTTCCGCGTCTGGACCAAGCGCGTGGGCAACAACCCGAAGCTGAAAGTGTTGCTGCTGCACGGCGGCCCCGGCGCCACCCACGAATACTTCGAAGCGTTCGACAGCTACTTCCCGGGCGCCGGCATCGAGTACTACTACTACGACCAGCTCGGTTCGGCCTACAGCGATCAACCGAAAGATAAGTCGCTGTGGACCATCGACCGCTACGTCGACGAAGTGGAACAGGTGCGCCAGGCGCTGCACCTGGACAAGGGCAACTTCTGCCTGCTCGGCCACTCCTGGGGCGGCGTGCTCGCCATCGAATACGCGCTGAAATACCAGCAGCACCTGAAGTGCCTGGTGATCTCCAACATGGTCGACTCGATCCCCGCCTACAACGACTACGCGCACAAGGTGCTGATGCCGGCGATGGATCAGGAACAGCTCGCCGAAGTGCAGAAGCTCGAAGCCGAACACCGCACCGACGACCCGCGCTACATGGCCATCCTCACCCCGATGCACTACGAGCAGCACGTACTGCGCATGCCCTCGGCGCAATGGCCCGAGCCGGTGACCCGCTCGTTCGGCCACATCAACCAGCAGATCTACACCTTGATGCAGGGCCCCAGCGAACTGGGCGCCAGCGGCCGCCTGCTGAACTGGGACCGCAGCAAGGACCTGCACCGCATCACCGTCCCCACCCTGGTGATCGGCGCGCAGCACGACACGATGGACCCGAAGTACATGGCTGGCATGGCGAAGAAGCTGCCGCACGGGCAGTTCCTGCTGTGCCCGAAGGGGAGCCACATGGCGATGTATGACGACCAGCAGACCTACTTTGTAGGGCTGACCGGCTTCCTGCGGAAAGTAGAGGCCGAATGAGGCGAACGCCGATGCTCAACATCGCAGGGTTAGACTGCGGGATTAGGCTGCCTGAGGCAGCTCAACCCATTGATTCAACGTAGTCAGCCCCTCATCACCAAGCGCACCGGACAGGGATAGGTTGCAGGATTACACTGCACTTTGAAATCTACATAGCGTTAGGCCTTTAAAGCGATGGCGAACCCGGGGGAGCTCGACAAAGTAACAAAGAACGGGACTGTGGTTCAGGCACCCGACTTTACGCGCAAGGTAATGCACGGCGTCCCCGTCCTGTTTCAGTATGCAGAGTGGCTCGCTGTCATCGCGGTCTTTCAGTACGCGGATGTTAAATTCCACTTCATGGCTGCAAGAGTGGTGTGGATCGGCCTTGGCCTAGCGCTTAGTATTTACACCGGTGTTCTGTGTTCCAATTTGGCGTGGCGATACATCGAAGATCCGTTCAGCACTCGCATTGGCAACATGTTTATGTCAATCGTTCTTCCGCTCGTCGCTGGCGGCGTAGTTTTCTTCTTACTAAAGATACTGCTAGTGCAAATCGTGGCTTCGCATTGAGCGTGCGCCTGCCTAACAGATCGTTCAAGGCGGACGGCTTCGCCGCCGCTTAACTCCAGCGTTAGGCCTCACATGGAAGACTTCATTACACTCATTATGCGCTGGCCTTCTCGTGCACTAGCGTGGTTGATGCGCGCACGCTTAGTCATATTCACCGCTTCGGTCATTGCCCTAGCGCTTTTGGCCTCACTCTTGTACGTCCAAACGGAGCCGAGTGTACGAATCAGCGGGCTTGTACTGCAGCTGCTTGGAATCAGCGCAGCAGCTGTCGGAATTCGGGATACCCGCCGTATGTTTGGCAAGCCAAGCTTTCTACAACTGGTTCGGACTTGGTTCAAATCGATACCGGGGTTAAGGCCCCACGTGGCCTCCGCTTCTTGCTCCAGTAGCTTGTGGCTAACCAGTTCCGCTAAGGGCTATGCTTGGAGGGGGCCAGGATCCGAACCGACAATAGAGTCGCGCCTTGCAGCCGCGGAGCAGAATTTGGCCGGCCTCCGCAGTCGTGTTGATCAGGCCGAATCTGAGTTTGATGCGCATGTACGCGCATCTGAGCAAAACCTTAGGAACGAAAGAGATAGCAGAGTTGAGGGTGATCGGCAGCTACATTTGAAGATTGAGGCTGCCTCTACCGATGGGCTGCACCTCGCTGCTCTCGGCGCAGCATGGCTTGCAGTTGGTGTTGTAATGAGCACTATTCCAAACGAGCTATTGGCTCTCGTAAGGTGAGGCCTAACGATGCGTTCAAGCCGAAATTGCATTCGCGAGCTGCCCTAACCACCCGTTTAAGGTGGACGGCTACGCCGCCGCTTAACTCTAGCGTTAGGCATCATGAAGAACCTTCTTGCAGCCCTTGCGATTTTCCTCAGCTTCAGTACTTCCGCAGCTGATGTGTTTCACTACGATCAGCGCTTGGCAATTGATCTCTCTCGTGCGTACCTGAGCGCTTTCAATCGGCAACATCCGGATGAAAGTGGCTACACGGACGCTGCCCATGGGCTGGTCTCATCTGCCATAGCTGCTCACGATCGGCATCTGGTCTTTGTCACTTTTGCAGGCAGCAGCGGTCCAAGCGGTTCTTACGTAGAGTTGGAGCTTTGCAAAGAGACCAATTTGCTCACCGTTGTCGAGGCTGGGGTTGTCGACAACATCCAAGCGTACCGGGCCGACGTCATGCGTGTTAACTCAAAAATATATGTTGCAAGCCCAGCTGTGTGCCCAGTCGAAGTGCCATGACGTCTAACATCTCGTTCAAGGCGGACGGCTTCGCCGCCGCTTAACCCCAGCGTCACGCCCGCAACGGGCATTCTCGGAGGCTGACAGTGGAGATCTCGGCGATCGTCAGGAACTCTGGAACGGGGTTCGTCGTCTCGGTCCGCACCGGCAGCGCCAGTCAAAGCCTGGCCATTCCACCCAAAAGTTCCGGCCAGGGTTCCGGCGTCAATGGCGGCGAGTTCCTGCTGCTTGCCTTGGCCACTTGCTATTGCAATGACCTTTACCGAGAGGCGTCTCGCCTGGGTATCAGCTTGGCCGCGGTCGAGGTCGAAGCCACGGCCGACTTCCCTGGCGTTGGCTTGGCGGCCAGCGATATCCGGTATCGGGCCAAGGTGACATCCCCAACTGCTCCGTCCGCCATCGCACAGCTGCTTCGGCACACCGATGCCGTGGCCGAGGTGCACAATACCGTCCGCTCGGGGGTGCCAGTGACCCTGGTTGCGGATACGCCCGCGAGCAAATAAGGGTACGGAGGAAATCAATCGCCCCGTATCCATCAACCGCCATCGCCCGTGCTCCGACGCCTCCTTCCCTGCCCAGCCAATGGAAGCCATCCATGAGCCAGCCAACCTCACCCTCTGACTACCTCCTGCTCTCCCGTGGCCAATGGGACAAGGACGCCTCGCCGGAGCAGATCCAGACCGTGATCGACCGGTTCTACGCGTGGTACGACCGGCTGGTGGGCGAAGGCCGGATCGGGCCCGGACACCGGCTCGCCCGCGAGGGCAAGGTGGTGTCGCGGCAGGCGGCCACGGACGGCCCGTTTGCCGAGGCCAAGGAAGTGGTCGGCGGTTACTGGTTCATCCGCGCGCACAGCCTGGAGGAAGCGGCGCGCATCGCGGCGGAAAACCCGTGCCTGGCCTACGGCCTGGTCTGCGAGGTGCGGCCGCTCGACCTGACGCGCGCCAGCGCCTATGCCCCGGCCAGCGAGACCCCGACCTAGCCGGCCGCCGCCATCCCTCCACGCCACGCCACCAGAATCGCAGGCCGCGCCATGACCATCTCAGCCCTGGTACTCACCCTGTTCCTTGCCTGGACGCTGCTCCTGCTGGTCGTCATGGAGGTGCTGCGCAGCTACCTCGTCGTCACCGGCCGCGTGCGCTCGAACGAGTTCAAGCCCGACAACTCGAATATCTCGCCGTTCATGCAGCGGCTCGCCCGCGCACATGCGAACTGTATCGAGAGCCTGCCGGTCTTCGGCGGCCTGCTGCTGGTCGCCATCGCGACGGGCCGGGCGGAAGTCACGGACGCGCTGGCGCCCTGGTTGCTGGGCGCCAGAATCGTCCAGTCCGGCATCCATCTGGCTTCGACCAGCGTCATCGCCGTCAACGCCCGCTTCACCGCCTTCGCCGTGCAAATGGGCATCGGCGTCTATTGGGTCTGGAAGCTGCTTGGCCTGTAAGAGATATGGGGACGGAAGAAATCAATCGACCGCAGACGCAGGCACCACGCACTCACCACAAGGAACCGAAATGGATAGCCAGAACAAGTATTGGTTTCCGGCCAAGCGCTATGGCTGGGGTTGGGGCCTGCCGGTTCGGTGGCAGGGCTGGGTTTGCCTGGCCATCTACGCGGGATGCGTTGCGCTGGTCTTTCGTTTCCTATGGCCAGCGGCCGACCCCGTCATGTTCGCGATCAGCCTGGTGTTGCTTACCCTCGGCCTGACGGCCGTGTGCTGGCTGAAGGGCGAACCGCCACGCTGGCGTTCGGGCGACTGACCTCGATGCACCCGGCAAGGAGGTAGCGAAGCCCGGCGTCGGGGTGGCGAAGCCCGGCCGGGACGTGCCGAACCCCGATGCCGAGACTCCGGATATCGGCGGGGACGTGCGCAACCTCGACGCCGAGGTTCCAAATGTCAACGGGGACGCACACAACTCCGACGCCGAGATTCCGGGTGTCGGCGGGGAGGTGCGCAACCCCGGCGCCGAGGTTGCCGAGGTCGGCGGGGACCGGCCGGGCCCCGATGGCGAGGTTCCCGGGGTCGGTCGGCACCTGCGCCACCCCGACATCGCGGTTCCACAGACCAACGGCCCACGCCATTGCCATCTCGCCGGGATTGAACTGGCCACGACCTGCCGCGACACTCGCGGCATGAAGCCTTCGATCACCCTGCGCCTGCTCGCCTGCCTCGCCCTGCTGCTCGTCTGCGCCCCGGCGCTGGCGAAACCCGCCTTGTGGGTGGTGAAGGACGCCGACACCACGATCTACCTGTTCGGCACGGTGCACCTGATGCCGAGCGACGCCAGCTGGCATTCCCCCGAGCTGGACCGGGCGATGGCGGACAGCCGGACGCTGTACATCGAGCTGACCGACGACGACCCGGCGAACATGGCGGCGCTAGTGCTGCGCTACGGGATGGATGCGACGCATCCGTTGTCCAGCCAGCTCAGCCAGTCGGAGGCGCATCGGCTGGGCCTGCTGGCGAACAAGGTCGGCGTGCCCGGCGGCATGCAGACGCTGAACGTGATGCGTCCGTGGCTGGCCGCGCTGACGCTGGCGGTGACGCCGCTGCTGAAGGCCGGGCTCGACCCGGAACATGGCGTGGACAAGCAGTTGAAGGGGCAGATGAGCGCTGCCGGCAAGCAGGTGCTGGGATTGGAGACCGCCGAACAGCAGATCCGCTTTCTCGCCGACATGCCGCGCGCGATCGAGCTGGCCCTGCTGCGCTCGACCATGCGCGACGCGGACAAGGGCGCATTCCAGCTCACCGAGCTGATCGACGCCTGGAAGGCCGGCGACGTGGACAGCATCGCCCGCATCGGCAACGACGACATGCGCCAGCGCGAGCCGAAGCTCTACCAACGGCTGCTGGTGCAGCGCAACCAGGCCTGGGCGACGAAGATCGCCGCGATGCTGCAGCAACCGGGCACCGTCTTCATCGCCGTGGGCGCCGCGCACCTGGCCGGGCCGGACAGCGTGCAGGCGCGACTGGAGTTGCTGGGCGTCCCGGTCGAGCGCCTGCCCTGATCAGTCGATGCCGGCGACGGCGTGCGGTGCGTACGGCGCCTCGAGCGCGGCGATTTCCGCCGGCGGCAAGCTGACCGACAGCGCCGCCACCGCCTCTTCCAGATGACGCGGCCTGGTCGCGCCCACGATCGGCGCGGTAACCACCGGCTGGCGCAGCAGCCACGCCAGCGCCACCTGCGCGCGCGGCACGCCGAGCCGCGCGGCGACCTCGCCGACGCGATCCACCACGGCCTTGTCCGCCGCCTTGCTCGCGGCATACACGCCGTCGCCCCACGGATCGGAGCCACCGCGCACGGTGCTCGGCTCGTCCTCCCACGCCCGCGCCAACCGGCCGCGCGCCAGCGGGCTCCACGGCACCACGCCGATGCCCTGGTCCGCGCACAGCGCCAGCATCTCGCGCTCCTCCTCGCGGTACAGCAGGTTGTAGTGCGGCTGCATCGACACGAAACGCGTCCAGCCATGCAGGTCGGCGGTGTACAGCGCCTTGGCGAACTGCCACGCCATCATCGACGAGGCACCGATGTAACGGGCCTTGCCCGCCTTCACCACATCGTGCAGCGCCTCCAGCGTCTCCTCGATCGGCGTGGCCGCGTCCCAGCGGTGGATCTGGTAGAGGTCGACGTAGTCGGTGCCGAGCCGCCGCAGGCTGGCGTCGATCTCGGTCATGATCGCCTTGCGCGACAGGCCGCCGCCGTTCGCGTCGCCACGCATCGGATAGAACACCTTGGTGGCGATCACCACCTCCTCGCGCCGCGCGAAATCGCGCAGCGCGCGCCCCAGCACCAGCTCGCTGCCGCCGCGCGAATACATGTTCGCCGTGTCGAAATAGTTGATGCCCAGCTCGAGCGCTCGCCGGATGAACGGCCGGCCGTGCTCTTCGTCCAGCGTCCATGGCCTCTCGTCGGTGGGCGTTACCGAATAGCTCATGCAGCCCAGGCAGATCCGCGAGACCTTGAGGCCGGATTTGCCGAGATTGATGTAATCCATGGCGGTTCTCCTTCAGTGTTCGGATGTCGATGCAGGTTCAGCGCGGCGCCGCCCGGTGCAGGTTGATGCCCGCGATGACCAGGGCGATGCCGGCCAGCTCGGCCGGGCCCGGCAACTGGTGCAGCACCACGATGCCGATCGCGCAGGCGGTGGCCGGCAGCAGTGCCAGCATCAGCGCGAACGTGGCGCGCGGCAGCCGCGCCATCGCCAGCTGGTCGCACACGTACGGGATCACCGACGACGACACGCCCACGCCGATGCCGGCGGCCAGCAGGCCGGGATGGGTGAAGGCCACCGCCGCCTCGCGCCAGCCCAGCGGCATCACGACCAGCAGCGCCACCAGCATCGCCGCGGCCAGCCGGTCGATGCCGTTGCCGCCACCGTCCCTGGCGATGCGATGGCCGAGCACGATATACAGCATGAACAGCGCGCAGTTCGCGAACGCGAAGGCGAAGCCGATGGCCGTGCCGGCGAAACGCACGTGGGTCAGCATGATCACGCCGGCCGCCGCCATCGCGAGCGCCACCCCGTTGCGGCGGCTGTGCAGGCCGGCCCAGGCCAGCGCGATCGGGCCGAGGAACTCGATCGCGCCCACCGTGGCCAGCGGCAGCCGGTCGATCGCCAGGTAGAAGCAGACGTTCATGCCGCCAAGCACCGCGCCCAGCGCCACGATGTTCCAGCGCACCGCGGCGTTCTGCTGCGCGAAATAGTGCCAGGGCCGTCGCCACAGCGCGAAGATCAGCGCCGCGCTGGCGATCCGCAGCCAGGCCACGCCGAGTGGCGCGACGTGGGCGAACAGCAGCACCGCGAACGCGGGCCCCAGGTAATGGAAGATCGCGCCGACCACGAAATACAGCGAGGGCGGCACGCGTTCGCCGGCCGCGAGGGGCGGCGACGGCGGTTCGATCGTGGTGGAATCGGATTCATTCTTCATGCAGCCACTTTTGCAAATGATCGGCGCATGATCCATTCCGAAACGAAGGAATCAGCGATCCATATTTCCTTACTTGAAAGCCGGTGACGTCTCATGCCTCAGATTTCCAATTTGCTGTCCGATCCCCGCAATATCGCCCTGCTGCAGGCACTGCAGGAAGATCCACGCCAGCCCGTCACCCGGCTCGCCAGCCGCGTCGGCATGTCGGCACCGGCAGTGAAGGAACGCCTGAACCGGCTGGAGGAAACCGGAGTGATCCGCGGCTACCGGCTCGACCTCGACCCCAGGGCGCTGGGCTGGCCGGTCACTGCCTACGTGCGCGTGCGCCCGGTGCCCGGGCAACTGCCGAAGATCGCCGAGCTCGCGCAGAAGATCCCGCAGGTGGTCGAGTGCCACCGCGTCACCGGCGAGGACTGCTTCATCATCAAGGTGCACCTTGACGCGCTGGAACACCTGGACCTGATCCTCGACCGCTTCCTGCGCCACGGCCAGACCACCACCTCGATCGTGCAGTCCACCCCGGTACCGCTGCGCGCGCCGCCGCTGCCGGCCGGCGTGCCTTAGCAGATCGCGGCCGAAACCGCGCCTACAAGAGCCCGCCGCTTTCTGGCACCATCGACCGGTTATCCCGCGCGCCGCGCGCCACTTCCCTGATGCAACCGCATGAACCTGCAAGCCAATTACGAACAGATCCCGCTGAAGGAATACGCCGAGCGGGCCTATCTCGACTATTCGATGTACGTGGTGCTGGACCGCGCGCTGCCGTTCGTGGGCGACGGACTGAAGCCGGTGCAGCGGCGCATCATCTACGCGATGAGCGAGCTGGGCCTGGCCGCCACCGCGAAGCCGAAGAAATCCGCGCGCACCATCGGCGACGTGATCGGCAAGTTCCATCCGCACGGCGACTCGTCGTGCTACGAGGCGATGGTGCTGATGGCGCAGCCGTTCTCGTACCGCTACCCGCTGGTCGACGGCCAGGGCAACTTCGGCTCGCCGGACGACCCGAAGAGCTTCGCGGCGATGCGCTACACCGAATCCAAGCTCAGCCCGATCGCCGAGGCGCTGCTCGGCGAGTTGGCCCAGGGCACGGTGGACTGGGTGCCGAACTTCGACGGCACGCTGGAGGAGCCGAGCTGGCTGCCGGCTCGCGTGCCGCACGTGCTGCTGAACGGCTCGATGGGCATCGCCGTGGGCATGGCCACCGACATCCCGCCGCACAACCTGCGCGAGCTGGCCACCGCGTGCATCCGTCTGCTGGATGAACCCGATGCCACGGTCGCCCAGCTGTGCGAGCACGTGCTGGGACCGGACTACCCGACCGAGGCGGAGATCATCACCCCGCGTGCCGACTTGCTGGCGATCTACCGGACCGGCGGCGGTTCGGTGCGTGCCCGCGCGGTGTACCGGCGCGAGGAAGGCAACATCGTGATCACCGCGCTGCCGCACCAGGTCAGCCCGTCGAAGATCCTCGAACAGATCGCCGCGCAGATGCGCGCGAAGAAGCTGCCGATGATCGAGGACCTGCGCGACGAATCCGACCACGAGAACCCGATCCGCCTAGTCATCGTGCCGCGCTCGAACCGCGTCGACGCCGACGAGACCATGCAGCACCTGTTCGCCACCACGGACATGGAGAAGAGCTTCCGCGTCAACCTCAACATGATCGGCCTGGACGGCCGGCCGCAGGTGAAGGATCTCAAGCGCATCCTCACGGAGTGGCTGAGCTTCCGCACCAGCACGGTCACCCGGCGCCTGGAGCATCGCCTGGCCAAGGTCGACCGCCGCCTGCACCTGCTCGAAGGCCTGCACACCGCCTATCTCAACCTCGACGAAGTCATCCGCATCGTGCGCAGCGAGGACGAGCCCAAGCCCGTGCTGATGGCGCGCTTCAGGCTCAGCGAGGAGCAGACCGACTACATCCTCGAAACCCGGTTGCGCCAGCTGGCACGGCTGGAGGAGATGAAGATCAATGCCGAACGCGACCAGCTCGAAGAGGAGCGCGCGCGCATCAACGTGCTGCTGAAATCGCCGGCCAAGCTGAAGGGCCTGATCAAGGACGAACTGCGCGCCGATGCCGAGAAATTCGGCGACGCCCGCCGCTCGCCGCTGGTCGAACGCGAGGTGGCGCATGCGCTGGACGAGAGCGCGCTGGTGGCCAGCGAGCCGGTCACCGTGGTGCTCTCGCAGAAGGGCTGGGCGCGCGCCGCCAAGGGCCACGACATCGACGCCGAGGCGCTGAACTACCGCGAGGGCGACGGCCTGCTCGCCGCGGTGAAGGCCCGCACGACGCAGCAGGTCGCGTTCATCGACTCCACCGGCCGCGCCTACTCCACGCTGGCGCACACCCTGCCCTCGGCGCGCGGCAACGGCGAGCCGCTGACCGGCCGCTTCAGCCCGACCGCGGGCGCCAGCTTCGACGCGGTGATCGCCGGCGACAACGACACCCGGTTGATCCTCGCCACCGACTTCGGCTACGGCTTCGTCACCCGCTTCGAATCGCTCACCGGCCGCAACAAGGCCGGCAAGCAGATCATCAGCCTCAGCGACAAGGCCAAGGTGCTGGCGCCGCAGGTCAGCGCCGACCCGGCACGCGACCGCATCGTGGTGGTCAGCACCGAAGGCCACCTGCTGATGTTCTCGGTGGCCGAGCTACCGGAGCTGGACAAGGGCAAGGGCAACAAGCTGATCGAGATCCCGAAGAAGCATCTTGCGGAAGGTGAGCGCGTGGCCGGCGTGGCCGTGGTCAGCGAAGGCAAGGGCGAGGTCACCCTGTACGCCGGCCAGCGCAAGCTGACCCTGCGCTGGGCCGACCTGGTCGAATACGGCGGCAACCGTGCCACCCGCGGCGGCCTGCTGCCGCGCGGCCTGCGCCGGGTCGAGCGGATCGAGACCAGCGCGTGACCGTCCGCGGGACCAAGGAACTTCCCGCGCCGCGTTCTTTCCAAAAGGGATGTACACGCCGACGCGGCATCGCGCGTTGAGCGTGTACCAACCCGGAGCGCGCATGAACATCCAACGGCACTTCCTCGTCCTCGCCGCCGGCCTGCTGGCCACCACGGCGTGGGCGCAGACACCGGCAAAACCGCTGAACCTGAAACTGCCACCCGGCAACTTGCCGGCCGCGAGCTCCACCGCTGCGACACCCGCGCGCGACGCGCCCGGCACCTACTACGGCGACACCAGCGGGCGCATGGGCAACACCGAGGTCGCCAGCAGCGAACGCCCCGACTGCGACGACTACAGCTACAACCAGCCGCAGATGCACGGCAGCGTCGGCATGGGCGTGGTCGGCGGCAACCATTTCAGCGGCAACTACCAGACCGGCACGGTCAACCTCAGCAAGGCCTTCGGCAGCTGCGACCATCCCAGCGGCGGCGTCAGCATTTCGATTGGTGGCGGCACCGGCCATTTCAACGGCCGCCGCGGCCACTGAAGCAGGAACCGCGTCCACTCGGACTCGGGGCCGGCCATGGCGCAGACGCGAACCTGGCGGCGCGCATAACGCACGGCGTTTTCCAGTACCGCGCCGAAAATCCCGGAGAAGTCGTGCGGGCCACGGCCAGGTCGTGCTTGCGCGTCGTTGATCGCAATGGTGTCTGACAGAACCGCCGAGTCGCCTGCTCAACTCCAGCGTTGACTGTCTGCTTCAGGCGGCGGGCGGCCATGAGCGGCAACGCATGCGCGCCTCTGCGACCGCATGAAGCTAAGGTCCCCCAAGCAGCGCGACCAGCCGCGACTCGCATGCTGAAAGGTCGTGTCCCCGGCGCTGCGAGACCATGAACGCGAGCGTCCCCATGTGCCATGCGCGACGCTCGAGTTCGACGAGCCCTCCGCTGGCCAGATCGTCGCTGACGAGGTGCCTCGGCAAGTGTCCCCAGCCGAGGCCGGCCTTGAGCAGGTCGCGTTTGGCGCCGAGGTCGTTGACCAGCCACTGGCGCTTGCCGGCAACGCCCTGCTGGGTCTTTTCCGCGCCGGGCTGGTTGTCGGTGACGACGATCTGGGTGTGTCGACCGAACTCGTCCACGGGGACGGGTTTGGGTGCCGAGGCGAGCGCATGGGAAGGCGCGCATACCGTCACCATTTCCTCCTCGCGCAACCAATGGCGTTCGATGGCGTCCGGGTTCACCTCCGGCACGTTCTGGATCGTGACGGCCAGGGCGCACAGCTTTTCGAGCACCAGCTGCTCGCCGCCCTGCATGGTGGTGATGCGCAGGTTGATCGCGGCGGTCGGGAACTCCTGCTGCAGCGTCCGCAAGCAGTCGATCAGGTGGGTGCGTGGAAAGTAGGCATCCACCGCCACCGACACCTGCGGCACCCCCACCTTGGAGATCGCACCGGCGCGGTTCTTCATTTCCTCGGTGCGTGAGATGACCGCACGCGCATCCGGCAGCAGGCTGCGCCCCGCCGCGGTGAGCTGCGCCCTGCGCGTGTTGCGCTCGAACAGCTCGACGTCGAACGCGCTTTCCAGCGCCTTGATCGCGTGGCTGATGGCCGACTGCGCGCGTGCGAGTTTCCGCGCCGCGCCCGAGAAGCTCCCCTGATCGCACACCGCAACGAACGCGCGCAGCTGGTTGATGGTGACGTTGTCGAGCACGAATCATCCAGAAAATAGATCGTATTAAGCGATGTTTCGTCAATTGTGTTGATACGTCAAGCGACCCAGATTGATGGGGCAACCGGCCCGAACAGGCCAGCCCACTCCATCCCCGTACTGAAAAGGATCATCTCCATGAGCTACGCCATCATCGGTTTCGGCGCCATCGGCCAGGCCCTCGCCCGCGCTTTCGCCCGCAACGACATCGAAGTCTCCGTCGCCAGCCGGCGGGCGCCCGAAACCCTGCTGCCGCAGGCGCAGGCGATCGGATCCACGGTCGTTCCCCGGACGCTGCAGGAAGCGCTCAAGGCTGACGTGATTTTCCTGGCCGTTCTCTTCGAGGGGCATCGCGAGGTCGCCAAGATGCTGCCGAGCTGGCAGGGCAAGACGGTGGTGGACGCAATGAACGGTTTCGAGGGCCTGTCGACCGCCGACGTCGCCAAGGCATTCCCCGGCGCCCGCTTCGTGAAGGGCTTCAACCATCTGCCCGCGAGGACGCTGGCCGCCGATCCGAACGTCAACGGCAGCCGCCGCGTCGTGTTCCTGTCGAGTGACGACCAGGCCGCCGCAGCGCAGGTGGCGGACCTGTCCGAGCAACTGGGTTTCGCACCCGTCAATCTCGGGAAGCTCGCAGAAGGCGGCGCGCTGGTACAGGTGTTCGACAAGAGCTGGGCGCCGCTGATCTTCCAGGACCTGTTCAAGAACGAACCCGAGCGACCGGCGACCGCCGGCGCCGCATCGTAATCACCTATTTGTGCCATCCCGACCAAGGATCAAAGACATGACCAGACTGAATGGAAAGACCGCCGTGATCACCGGTGGCGCCACCGGCATCGGCCGCGCCGCGGCGGAGCGTTTCATCGAGGAAGGCGCGTTCGTCTTCATCTTCGGCCGCCGGCAGGAAGCGCTCGACGCCGCCGTGGCTGATCTCGGGCCCAACGCCCGCGCGGTGCAGGGCTCGGTGTCCGACGAGGCCGATCTCGACCGCCTCTACGCGGCAGTGAAGGCCGAGCGCGGCACCCTCGACATCGTCTTCGCCAATGCCGGGACGGGAAGCCTGCTTGCGCTCGGCGAGATCACCGCCGAACACATCGACGAAACGTTCGACACCAACGTGAAAGGCACGATTTTCACGGTGCAGAAAGCACTGCCGCTGATGGGCACGGGCGGTTCGATCATCCTGACCGGATCGAGCGCCGGTACCACGGGTGCCCCGGCGTTCGGCGCCTACAGCGCGAGCAAGGCAGCCGTGCGCAACCTCGCGAAGACCTGGGCGGAGGACCTGAAAGGCACCGGCATCCGCGTCAACGTACTGTCGCCCGGTCCGACGGCGACCGAACTGGCGAAGGCCGCGGTGGGCGAGGAGGGCATGAAGGCCTTCGCCTCGATGAATCCACTCCGGCGCATGGCCGATCCGTCGGAGATCGGGGCGGTCGCCGCGTTTCTCGCGTCGGCGGACAGCAGCTTCATGACCGCCAGCGAGGTCGCCGTCGACGGTGGCCTGGCGCAAATCTGACGCGCCAGGCCTGGCCGGCATCCACCACGAGCTTTTCAGAAGTCGTGCCACTTCGGAGGCCACCATGTACCGGCACTCCAAACAATCCGAGTTGTTGAGGTTCGCACGTGTCGATGCGGGCTCTACCGTGATCGACGTGTTTCCAGGCGATGGATACTGGAGCGGCCCCGTCGATCAAGGGCGAGACCGATCGCTTCGCCTATCGGTTCGTGAAGCGCTGACGCAAGTCATCCGCCCCACTGATTTTCCACGACCTAGAAATTCAAGAAGGAGCCGTGAGCGATGCATGGCCATCACGGCACGATCGTGATCGCCATGCGGACCGGATCGCTGCGCCATAAGCATCGCCCCCCCTGACATGCTGCCCACGCAAAGCCAGAACTGCAAACATGTGCCGTGGGAATCGATCGCCAGGGCATTATTGACGCCGGAGATGCGCTGAGCCCCGCCAAAAGCGGCGGCGTGATGTCGCCGCCTTTGGCATGGCGGGCGCCACGAGGCACACTTACGCAGATTCGAGGACATTCGGGACGCGTGCATGCACGGCGAATACAAGATGCCCGGCGGCAAGCTGGTGGTGATCGACCTGGCCGTGCGCGATGGCCGTCTTGCCGACGTGCGGCTGAGTGGCGATTTCTTCCTGGAGCCGGACAGCGCGCTGGACACGATCAACCGCGCGCTGGAGGGCCAATCGGAACACGCCGACGAAGCCGCGCTCGCCGCCGTCGTGCGCGACGCGCTCGCCGCCGACGTGATGATGTATGGTCTTTCGCCGGAAGCCATCGCGGTAGCCGTGCGCCGCGCCTTGCACAGGGAATCCGCCGCATGATGCGCACCGACTGGCGCGACCACGACTGGCAGCTGATCCACGCCGCGCCGCAATCGCCCACCCTGCACATGGCACTGGACGACGTGCTGACCCACGAGGTCGGCGCCGGCCGCCGCGCGCCGACCCTGCGCATCTGGGAGTGGGCATCGCCGGCGGTGGTGATCGGCCGCTTCCAGTCGCTGCGCAACGAAGTGGACGGCGAGGCGGCCCGGCGCCACGGCATCGAGGTGGTCCGCCGGGTCAGCGGCGGCGGCGCGATGTTCATCGAGCCGGGCAACACGATCACCTATTCGATCTACGCGCCGCAGTCGCTGGTCAAGGGGCTGTCGTTCCAGGAAGCCTATGCCTTCTTCGACGCGTGGGTGCTCGAAGCGCTCGGCGAGCTGGGCATCAAGGCGTGGTACCAGCCGCTCAACGACATCACCTCCGAAGGCGGCAAGATCGCCGGCGCCGCCCAGGTGCACCGCGGCGGCGCGGTGCTGCATCACGTCACCATGGCCTACGACATCGACGCGGCGAAGATGCTGGACGTGCTGCGCATCGGCCGCGAGAAACTGTCCGACAAGGGCACCGTCAGCGCGGCCAAGCGGGTCGATCCGCTGCGCAGCCAGACCGGCCTGCCGCGCGAGGCGGTGATCGAACGCATGATCGCCACCTTCCGCCGCCTGCACGGCCTCAGCGACGGCAGCCTGCGCGCCGACGAACTGGTCCAGGCCGAAGCACTCGGGCAAACGAAGTTCAGCAGCCCGGCCTGGATCGGCGACGTGGCGTAAGCGCACCCGGCCCGGTCGCTTCGCTGTCGCAGCCGGCTTCGCCGCGGATCACCGTGGCAACGATGCGGGTGATCCTGGCGCCATCACTCACAATCGCGTGTACGACCACGACTGCATGCGGCCGCCCTTGTACGGCATCACGCCATGGAACGGGCGCGGGTCGGCGTCGAACACCAGCGGCAGGAAGTGGCGGTCGCCCTCCCACATCGGCAGGGTCAGCAGGCGTTCCAGCGCCACCCACTCCAGCGTACCTTCGTGATTGGTCATGAATGGCGTACCGCTGTAGCGGTCGACCACGAAGATGAAACCGAGCCAGTCCTCTCCGTGCTTGCCGAAACCGGGCCAGTTCAACGTGCCGCGCAACTGCATCGACTCGCACTCGATGCCGGCCTCTTCGCGGATCTCGCGCTGCATGCAGGCGGCAATGTCCTCGCCCGGCTCCATCTTGCCGCCCAGGCCGTTGTACTTGCCCAGGTGCAGGTCATCGGGGCGGGCGTTGCGGTGGATCATCAGCACTTCGCTGCGGTCGGGCGACAACACGTAACCGAGAGTCGCCACTATCGGGGTATAGGGCATGGGCGGATACCGCGGAAAACCCAAGTTTAGCGGCAGCCGGTATCCGGCGCAGGCTTGGCGACGGACTTGCACCCGCGCGGCAGGGCGGCGACCATCGACGGATGCGCCCATCCGTTTCGCCGCCACCCCACCCCTTTCCCGCACAACGGCTATGCCGCGTGCTGCAGCACGTGCTGCTGCCCTTGCTGCTGCTCGTCGGCATGCCCGGCTGCGCGCCGACCGCACGCGCGCTGGACAGCCGCGAACTGGCGTTCGAGGGACAGAACTACCGTGTCGTGCATGTGAACCTGAAACGCGAACGATTGACCCTGCACTGGCGCGAACCCGCCAGCGGCCAGCCGTTCGGCAGTATCGAGACGCTGCGCCAGTGGGGCGAACAGCGCGGCCAGCGGCTGCTGTTTGCCGCCAACGCGGGCATCTACGACCACAAGTTCGCGCCGCTCGGCCTGTACGTGGAAAACGGCAAGACCGTGGTGCCGCTGAACCTGGCGCACGGCAATCCCGCCTCGGGCAATTTCTCGCTGCTGCCTAACGGCGTGTTCGCGGTGTATCCGGACGGGCATGCCGCGGTGCGCACCAGCGCGGCGTTCAAGGCCGAAGGGGCGAGCGCGCAGTGGGCCACCCAGTCCGGGCCGATGCTGCTGATCGACGGCAAGCTCAACGAACAGTTCATCGATGACTCGTCCAGCCTGAAATGGCGCAGCGGCGTCTGCGCGAAAACCCCGACCGAGGTGGTGTTCGCGGTGAGCGAGGCGCCGGTGAACTTCCACACGTTTGGACGGCTGTTCCGCGACAAGCTGGGTTGCCGCGACGCACTGTACCTGGACGGCAGCATTTCGCAGCTGTACGTCGACGGCGAAGGCTACGCCGGCGCGCCGGCCTTCATGGTCAAGCCATACGCCGGCATCTTCGCGGTATTCGCCAAGCCATGACGACCCGCCGCTGGCGTGTCCTGCGCACCCTGCTGCTGGCCCTGCTGGCGCTGTTGCCGATGGCTTTCCTCGCGCTGTGGTGGCTGCTGGCCGGCAGCCGCGCCGGGCTCGACGGCACGCGCACGGCCGCAGTCCTCAGCGCCGCGGTCAGCGTCAGCCGCGACGCGCTGGGCACGGTCACCATCGAGGGAAGAAACCGCACCGACATCAGCTACGCGCTCGGCTACGTGCATGCTCAGGAACGCTTCTTCGCGATGGACCTGATGCGCCGCGCGAGCGCCGGCGAATTGTCCGCGCTGGTCGGGCCGGCGGCGCTGAAGGTCGACCTCAACCATCGCCGCCATCGCCTGCGCACCGTGGCCGAGGCCGCCTACGCGCAACTGCCGCCAGCGGAGAAGCGCGAACTCGACCGCTACCGCGATGGCGTCAACGCCGGCCTTGCCGACCTGCGCGTGCGGCCATGGGAGTACCTGCTGCTGGGGAGCCAGCCGCAGCCCTGGCGATCCGAAGACAGTGCGTTGGTGATCGCCTCGATGTACCTGGACCTCAACGGCGACGGCCGCAACGAACGCGAACTGCGCCTCGCGCAGATGCGCGCGGTGCTGCCCGGATCGCTGGTGGATTTCCTGCTGGCGCCCGATCCCGACTGGGAGGCCCCGCTGACCGGCCGGCTGTCGCGGCCGCCGGTGATTCCGCCGGCCGGCGTGTTCGACCTGCGCCAGCTCGCGCCGTCGCCCCACTCGCCGGCGCTGGCCGCCGCGCTGGCGCCGGCGCTCGATGCACCGCGCCCCGGCAGCAACAGCTTCGCGGTGGCTGGCGCGCTCACCACAGGCAGCGGCGCGGCGCTGCTGGCGAACGACATGCACCTGGGCCTGCGCGTGCCGAACATCTGGTTCCGCACCCGCCTGCGCTATCCCGACGCCAGCGCACCGCACGGCCAGCGCGACGTCAACGGCGTCAGCCTGCCCGGCACGCCGGCGATCATCGTCGGCTCCAACGGCCAGATCGCCTGGGGCTTCACCAACAGCTACGGCGACTGGCAGGACTGGGTGCGCGTGCTGCGCGATCCCGCCGACCCCACGCGCTACAAGACACCGGACGGCTGGGCCAGCATCGAAAGCCACGACGAACACATCCGGATCAAGGGCCGGCCGGATGCCATCCTCAAGGTCGAAGACACCCGCTGGGGCCCGATCATGGGCCAGGACGCCGACGGCACGCCACTGGCGCTGGCGTGGATCGGCGGCCGCGCACACGGCTACAACGTCGAACTGATGCAACTGGAACAAACTACCGACGTGGCCGGCGCGCTGGACCTGGCGCCCCGTCTCGGCATACCGCCGCAGAACCTGCTGGTCGCCGACAGCGCCGGGCACATCGGCTGGACCATCGCCGGCAACAGCATCCCGCTGCGTACCGGCATCGACCCGCTGCTGCCGTCGGACTGGTCGAAACCCGGCAGCGGCTGGCAGGGCTGGGCCGCGCCGGCACGCTATCCGCGCATCGAGAATCCCGCCGATGGCCGGCTGTGGACAGCAAACAACCGCACCGTCGACGGCGACGCGCTGGCCCTGCTCGGCAACGGTGGCCACGACCTCGGCGCGCGCGCGCAGCAGATCCGCGACGACCTGCGCGCCCGCGCCAGCTTCACGCCCGGCAGCCTGCTCGACATCCAGCTGGACGATCGCGCGGTGTTCCTCACCCACTGGCAACGCCTGCTGCAGGACACCCTGGCGGACAGCACCGATCCATCACTGCAGCAGCTGCGCCAGCTCACCGCGCCCTGGCAGGAGCGCGCCGCCGTCGACAGCGTCGACTACCGGCTGGTGCGCGCGTTCCGCGACCAGGTCGGCGCAGCCGTATTGGCGCCGTTCGCGGCGCAGGTTCAACAACGCTACCCGGACTTCAGCTGGCCCGGCGAGAACAGCGCCGAGGCGGCCGTGTGGGCACTGGTCCGTGCCCAGCCCGCGTATCTGCTCGACCCTAAATATCCGGACTGGCACGCCCTGCTCACCGATGCCGCCAGGCATGTGGTGACCGAGCTCGGCCGGCAACCCGGCGGCCTCGCCGCACGCAGCTGGGGCGAACGCAACCGCGCCGTGATCAAACACCCGCTGTCCGCCGCGCTGCCATCCTGGCTGGGCCGTTTCATCGACATGCCCGACCAGCCCATCCCCGGCGACAACAACATGCCGCACGTCGCCTCGCCCGGCTTCGGCGCCTCCGAACACCTGGACGTGTCGCCCGGCCACGAAGCCCACGGCATCCTCAACATGCCCGGCGGCCAGAGCGACCACCCGCTGTCGCCGTACTTCGGCGCGGGGCACGAGGACTGGGTCGAGGGACGTCCGACGCCGCTGCTGCCGGGCGCGACGCGGCACACGCTGGTGTTGCAACCCGAGCACTGAAGCGAATCGTGGCGACCACAACATGCGAACATTCAGGGCAAAGTAACCTTGTGCAGCCCTCCATGCCGCACACGAACTTTTCGAGAGGATTCGGCGGAGCAACTAAGATCAGCCCCCAGACTGGGCTTCGCGAACTACGCTGCCGGGCAAAGTTCCGCCCGCCTGGAGATATCCCGTCATTTCCGCGAAAGCAGGAGGTGCTTTACAACAGCGAAGCTGGTCATCCTGCGATTTCCGCACCACTCACGAACCCTGAAGTCACTGGATTCCCGCTATCGCGGGAATGACGACCCTGCAGCAGATCGACCTTGAACCAGCCCATCCGGTACCGGGCGGTAACACCCGGCACCACTACCCGCGATCATTCCGGCCAAGCAGCCGTTCGCAGATGGTCTCGTACAACGCCGGCAACTGCTCCAGTTCCTCCAGCGCCACACATTCATCGACCTTGTGGATGGTCGCGTTGACCGGGCCGACCTCGACCACCTCGGTGCCCATCGGCGCGATGAAGCGGCCGTCGGAGGTGCCGCCGCCGGTGCTTTGCTCGGGATCGATGCCGTACAGCTCGCGGCACACCGCCACCACCGTCTCGCGCAACACGCCGCCGGGCGGGGTGAGGAACGGCTCGCCGGAGAGGTTCCAGTCAAGCGCGTAGTCCAGACCGTGCCGCTGCAGGATCGCCTCGGTGCGCGCGCGCAGGTCTTCGGCACGGCTGGCGGTGCAGTAGCGGAAGTTGATCCATGCAGTGAGCTCGCCGGGGATGACGTTGTTGGCGCCGGTGCCGGCGTTGAGGTTGGACACCTGGAACGAGGTGGGCGGGAAATCGCCGTTGCCCTCGTCCCAGCGCGTGGCGACAAGTTCCGCCAGCGCAGGCGCGAACGCGTGGATCGGATTCAGCGCTTTCTCCGGATACGCCACGTGGCCCTGCACGCCATGCACGTCGAGCATGGCCGACAGCGAGCCGCGCCGACCCACGCGGATCAGGTCGCCCAGCCTTTCCTTCGCCGACGGTTCGCCGACCACGCACCAGTCGATCCGCTCGCCGGTGGCACGGAAGCGTTCCACCACCCTGCGCACGCCGTCGAGGTTGACCGGGCCTTCCTCGTCGCCGGTCAGCAGCAAGCCGACCCGGCCGCGATGGCCGGGGTGAGCCGCCACGAACTCCTCCAGCGCCACCACCATCGCCGCCACCGAACCTTTCATGTCGGCGACGCCGCGGCCGTATAGGCGGCCATCGCGAACAGTCGGTTCGAACGGCGGACTCTGCCATGCCGCTTCCGGGCCGCTCGGCACCACGTCGGTGTGGCCGAGGAAGATCAGCGTGGGGCCACCCGTGCCGTGCGTGGCCCACAGGTTGTCCACCTCGCCGTAGCGCAGATGCTCGATACGAAAGCCCGCACGCATCAGCCGTTCGCCGATCAGCGGCAGGCAACCGGCGTCTTCCGGCGTCACCGAGCGGCGGCGAACCAGGTCACAGGCGAGATCGAAAACTTCGGACATGGCACTCACGCGGCGCAACGTTGGGCGATGGCGCAGCATACCAACGCTATGTCAGCACGACACCCAGCAGGTGGCCCACGCCGTAGGTGATGCTGGCCGCCGCGGTGGTGATGCCGAACTGGCGCGCGATCGAGAACAGCATGCTGCGCCCGGTGAACAGCGAGGTGCCGATGCCGATCAAGGCTAGGCCGACGGCAGTGGCACACACGCTGGCCAGCAAGGCGGCACGGCCGCCGAGAAAGAAGTACGGCGCCACCGGAAACAATGCGCCGCAGGCGAACAGGCAGAACGACGAGATCGCCGCGCCCCAGGCCGAGCCGCCCAGTTCGCCCGGGTCGACGCCAAGATCCTCGCGCACCAGCATGTCCAGCGCCGCACGCGGCGTCTCGACGACGTGCCCGGCCAGGTGCTCGGCCGCGGCCGGTTCCAGCCCCTTGTCGCGATAAATGCCGGCGATGTGCTCTAGACCATCCTCCGGCGACACCGCGAGCCGCTCGGCACGTTCGGTGATCTGTGCCTGATAGAACTCGCGCGAACTGTTCACCGACAACCACTCGCCGAGCGCCATCGAACAGGCGCCCGCGACCAGTCCAGCCAGGCCCGCCAGCAACACCGCACGGTCGCCCGATGCGGCACCGGCCATGCCCATCACCAGGCTGACGTTGGAAACCAGCCCGTCGTTGGCGCCCAGCACGGCCGCACGCAACGTGTTGCCGCTCTGCGTGCGATGGCGGTGACCGCGCGAGCCGATCTCCCGCAGCGGAATGAAATGATCGCGATGGTTGCTGCGGTCGACCGGCGTGGCGCCGTGGTCGGCGTGTTCCAGGCGCACCACCGTCGGCATCACGAACTCGGTGCCGAAGCGCCGCGCGAACCAGCTCAGCGCACGCACGCGCAGACCGATCCGCGGCGGCGGCACGGCTTCGCCCAGCTCGCGCAGGCGCGCCTCCCAGAACTCCGCGTTGGCCTGTTCGCCCGCGGCGATGCGCCGGTAGACATGGCCCAGCCGCGCATCGGTGGCCAGCCCGGCCAGCCGCGCGTAGAGCGCCGCGTTGTCGCGTTCGATGCGCAGGTTGCCGCGGAACCGTCGCGCCCGGTGATGGCCGACCCCGGTGCTCTTGTCGTCAATCATCGAGTTCGCCGTCGCGCTGGCCCAGGTAGACCAGCGCGGCCAGCAGCACCACCACGAAGCGGAAGGCGCTGGCCAGGCCGTTCCACTGCGTGGACATCCACATGCCGAACCATTCGCCGCCGACCGCCATGAAGCCGCCCAGCCACAGCAGCACACCGACCGTCAGGCCGGCCACGGCGAACTGCCCGGCGCGACGGAACGTCGCCGCAGGCGCGCGACGTGCGCGCCACATGCGCCAGGCGCCGGCGCCGCACAGCACCGCGGCCAGGGTTTCGGCGGCGATGATCAGCACGTAGGCGGCGTGCTGCAGCAGCGGCGCATGGATCGCGCGGTAATGGATGCTGGCGTCGGGAAAGATCGAGTCCATCGCCAGCACGTGCTGCACGAAGACCAGGTTGCTGCCGTAGTCGGCGATGTTGCCGAACGCGACCAGCGCCATCCACAACGCGATCGTCGCCACCAGCAGGATCTTGGAAAGACGCACCGGCATCTCAGCGCCCGAACAGTTTCTTGAAGCCGTTGTCGGTGAAACCCACGCTCACCGTGCCATCGGGCTGCACCACCACCGGGCGGCGGATCAGCGCGGGATATTCCTTCAGCAGCAGCGTCCACTCCGGATCGCTGCCCGGGTTCTTGCGTTGCAGCAGCAGGTTGCGCCAGGTGGTGGACGACTTGTTGACCAGCTTTTCCCAGCCGCCGAGCTGCGCCGCCCAGTTCTTCAGCGTGGTCGCAGGGACCGGGTTCGCGCGGTAGTCGACGAAGTCGTGCGCCACCTCGAAGCGGGCGAGCCAGTTGCGCGCCTTGCGGCAGGTGTCGCAAGTCGACAGTCCGTATAGGACAGGTTTCATTCGCCGCTCCTGAGCAGTTCGTTGATGCTGGTCTTGCTGCGGGTCTTCGCGTCGACCTGCTTGACGATGACCGCCGCATACAGGCTGTGGCTGCCGTCCCTTGCCGGCAGGCTGCCGGCCACCACCACGCTGCCGGCCGGCACGCGGCCGTAGCTGGTTTCGCCGGTGGCGCGGTTGTAGATGCGGGTGGACTGGCCGAGGAACACGCCCATGCCGATCACGCTGCCTTTTTCCACCACCACGCCCTCGACCACTTCGGAGCGTGCGCCGATGAAGCAGTCGTCCTCGATGATGGTGGGGTTGGCCTGCAGCGGTTCCAGCACGCCGCCGATGCCGACGCCGCCGGACAGGTGCACGCCCGCGCCGATCTGCGCGCAGGAACCCACCGTGGCCCAGGTGTCGATCATGCTGCCGGCACCGACGTATGCACCGATGTTGACGTAGCTGGGCATCAGCACCGCATCCTTCGCGATGTGCGCGCCCCGTCGCACCAGTGCGCCGGGCACCACGCGCGCGCCGAGTTGCTGCAGTTCGGCATCGTTGCCGTGGGCGAAGCGCAGCGGCACCTTGTCGAACGCCTGCGCCGGGCCGCCGTCGACCACGCGGTTGTCGTTGATGCGGAAGTACAGCAGCACCGCCTTCTTGATCCACTGGTTCACTTTCCAGCCGCCACGGCCATCCGGCTCGGCAACACGGCGCTCGCCGGATTCCAGCAGATCGAGCACCTGGCCGATGGCGGGCCGCAGATGGGTTTCGATCTCGGCCTGGGTCAGCGCGTTGCGGCGTTCGAAGGCGTCGTCGATCAGGGTTTCGATGGCTTGCATGGGATTCATTCGCTGGTGGCAGTCGGTCGACCGGGGCTGGCCGCAAAGAGTACACGCTGCAGTCATGGTTGCCGCGACCGGGTTCATCCGCGTACGGCACGCGTCGGGGGAAACCGGACGCATGTCCATTCTTCCACACCCTGTCCCGGCGCCGGAAATGGTCCGCTTTGGGACCACCGTTTCGGCATCCTTCGGTGCCAGGGCACGGTTACCGCCGGGCGCTGCGCGGCCCTGTGCATTTTCACCGCTTCGAAACGGCGGGTGTGTTCATCATTCGCCGCAGCCCGCATTGCGAAGGCTGGTCGCAGCACCGTCCGCGGTTCGCACCGCCGCAACGCGAAGCCCCAACCCGCCCAGTTGTCGCAGGGAGATCGCATCATGCACGATCAGATCAGCGAAGGATTCATGGTATTCGTCGCCGACGGGGCCGAAGGCATCGGCTCGGTCCGCGAGATCAGGCACGGCCTGCCCGAGTTGCTCGTCTACATCGAGAACGCGGGCGACTTCGTGATCCCGCTTTCGGCAGTGAAAGCCGTCCATTCCGAAAAGGTCATCCTGGACTTCGACCACCTGGACCTGCGCATGCGCGATGCCATCCGCCACGCGCGCGACTCGGAAGATCCGGACTACATATCGCCCGCTTCGGAAGATGAATAGGACCGCCTGCCCGCGGGCGCGCCTGGCCCGGTTTGCCGATAGGATGGCGCATGTTCACGGGTGCGCTTGACTGGAAAGGCATGATCGACAAAGACGAGGACAGGCTGAACCGCCAGCTCGACCGCTTCGAGCGGGAACTGCCGAAACGGGTCAGCCGAAGCATCCGATGGCTGCGGGAACCTTCGTCGCGCTGGGTGCGCATTCCCGTGGGACTCCTCCTCATCGCGGGAGGGATTTTCAGCATCCTGCCCCTGCTGGGCATGTGGATGCTGCCGCTGGGCCTGTTGCTGCTGGCGCAGGACCTGCCCTTCCTGCGCCGCCCGATGCGGCGGGCGCTGCTCTGGGTAGAGCGGCGCTGGGTCCGCTGGAAGCGGTCGCGCCAGCGCCGAACCGGATAATCACCGGGACGCGCCGCCCACCGAACGCGGCCACGACCGGGCTTCGCCGCAGCCGATTATCTCGGCCTGCCGAAATTCGGCGCATTTCATCGCACGAGCATATCCACGGCCGGTGCCGTGGCGGTCGTACCATGCCGATTAAAAATGGATCCGGCGACTGGTTTTGCGCGAATAATTTGTGATAATGGAAGAATCCCACCTGGAAGGCGGTGCAAGACCATGGCGCAATATAATCTTGAGTCTTTGTTGGCACCGATCGGAGATGAATCTCCGGCAGGCGACGATCTGGAATACGACGCCGAGTTTCTCGCACTCGAACGCGCCGCCGCGCCGAAAGCCGAACGCGCCATTGGCGACAGCGTCAAGGCGGCCGAGGAACCCGACTGGGACAAGGTCGCCGAACTGGCCCGGGCCGTGCTGGGCCGCTCCAAGGACCTGCGTGCCGCCGTCCACCTCACCACGGCCTGGACGCGCACGTCCGGCATGCCCGGGTGGAACGCGGGCCTCAGCCTGATTCGCGGCCTGCTTGAACACTTCTGGGACAACGTGCATCCGCAACTGGATGCCGAAGACGACAACGACCCGACCATGCGCGTCAACTCGGTGGTTCCGCTTGGCGACCTGCAGGGAGTATTGGGGTATTTCCGCACGACGCCTTTCGTGCAATCGCCGCGCCTGGGCCGATTCGATTTGCGCGACCTGCGCATCGCCAATGGCACGCTGAAAGTCACCGCCACGGAAGGCGAGCCGCAGGCGAGCATGACCGAAATCGAAGCCTGTTGCATGGATTGCGCCGAGGACGAACTGGTGGCCGTGACCGCCGCCATCAGCCAGTCGCTGGAAAACGCCAAGGCGATCGACGGCATTTTCAACGACCGAGTCGGCACGGCCGGGCCGGATTTCAAGAACCTGCTCGGCGAAATCTACGAACTGAAGAAGTTCCTGGAACCGCAGCTCGCGCGCCGCCTGCCGGCGGAAGGCTCCGCCGAAGACGGCGAGGCCGGTGAAGAAGGTAGCGGCGGAGGCGGCGGTGTGCGTGCCTCCAACGGTGCGATTGCCGGCCCGCAGGACGTGATGCGCCGCATCGACGAGCTGTGCGACTACTACACCCGCAACGAACCATCGAGCCCGGTACCGCTGCTGCTGCGGCGCGCGCAACGATTGGTCGGCATGGATTTCATGGACCTGCTGAAGGACCTCGCACCCGGCGGCATTTCAGAACTGCGCGTGGTTTCCGGGACACCCGACGAATAAGCCCCTGCGCCATCCCCGGGCCGATGACCCGGGTGACTCTCAGTACACGCCCTTGCAGCTGGCCGCGCCGGGGCGCACGAACAACTGGCGCACCGAGGGGTCCCAGCTCAGGGTAAGGCCACCCGGCAGCCCGGCGGTGATGCCGGCCGAGGCGATCTGGCTGATCGGCCCGACCGAGACGGCGTGGCCGTCGCCGAACGTCGCCTTCGCACTGATCGCGTAACTGACCGGGTCCGTGCAGCCCGCCGTGTCGACCTGCTGCGAGACCGTGCCGCTGCCGGTGAAATCCGGCATCGTCCCCGTAACCGGCGGCATGACCCGATCGGCGCCCTTGCCCGCGCGGCATGTGGCGGTCAACGCGTAGCTCACCGATACCTTGGCCGAAGGCGCGACCTGCACCGCGGCGACGGCCTCCGGCTGCGCCTTGCAGCCGACCAGGAACGCCTTGTGTTTCGGCACCACATGCAGCACGTAGCTGCCCGACTGGAGCCGGGCGTCACCGGCCAGTTTCAGTTCGATGCGATTCGGCGATACGCCGGTCACGCTGGGCTGCACTTCCTGTCGCCGGCCCTGCGCGTCCGTCGCGGTGACCATGGGATCCTCGCACTGCGCATCGAGCAGGTTCGCGCCGACCAGGGCGAAGGTCATCTCCTTGCCGCCGTTGCGCAGCACGAACAACGGCCGGTGATCCGCCGTTTCGACGCCATCGATGACCGGCGGCAGCTTGGCCGAGCCGGATACGGCAGCAACCTGCGCGACCGTGCTGCCCAGCGCATCGGCCATCGCATTCGCATCGGCATCCAGGCAACCCTTGCTCGCGTCGAGGAAGGCCTTGACCCGTTGCACCACCGCATGGGCGCGGTAGGCGCTCGCCTTGGCGTCGGCGTCGAGGATGTCGAGCGGCTTGCCGGCATCGCCGCCCAGCGTCTTGCGCAGCGTATCGGCCATGCCGGCAAGACGTTCACTGGTGGCGCCAAGACTGGAAGCCGGCAAGCCGACTGCACGGGCAGCCAACTCGTGTTGGGCCGCCTCGAGTTCGGCGACGACGGTGGTCCCGCTCAGCCGCGGGGCGATCTGCGCTGCCGCCGAGCCGGCAAGGCCTGGCGCGAGCAGCCCGAACAGGATGCCTGCACCGAGTCTGCGCATGCTCATCGGCGCACGTTCATCATCATGCGCACCATACCCACGGTGTCGCCGCCCTCGCAGTCGAGCTGATCGGGCTGGTCGGGATCGCAACCGCTCTGCTGGTCGGCCGGCAAGCGCACGCCGGACGGCACGATGCCATAGGAGCGGTAGTTCGCCGTGATCACGCTCGGGTCGACGTACGAGTCGCCGTGGTTGCCGTTCTGCGCGCTACCCGCGCCCGATGCGGTAGGCACGTTGACGGCCAGGCCGCCACCCAGCGGCAGCAGGTTGCCGCCGCTGTCGACGGCGTAGAAATAGGCCGGCGGCATGCCGATGTTGGCGACCGTCTGCAGGCCGGTGCCGATCACGTAGATCGGCGCCGCACCCGTACCCATGCGGCCCGTCGAGCCCCACACGCCCATGCCGTTGTACACCGGCGTGGTGCCGAGCTGGAACAGGTCGCCGTTGGTCACGGACAAGTAGAACGCCGAGGTGCCGGCATTCACCGTGAACGCGCTGCCGGCCACCGACGCCAGCGTCAGCGTCTTGTTGTTGGTCATGCTGAAGCCGGCCGGCGACGAGAAGTTGCCGAGGGTGTCGACCATGTTGCTGATGCGGCCGGTGGCGCTGCCCAGCATGGTTCCGCCCGCAGCACTTCCGCTCAACGTGGCCGCGGTGATCACGCCGCCGGAGCCTTCGCTGATCGCACCGGCCGAGTTCAGCGTGGTCTGCGCGCCACTCACCGCACCATTGATCGTCAGGTTGCCGGCAGTCGTCGCAAGCGTGGTGCTCGAGCCGCCGGCAACCGGACCGCCCACCGTCAACGCCTGCGCATTGGTCAGGGCGAAGCCTGCCGCCGTGAAGCTGCCCAGCGTACCGATGTGGTTGGGTCCGTTCAGCGCGGTCGCACCACCCGACTGGCCAGTCAGGGTGCTGGCGGTAATGCTGCCGGCTGCGCCCTGACTGATCGTACCGGCCGACTTCAACGTCGTCGTGGTGCCGCTGACCGCACCATTGATGATCAGGTCACCCGCAGTCGTGGTCAGCGTCACGCTGGGACCGCCATCGAGCGGACCCACGACCGTCAGCGTCTGGGCATTGGTCAGGCTGAAGTCGGACGTGAAGCTGCCCAGGGTGTCGATGTGGTTGTTGCCATCCAGCGTGGCGTTGCCGATCGAATGACCGGTCAGCAGATTCGCCGTGATGCTGCCGCCGGCGCCTTCCGTGATGGCGGCAGCGGAATGCAGCGTGGTCGTCGTGCCGACGACCGCGCCGTTGATCGCCAGATCGCCCGCGGTCGTCGTCAGCGCGGTGCTGGCGCCGCCATCGACCGGGCCGCTTACCGTCAACGCCTGGGCGTTGGTCAGCGCGAAGTTCGCCGCGTTGAAATTGCCCAGCGCGCCGATATGGTTCGCTCCGTTGAGCACTGTCGCGCCGCTCGACTGGCCAGCCAGGGTGCCGGCGACAATGTTGCCACCCGCGCCCTCACTGATCGCGCCGGCCGACTTCAGCGTCGTCGTGGTGCCGCTGACCGTGCCATTGACGGCCAGGTTGCCCGCGGTCGTCGTCAGCGCGGTGCTGGCGCCGCCGTTGACCGGACCGCTTACCGTCAACGCCTGCGCGTTGGTCAGCGCGAAGTTCGCGGCATTGAAGCTGCCCAAGGCATCAATGTGGTTGGCTCCGTTCAGCGCGGTCGCACCGCTCGACTGACCGGTCAGCGTACCGGCGGCAATGCTGCCCGTTGCGCCTTCACTGATGGCGCCAGCCGACTTCAGCGTCGTCGTGGTGCCGTTGACCGTGCCATTGATGGCCAGGTTGCCCGCGGTCGTCGTCAGCGTCACGCTGGCGCCGCCGTTGAGCGGGCCGTTCACCGCCAACGCCTGGCCGTTGGTGAAGCTGAAGCCCGTGCTGCTGAACGCGCCCAGCGCCGCCACCTTGTTCGCCCGGTTCAGCGTCGTGCTGCCCACGGCACTGCCGCTCAGCGTACCCGCCGTGATGACGCCGCCGCCCTGGCTGATGCTGCCGCCGGAAACCAGCGCCACTGTGGAGCCCTGGAGGTTCTTCGACAACGCCAGGTTGCCGGCTGAAGTCAGTGCAACGGTATCGCCGGCAAGGTCCGCATTCACGGCCAACGCGCCGCCGGTCGTCTCCAGGTCGATGTCCCCTGCATTGCCGGTCGTCGTCAGCGGGCCGTTTACCGTCAATGCCTGCGCATTGACCAGGCTGAAGTTTGCCGCACTGAAGTTGCCCAGCGTACCGATCTTGTTGGCCCGGTTGAGCGTCGTGTTGCCCACCGAACTACCCGTCAACGTGCCGGCCGTGATGATGCCTGCGCCCTGACTGATGGCTGCGCCGCTCACCAGGTTCAGCGTCCCTGCGGCAGTCACATTGCTGTTCAACGTCACGCCGCCGTGCCCGGTCAGCGACACATTGGCGCCGCTCAATGCACCCGGCGTGGTCAACGAGCCGCCGTTGGAGACCAGGGTCAGATTCGCAGCGCCGGTATCGATGGCGCCGGCCGGCAGAGTCAGCACTCCGCCGGCAATCAGGCTCACCGCGCCATTGGCGCCACTGGCCAACCCGGCAATGGCAAGATTGTTGGCGTCGGTGATCTGCACGCCGGTACCGGTGGCCGTCACCGCGCCGCCGAAGTCGTTACCGGCGTTGGTCAACGCCATCGCCGCGCTGCCCGCGTTGATCGTGCTGCTGCCGGTCACGTGCAAGGCGCCGGTCTGGCCAATCGCACCATTGTTGCTGGTGGTAGCCAGGTTGCCGGTGACCGTGCCGCTGCCCAGGTTCAGTGCGCCGTGGCTGACCGCCGTCAGCGCGCCGGTGCCCAATGTGCCCAGGGTCAGTGCGTTCGCATCGGTGATCTGCGTGGTGCCACCGGCCAGGTTCACCGCACCGGCGAAGTTGTTGCCGGTGTTCGTCAACGTGATCGCACCGCTGCCTGCGTTGATCGTGCTGCTGCCGGTCACGGCCAGCGCACCCGTCTGGCTGATCGCGCCGTTGTTGCTGGTCGCCGCCAGGTTGCCGCCAACCGTGCCGCTGCCGAGGTTCAGCGCGCCATGACTCACCGCCGTCAGCGCACCCGTAGCCAGCGTGCCCAAGGTCAGCGCGTTCGCGTCGGTGATCTGCGTGGCGCCACCGGTCAGGCTCACCGCACCGGCAAAGTCGTTGCCGGTGTTTGTCAGCGCGATCGTACTGCTGCCCGCATTGATGGTGCTGCTGCCGGTCACGGCCAGCGCACCGGCCTGGCTGATCGCACCGTTATTGCTGGTCGCCGCCAGGTTGCCGCCGACCGCGCCGCTGCCCAGGTTCAACGCGCCATGGCTGATGGCCGTCAGCGCACCCGTGCCCAGTGTGCCCAGGGTCAACGCGTTCGCATCGGTGATCTGCGTGGTACCACCGGTCAGGCTCACCGCACCGGTGAAATCGTTGCCCGCATCGGTCAGCGTGATCGCGCCGCTGCCTGCGTTGATCGTGCTACTGCCGGTCACGGCCAGCGCACCGGTCTGGCTGATCGCGCCGTTGTTGCTGGTCGCCGCCAGGTTGCCGGCGACCGTGCCGCCGCCCAGGTTCAACGCCCCTGTGCTGGTTGCCGTCAGGGCGCCCGTAGCCAGCGTGCCCAGGGTCAGCGCGTTCGCGTCGGTGATCTGCGTGGCGCCGCCGGTCAAATTCACCGCGCCGGTGAAGTCGTTGCCGGTGTTCGCCAGCGTGAGGACGCCACCACCGCCGTTGAAGCTCGCCGCACCGGCCGCTGCCGACTGCACGATGGCCGTGCCCGCCGCCTGCGTGATGCCCACCGCCTGCACGCCCAGCGTCCCCGTCCCGACAGTGACGTTGCCCAGGAGCAGCCCGTTGGCGTCCCGGATCGACACGTTGTTCGCGCCGCTGTTGCTCAGGCCCACCGCACCGGTGAAGTTGTTGCCCGCATTGGCCAGCGTGATCGCGTTGGCGCCTGCGGCAAAACTGCTGGTCCCTGTCACGCTGAGAGCGCCGGTCTGACCGATGGCGCCCGCGGCCGTCGTCGACAGGTTGCCGCCCACCGTCGTCGCGCCAAAACTGGTCGCCGCGGCATTCGTGGTCAGGTTGTTGCTCGATCCGCTGACCGCGAGATTGCCGCCCGCCGTGAGGATGGCGTTGCCGCCCGTCGTCAACACCGCCGTCAAGGCATTCGCGTCGGCCAGCGTGATGCCACCGCCGCTGGCCGTCACCGTGCCGGTGAAGTCGTTGCCGGCCGAAGTCAGGCTTACCGCACCGGTGCCGCCAGCAATGCTGCTGGTGCTGCCGGCAAGAATGTTGCCGGCTGCCTGCGAAATGCCGCCCGTGCTGCTCGCCAGGGTCAAGGTGCCCGTGGCGGTGATGTCGTTGTTCAACGTCAGCCCGCTCGCGCCGGTCAGCGAGACGTTGTTGCCGCTGAGGTTGCCCTGGGTCGTCAAGGTCGCACCCGAGGACAGCGTGAGATTCCCGCTACCGGTGCCGATGGCGGTGATCGTCGGCGCCAGCGTGAGCTGGCCGCCGGCGATCAGCGACACGTCCTTGTTCGGCGCGCTCGTGAACCCGACCATGTCCAGCGCCGTGGCGTCGGTGATCCCTACCGCCTGGCCGCTGGCCGTGACCGGCCCGGTGAAGTCGTTGCCCGCATTCGTCAGGGCCAGGTCGCCCGCACCGGCATCGAGCGTCACCGCACCGCCACCGGCGGCCTGCACGATGGCGCCGGTCTGGCTGATCCCGGTCGCCGTCAGCGCCAGCGCTCCGCTGCCGATCGTCGACGTTCCCAGCACCAGCGCGTTCGCATCGCTGACCGCGACGTTATTCGCACCGCTGTTGCTCAGGCTCACCGCACCGGTGAAATCGTTGCCCGCATCGGTCAGCGTGATTGCGCCGCTGCCCGCGTTGATCGTGCTGCTGCCGGTCACGGCCAGCGCACCGGCTTGGCTGATCGCGCCGTTGTTGCTGGTCGCCGCCAGGTTGCCGGCGACCGTGCCGCTGCCCAGGTTCAACGCCCCTGTGCTGGTTGCCGTCAGGTTGCCGGTCGAAAGCGTGCCCAGGACCAGCGCGTTTGCGTCGGTGATCTGCGTGGCGCCGCCGGTCAAATTCACCGCGCCGGTGAAGTCGTTGCCGGTGTTCGCCAGCGTGAGGACGCCACCACCGCCGTTGAAGTTCGCCGCACCGGCCGCCGCCGACTGCACGATGGCCGTGCCCGCCGCCTGCGTGATGCCCACCGCCTGCACGCCCAGCGTCCCCGTCCCGACAGTGACGTTGCCCAGGAGCAGCCCGTTGGCGTCCCGGATCGACACGTTGTTCGCGCCGCTGTTGCTCAGGCCCACCGCACCGGTGAAGTTGTTGCCCGCATTGGCCAGCGTGATCGCGTTGGCGCCTGCGGCAAAACTGCTGGTCCCTGTCACGCTGAGAGCGCCGGTCTGACCGATGGCGCCCGCGGCCGTCGTCGACAGGTTGCCGCCCACCGTCGTCGCACCAAAACTGGTCGCCGCGGCATTCGTGGTCAGGTTGTTGCTCGATCCGCTGACCGCGAGATTGCCGCCCGCCGTGAGAACAACGTTGCCGCCTGTCGCCAACGCCGCCGTCAAGGCATTCGCGTCGGCCAGCGTGATGCCACCGCCGCTGGCCGTCACCGTGCCGGTGAAGTCGTTGCCGGCCGAAGTCAGGCTTACCGCACCGGTGCCCCCAGAAAGGTTGCTGGTGCTGCCGGCAAGAATGTTGCCGGCTGCCTGTGAAATGCCGCCCGTGCTGCTCGCCAGGGTCAAGGTGCCCGTGGCGGTGATGTCGTTGTTCAACGTCAACCCGCTCGCGCCGGTCAGCGAGACGTTGTTGCCGCTGAGGTTGCCCTGGGTCGTCAGGGTCGCACCCGAGGACAGCGTGAGATTCCCGCTACCGGTGCCGATGGCGGTGATCGTCGGCGCCAGCGTGAGCTGGCCGCCGGCGATCAGCGACACGTCCTTGTTCGGCGCGCTCGTGAACCCGATCATGTCCAGCGCCGTGGCGTCGGTGATCCCTACCGCCTGGCCGCTGGCCGTGACCGGCCCGGTGAAGTCGTTGCCCGCATTCGTCAGGGTCAGGTCGCCCGCACCGGCATCGAGCGTCACCGCACCGCCACCGGCGGCCTGCACGATGGCGCCGGTCTGGCTGATCCCGGTCGCCGTCAGCGCCAGCGCTCCGCTGCCGATCGTCGACGTTCCCAGCACCAGCGCGTTCGCATCGCTGACCGCGACGTTATTCGCACCGCTGTTGCTCAGGCTCACCGCGCCGGTGAAATCGTTGCCGATGTTGGTCAGCGTGATCGCGCCGCTGCCCGCGTTGAAACTCGATGCGCCGGCCACCGTGAAGGCGCCACCTTGCGCAATGCCACCCGCCGTGGTGGTCACCGCAAGTCCGCCACTGCCAATGTTCAATGCATTGGCATTGAAGGTCCCGCTATTTGATACCAGACTGGTCAAGGCACCGTTGGCGCCATTGCCAAGCGCACCAGTGAACGTTACCGCGCCTATGCCGGCATTGACGGTGAGGGCCCGTTTGGTCGCCGTGGCGTTATCCACCGTGCTGCCGAAGGACACCGCGCCGCTGGCGGTTGCAAGTGTGGCGTTGGCACCAAGCGCTATCGCATCGTTGTAGGTTTGCGCGCCGGTGGTGCTCACATTGCCGTTGAGCGTGGTGCCGCCGCCCGCGTCCGTGGCCAGGCTGGTCAGCGCCGTCGTGCCGCCGACCGCACCACCGAAGCTGGTGGTGCCGCTGGTGTTTACCGTCAGCGCATGCGCGCCGTTCACCGTGGAGCCGAAGCCGATGGCGCCACTGCCGCTGCTCGCCAGGGTCGTGCCGACGCCCAGCGTCACCGCGCCGCTGTAGGTCTGGCCGCCGCTGGTGCTCACGCTGGCGGTATTGAGGTTCGTCGTGCCGCTGACCTGCAGTGTGTTCACGCCCGACATCACGCCGGCCAGCACCGCATTGCCGGTCACCGTCAGGTTGTTTCCGGTCCCCGTCACGGCCGCCAGGCTGACCGTCGTTCCGGTCAGCGTGGCATTGGCGCCCAACGTCATCGCGTCGCCGTAGGTTTGCGCCCCGGTGGTACTCACATTGCCGTTGAGCGTGGTGCCGCCGCCCGCGTCCGTGGTCAGGCTGGTCAGCACCGTCGTGCCGCCGACCAAACCACCGAAGGTGGTGGCCCCGCTGGTATTCACGGCAAGGGCGTGTGCGCCGTCGACCGTGCTGCCCAGGTTGATGGCGCCGGCACCGCTGCTGGTCAATGTGGCATCACCACCCAGGGTCAGCGCGTCATTGTAGGTTTGCGCACCGCTGGTGGTGACACTGCCGCCCAGCATGGTGCTGCCGCCAGCGTCCGTGGTCAGGCTGGTCAGCGCCGTCGTGCCGCCAACCGCGCCGCCAAAACTAGTGGCGCCACCAGTGTTCACCGTCAGCGCATGCGCGCCATCGATGGTCGAGTCGAAGCCGATGTTGCCGCTAGCGCTGCTCGCGAGAATCGCGTCGGCGCCCAGCGTCACCGCGCTATGGTAGGCCTGCGCACCGCTGGTGCTGACGTTGCCGTTGATCGTGATGCCGCTGCCGGCCGTCAAATCCAGCCCGCCGGCCACTACGCCTGCCAGCGGTACCGTCAAGGCGGCGTTGGTGTAATTCAACGTCAGGATGCCGGCCACGTTCGCCGGCAGCGCCAGGGTGCCGGGGGTCGCGAAGGTGTTCTTCAGCGACAGGTTGTTGATTCCCGCGCCGACACCCGTGGCAAAGGTCACCGCACCCTGGAAACTGTTGTTCTGGCTGCCCAGGTTGATGTCCCGGGTGGCCCCCGCCGTGGTGCTGTTCTGAGTGAACGTGGCCGCGCCCGTCACCGTCAATGCACCGCTCTGGCTCAGGGCGCCGTTGCTGCCCACGTCCAGGGTGCCGGTAGCCGTCGTCGTGCCCAGGGTGGTCGCCGCGTTGTTCACCAGGCTCACATTGCTGCCGGCCAGGTTCACCGCACCGGTAAAGGCATTGCCGGCATTGGCCAGCGTGATCGCATTCGTGCCGGCATTGAACGTCGCGGCTCCCGCCGACGCGGCCTGAGTAATCGTTCCACTACTCTGTGAAATGCCTGCTGCCGAAACGGTCAAGGTGCCGCTGCCCAGCGTCGAAGTGGCGAGATCCAGTGCGTGGGTGCCGTTGTTCAGCGTGACAGCGTTGGCACCGCTGTTGTTGAGGCTGACCGGGCCCGTGAAATCGTTGCCGGAATCGCCGAGTGAAATCGCCCCCGCTCCGGCGTTGAACGTCGCGCCTGCCGCCGACGCGGCCTGAGTGATCGCTCCACTCTGCGAGATGCCCGTTGCCGAGATGGTCAACGCGCCGCTGCCCAGCGTCGAGGCAGCCAGATTCAGCGCGTTCGTGCCGTTGTTCAGCACGACGGCGTTGGCGCCGCTGTTGCTCAGGCCCACCGCCCCCGAGAAATTGTTTCCGGCGTTGCCAAGCGCGATCGCCCCGGCGCCCGCATCCAGAGTGGCCGCCCCCGCCGTAATGGTGTTGGAGCCTACGGCCTCGCTGATGCCGGTGGCGTGCACCGTCAACGCACCGGTGCCGGTGTTGATCGATCCGGTCTTGCTGCCGACACCCAAGGTGAAGGCGCCGCCGCCAATGCCGGTTTCGACGTCGACCAGGCCGCCATTGGTGGCGATCGCGGCGTTGGCGGTGTTGCCAACCGTCACCACGCAACTCACGAGGGCCGCGCACGATGCGTTGCTCACGTAACTGGTTCCTGCCGCGGTGCCGCCGTAGTTCGACCACAGGTACAGGTCGAGCTTATGCGATGCGTCAGCCGCGCTGATGTCCGCATTGACGTAGATGCCGCCGGCAGCTTTCAGGTAAAGCACGTTGTCGCCGACACTCGGCTTGATGGCCGCGTTGACGGTGATGTCGCCGTTGCTGGTCCCGGAGGAGCCGGTGAACACCGTGACGTTGGTGCCGTTGAGCGCCGTGTTGAGATCGCCTGCCTTGATCGTGGAGTCCGCCGAGGCACTGAACGGCGAGGAGAGCGTGCCTGCACCGGTCTGGATGGTGATGTTGTAGGGATCGATCAGCCAGGTGCCTGCGCGCCCGCGCGGCGACGAGGCATCGACGCTGCCCTGTGCGTTCAGTCCATAGTGGGACGAGGTCTCCACCAGTCCGCCGTTGCCGCCCAGCGCACCGCCACGGGCGGTAATGGCGCCGAGGAAGTTGTTGCCCTGGTTGCCCCAGAGCACGACCGAGCCGCCGTTGCCGTATCCGGTGGCATCGGCATCGAGCACGGCATCCGGGCCGAGGTAGGTGACGTTGGCCGTGGTCAGCCCCTCGCCTCCCTGGTACCCGCCGCCCACGCGGATGGTGCCGCCCCCCTGCTCGCCCGAGGCGTCGATGCGTCCCGTCACGCCAACGTTGGCGTCGGACAGCAATTGCGCGCTGCCGCCATGCACGCCGGACACGCTGATGCTGCCGCTGCTCTCGACGTTTCCGCCGTTGCCGACCAGACGCACCACGCCGCCGTCGGTGCTGATGCCGCTGGCGTCGATGACGCCCGTGTTGTTGACCAGGCTGGTGAACAGGTCTTTCGTTGCCGAGGCCTGCAGCACCACGGTGCCGTCTTCGGCGCGCAGGGTGCCCTTGTTGGTGACCGCCGCTTCGCGCTGGTCCAGGCGCTGCTTCAGTTCGCCGGTGATCTGGATGTTGATCAGGCCGTTGCCGTCGAAGTCGAGCACGGCATGATCGGCGCCGTCGAGGTTGATCTTGCCGTAGTTGGCGAAGATCAGCCCGTCGTTGAGCACGCTGCCGCCGACCAGGGCGACCGAACCGCCGCTGGCGGCCTGGATCAGGCCGTGGTTGACGATGCCGGCACCGGCTCCGGTCGCGTTGAGGTTGTAGTGTCCGGCGAGGAAGTCGTTCGGCGTGAGGTCGAGCGTGCTGGCCAGCAGGCCGCCCACGTTCATCTGCGCGGTGGCACCGAAGATGATGCCGTGGGTGTTGATCAGGAAGATCTGGCCGTTCGAACTGATGCGGCCGAAGATCTGGCTGGGGTTCTGGTCGAGGATGCGGTTCAGGGCCACCGCCGAGCGGCCCGGCTGGTTGAACAGCACCGATTCGTTGGCGCCCACGTTGAAGGTCTGCCAGTTCAGCGCCAGCTTCTGCGATGCCTGGTTGATGATCGTGCTGTTCCCGCTCTGGGTGATCGAACCCGTGCCGCCGACGACCACGCCGCCAGTGGGACCACCGGCCAGCGCATCGCCGCTGAAGACGATCGACCCGACGGCCAACCCGACGCACAGGCTGATCGGCCAGGTCCTGCGCAAGGGCAAGGCCTTGCCCGACGCAGGGATCGAACGCGCGCACATGTCGGTGCGCGACTCACGCTGGTGGGTGCTCTTGCTCATGGTCGTCATCCGTCAGAACGTGAAGCTGAAGCGGGAGTAGATGTGATAGCCCTTGTGATCGGACGCATCCTGCGAACCCAGGGGTACGGCGCCATTGAGATGGAACTCGAAATGGCTGAATCGCGGCAGCCTGAAAATCAGGCCGGCGCCCACGCCGCTGAGCGTGGCCGACTCCGGCTCGATGAACTTGTTGGCGCCCGCCGAATAGCCCTTGGCGTAGTCGACGAAAACCTGGAATTCGAGCAACTCGCGCCAGGGGCGGCCGTAGAACGGCGACACCTTGTCGCCGAAGCCCGGCGCATCGACGTGATATTCGAGCGACGTGTAATAGCCGCGATCGCGCAGGGCGTCGGCGATCGGATAGGCTCGGGTGCTGTCCGGGCCGCCCAGCGCGAACTGCTCGAGCGGGACCAGCGCGTCGTTGCTGTACTGGCCGACGAGCTTGAAGTTGAGCCGCTGCGACTTGGTCAGGAACTGCATTCGCGTGTACGAGAGCTTGGCGACCAGGAAACTTCTCGAATGCTGCGGACTGACCAGGTCCGGTTCCCGGGAGTCGTCGTGGATCGACTTGCGCAGGCCGACCTGGAGGATATCGACGCCATGGAAACGGCGATCGGTATGGAGCATCCCGTAGGTCAGTTCGGCCAGGCTGAACTTTTCGTCCGACAGATTGACGCCGATGCTGTCGAGCCGGGATTCCTCCCGGATGAAATGCAGCGTACTCAGGGCCTGCAGGTCGTCCCGGTTGATGAACTTCCAGTCCATGCCACCGTAGTAAAGCGAGCTGGGGCCCTTGACGTCGAGCGCGGCGAACGAGCCGGAGTTGATCTGCAGTTCGTTGCGCGAGGCGCCGATCACGGCGCTCAGGCCCGGCACACGCGGCGCCGGCGCACGATAGGACACCGCGCCATAAACGTTGTCGCTCGGGTCCAGCGCGTAGTCCACATTGAGGTTGAAGGCGTCGCCGATACCGAGCGGGCTGGCCCACTCGAGGCCGGCCTGCGCACGGTAGCGGCCGGTGAGTTCGGTACCGTAGTTGTTGGCGCCAAGCGTGAACTTGTACGGCCGTTTCGCCTCGTTGGCGATCATCACCAGGTCGGTGTCGCCGGTGTTCTCGCCCGGCTGGAACGTCGATGCCACCGTGACGCCCGGCAGGTCGCGCGCATACAGCAGCGCGGTGTCGACGTCGCTCTTCAGCAGCGGCTTGCCGCGCAGCTTTTCCGCCGATGCCGAGATCACGCCGGGGCGGTAGCGTTTCGTGCCCTTGACGATGATCTTGCCGATCTTGCCTTCCAGCACCCGGATCTCGACGATCTGGTCGGCGCCGACGGTCTGTGCCGGAAGAAACGCGTTGGAGACGATGAAGCCGGCCGTCCGATAGCGCTCGACGATCTTGTCGGCAACGCCCTGCATCTCCTCGAAGCTCAGCTGCACCGGATTGCCGGCCTTGCCGGCCAGTTCCCGGTACTGCGCATCGGCCAGCGCCTGGACGCTTGCCGGCGTTACGCCGAGGTCCGCATGATCCGCAACGCCGGTAACGCGGAAGCCGCGCACCGCAATCTTCTGCACGGGAGCGGCATCGCGCTCCCTCACCGGCGGCACGACATTGTCGGGTGCCTGCTGCGGCGGCCTGGCGGCGGTTTCCGGTGATGATGTCGGAGAATTCCCGACGGGCACTTCGTTGCGGGAAGCCTGATCAGGCGAAACAGCGCCGGCGTCTTGCGCCCCGGCAGTTCCGCCAGTCAACGCCAACGCCAACGCTGCCGCGAGGCAAACAGTTCGCACGATACATTCCCCCTGGTCGCATCATCGATCCATTGACGGCGCGCCCCGAGACATCGAGGTCACGCCAACTGCGAAATTCCAAGCCCCCGGCAATCAGGCAATTGCTGCCTGCTGGCTCGTGTTACTTCCATCAGGATACACCTTTACGCGTTCGAAGGAAGCGCCGTTGCGGTGGCAAAAAAGCTTGCAAACCGGATATGCAAACGCCTGCCCATAGCCTTCCGGCCAAACCGTTTTTTTACGTTTGCCACTCGTCCGACCAATGCCGCGTGGCGGCTCCGGAAGCGGCTCCACAACCGGCTTTCCACCGCGACCCATCCTTCGCTCGCCGCGAATCGCCGCCTCTTGCACAGCCCCCATTCCTCATCGCACGCAATCATGCGCAAGCGCGCATGCGCGGCAGGCAACCCCATGCCTGCCATGGACAGGATCGACTTTATGCGGCGACTGCAATGACAGGTAGTTTCAACTCCCGAGAAACAGCCAGCACGCCACCAATATCAGCAGCGCCGCACCGGCCAGAAGTGCGAGCAGGGGTTTCCAGGCAATCGCCGGCCGCATCGACAGCAACGTTGTCAATGCATGTCCGGCATCAACCGAAGTATCGCCGGACGGCGTGGCCTGGACGCGACGCGTACGCGACGTCGTGGTGGCCGACGGCATCAGGGTCTTGCGCGCGGTGACGACGCCGTTGCTGTCGTGCAGCGACTGCAGTACGCGGCGGCGCCGGGCGCGGTATTCGGCGCGCGAGAGCCGGCCCAGCCGATGCGCTTCGTCCAGGACATGCAGATCCCGATTGATGGCACGTTCCCGCTCGGTCATTTCAGCTCCCTGAGCACCCGGAAACCCACGTCCCGCTGCGGCGAACCACCGTCGGCGCGGCTGGTGTCGACGCTGCAGTCCGACCAGTAGCTGCTGTAGCTGCCCCCGCGCACCATCACGCTGCCGCCGCTGACGACCCACTCCCATACGTTGCCGGTCATGTTGACCAGGCCCCATGGGTTGCGCGAGCGGCCCCGCGCCGACACCGGTGCGCCGCTGCCGTCGCCGCCCCCGGCCGAAGGCAGGACGCAATTGCTGTCCTCGGCCTGCTTCCAGCCACCGCCACCCTTCGCCGCATGCACCCACTCCGCGTCGGTGGGCAGGCGATAGGTGAATCCGCCACTGAGGTCGCTGAGCCATCGCGCGTAGGCGCGGGCCTGGTCGAGGCTGATGTTGCTCACCGGCGCATTGCCGAGGTCCTGGTCCGCGACCGTCATGGCGGCGCACTTGCCGGTGGCCCGGCAGAACTGATTGAACTCGTTGATGGATATCTCTGCGCGCGACATGGCATACGCCTTGCCGCCGCCGATGCCGGGCACGACGACCAGCAACGGTCCACGCGCACCGCTGATGCTGTCGGAACAGAACTTGCCCTTCCCGGCCAGTCCAGGCCTGGAGCACGAATCGGCCCCGGAGGGTGTCGCCGCCTCGGCAACGGCTGGCGGCTTGGCGGCTGGTGCTGCACCCGGCCGGCCGGTGGTCGTCGGCAGCCGGCCCGGAACAGCCGCCGGCGTCTCGGCGACAGGCGCGGTCGACGGCGCCTCGACGGCTGGCGCGGCGCTGGTGGGCTTGAGTCTGTCGAGCTGTTCGGCCAGCGACTTGGCGCTCAGCTGACCACGCATCTTCATGCTCGCTTCCAGCTTGCCAAGCTCCGTGGCGTCGGTCCTGCGGATGCCGTCGAGCTGCTTCTTCAGCTGCGCATAATCCGCGCTGGCCAGCGGCTGCTTGCCTGCGGCCATGATCGCGGCGACCACGTCGTAGCGCGCCTTCGCCGCGCGCAGTTCCGGATTGCCGCCAAGCGTGCCGAGGCCCTGCCCAAGCACGTCCGCCGCCCGCTGGTAACGGCCTTTCTCGAACGAATCCTCGGCCTGACCCAGGTAGGCGTCGGCCAGCAGTTTCGGCCCCTCGGTCTTGAGGAACGGGTTGTCGGGCTGCAACGTCCTGATCCGCGCCAGCGACTGGCTGGCCTTGCCGACGTCGCCGGCGGCCACCGCGCTCTTCATCGATTCGATGCGCGACTTCACTTCGGCATCGGCGCTCTCCTGCGCCGCCTTGGCCTGCAGCTCCTGCTGAAGTGCATCGAGGGCGGCAGCCTGCGCAATCAGCTGCGTCGACTTCGGCACGTACTTGAGGCCGAAATCCACCGCGAGCCTGGCTTGCGGCAGATGCTGCGGGTCGGCGAGCCGGGCCGCCTCGTTCGCGATGGCGGCACCCAGCGCGTCGACCACACGCCTGGTCTCGGGCGACGTGTCGGCGCGCAGCGTGTCCATCGCCGCCGCCACCGAATGTTGCCAGTCGGGCGTCAGCGTCGGTTTTGCGCCCAACCCGGCCAGCGTCGTGCGCGCATCGGCGAGGGCCTGCGCCTGCTGCTGCAAATTCTTCTGCCGGACGGCATTGCGCGCGCTGGTCACGTCGGCCAGGACTTTCGCATGACCGGCTTCGGCCGGATCGAGTTGCTGGCCGGCCTGGCCGATGCGTTCGGCGGCATCGAGATCGCCGGCGGCGATCCGCTCGCGCGCCAGCTTGATGAGGCCGGCGTCGACCTGGCCGCGCACCGCGGCATAGTCCGGAGAATCGGCGCCGATCTGGCTGCGCGCGTTGTTCAACGCGCTCTTGACGTCCTGCAGCCAGACCACGGTGCCGAGCGGATGGGCCAGCAGGTCGGTGACCCGCCCCTTGGCCAGCGCATTGCGCTGCGCCTCGGTGGCTGCCTTCTGCGCCAGCTGGTTCTGCTGCTCCAGCAAACTCTGGCGCGTGGCCGAGAGGGCCGAGTCGCCGGGAAACAGGTCGATGCCGAAACCGGCGATGCCGATCGCGCCAGTCAGATCGCCCGCACCCTGTTTTTCCGCCGCCTGCGCCGCCAGCGCCTGCTTCAAGCGGGTGGCCTGCGCCGCCAGCCGCGGATCGTCGCCGAGCAGGCCCGCCGTGTCGTGGTATGCCGTGGCCACCTTCGTGCGCCAGTCATCGGCGTTGCTCGCCTTGTCGAGCAGGCCGGCCAGGACTTGCAGGCTCTGCTCGCGCTGTTGCTGCAGCTGCTGCGCCTGCTGTTCCTGCAGCCGTTGCGCCGCCAGTGCCTTGCCCATTTCGTCCAGCTGCGCGCCGCGCTGCTTCAGGCGGGCGGAATCCGGGAACAGGCTGCTGGCCAACTTGAGTTCGCCGGTCGCTTCGTCGACGCGTCCGGCTTCCAGCGACTTGCCGATGGCCGTGTCGTACTTGAGCTCCAGCTCGGCGTTCTTCAGCAGGCTGCTGTTCGGATCGATCGCGCGGATGTGCGCCAGCGTGGGAACGACGTTGTCCGGCTGGTTCTCGAAAATGGCGTTCGCGTCGATCTGCCGGGTGAGCTGGGTATCCAGCGAATTGAGCAGGTCGTTCTTCTGGTCATCCACGCTGCTGCGCTTGATGTCCAGCGCCGGCGAGTACAGCTTCAGATCGTCGCGCAGCTTGAATACCCGTTGCGCCCCCGCGTAGTCGTAGCGGTCCCTGGCGGGGTTCCAGTAGGCATCGATCCGGCTCAGCAGGTAGTTCTGGATCAGCTCGCCCTGGTCGACGATGATGCGTTTGCGCTCGTCGTCGCCCAGCGTATCCAGCGCCTGCAGCGCCTGGTTCTCGTTGGCGTAGTGATCCGGCCGCGTCGGCGTGAACCGCGCGATCACTTCGGCCACGTGGTGGCTGTGCTGGTAATTGGTCCACGCCCAGACGCCGCCGGCGATCGCCAGGGCCGCCGGCACCCCATACATGAAGTACGGCATGGCCCGTTCGCGCAGGCCGACCTCGCGCAAACCCTCGACCAGGTCGTTTGCGCTCTTCAGGCGCTGACCCTTGGTGAAGGCGACGCTGGCGCACAACGCCTTGTACTGCTGTTTGGTCAGGCCCTTCACCAGCGGCGGCTTGCGGCCTTCCTTCATCGCCACTTCGGCGCTGGCCTTGTCGTACGGGTGCTTGCCGGTCAGCAGCTCGAACGCCACGCAGCCCAGCGCATAGACGTCGTCGCTGGGCACCGGGTCTTCGCCCCGGATCATCTCCAGGCTGGCGTAGGCCGGGGTCAGCGCACCCAGCGTGCCGGCGTCGAACATGGTCTGTTCGCCGACGGCGTCGCCCATGTGCTTGCCGGCGCGGGCGATGCCGAAGTCGAACACCTTCGGTATGCCGTCGCGGGTAACCATGACGTTCGCCGGCTTGAAGTCGGAATGCACCACGCCGGCGGCATGCGCCCGGCTGAGCGCACGCGCCATGCCCTCGATCAGCGGCCGCGCTTGCGCCAGCGGCAGGCCGTTATAGGCGCGCTCGCGGATCAGCTGCTTGAGATCGGAGCCGTCGACGTATTCCATCGTCATGAAGACGATGGTGCGGTCCTTGTCGAAATCGTAGACGCGCACGATGTTGTCGTGTGCCAGCTGCTGCGAGCGGCGCGACTCGCGCTGCAGCGAGATCAGCGAATCGGGGTGACGACGGAATTCGTCGTTCAGCACCTTCACCGCGACGTAGGGATCGCGGTCGCGCGCCTCGACCTTGCGTTCGTCGCGCGCCTTGAACACCACGCCCATGCCGCCGCGACCGATCTCCCGCTCGAGATGGAAGCGGCCCTTGAGCAGCGAGCCGACCGTGACGAAATCGCCGGCTTCCGCGTCGGCGATGTGGTTCCAGCTGGAACTGTTCATGCTGGAACTGGTGCCGGTCCTGCCCTGCTGGGTGCCCTGCGTGCCGGTGGCGCCGGCGGTATGCCCTTCGACCGGCCGCCGCGGCGTGCCCGAGGCGGGCTTGACGATCGTGGCCTCGTCCGTGACGGGTGGCCGCACGGGTCGCGACGTCGGCTTGACCACGGTGGCATCGTCCACGTCGGCATCCGGCGGCGCGCCCGGGCGCGAGGTCGGCTGCACCCGGGTGGCCTCGTCGCCGCCGTTGCCTGCCGCTGGAGCCGGTGGCACGGCCGGCCGCTGGGTGGCCGGCTTGACCATGGTGACGTCGTCGTCGGGTGCCGCCGGTACCAGCGGCGCCTGCACTGCGGCCAGCTTGGCCAGCAGCGCCTTGGCGATCAGCGGATCGAGCGCGCCTGCGTCGCGCTGCTGTTCGAGCCACTCGCGTTCGGCCTGGTACCCGGCCTCCGCCAGTGCACCGCGCGCGCCCAGCGCATCGAATACGGCGGGGAGCTTGAGTTTGTCGGCCTGGTAGGCGGAGACCAGTTCGGCTATGGAATTCATGCTTGGGGGATTTTTCATCAGTCTTGGATACGCACGACGACGGCAGAAATGTTGTCCCGTCCGGCGCGGCTCATCGCCAGGTCGAACAGGCTGGCAACGAGATCCTGCGGCTGCGGGTTGCGGCGACACTCGTCGTCGAGTTCGGCATCCGACATTTCCTTGTTGATGCCATCGGAACAAAGCACGAAGGCCATGCCAGGCCGGTTGCCGGCGACGACCCAGTCAACGAACAGACTCTCTTCGGCGCCGACCGCGCGCGTGAGCACGCCGGAGCCGGCTTGCGGCGGTGCCGGCGTGGCGCCGAAGTGGGTGACGTCATCATCGCCGCCATGCACGTGGTCGCGCGTGATCTGGCGCAGCCGGCCTTCCTCGAAGCAATAGGCTCGGCTGTCGCCAACCCAGCCGCACAGCATGAAATCAGCGTCGGATACCAGCACCACCACGGTCGAGCCGATCAGGTCGACGCCGCGCGTAGCGGCGGTCTGCAGCAAATCGGTGTTGATCTGGACCAGGGTGTCCTCGATCGTCTCGATGAAGTCGAAGGCGCTGCCCGGCCGGGGCAAGGCACCCAGGCGCTCGACGATCATCGTGCTGGCATAGTCGCCGGCCGAGTGGCCACCCAGGCCATCGGCGACGACCCACAGACCGACCTCGTCGCGCACCAGGATGGCATCCTCGTTGTGCTTGCGCACCTTCCCGGTCACCGTGCGTCCGGCCGAAACGTATCGAGTCGTCATGCGTCAATCTCGATGATCGCCAACGGCCACCGGGCCGCATCCGTGCCGAGGCCTGCAGCGGTGGCAATGTGCAGGCGCGCGTCGCCGCAGGACGGCATCGCAAGGCTGCGGGCAAGGATGTCGGGCGAAAGCTGCAGCAGTGGTTGGGTGGCCATCAGCAGCAGGCGGTCGCCGGCTTCGACGGCGCACAGAACCTCGCCGCAAGTCGGCTGCGCCGTGGCGCCGAGTCCGGGTGCGCTCAGCGCTACCCGGCTGAACAGCAGGTCGTCGAAATCGTCATCGCCGCCCGCACTGACGGCTGGCGGCGTGCTGCTGTTGGCGAAAAATGGCTGCAGCCGCCCCCGTCGCCAATGCCAGGCCGCCGCCGTGCCGATCCGCAGCAGGCCGACCTGGCCGACGGCAACGTGTGCGGCGATCACCGCGCAATCCTCCAGCACCGGGTCGATCAGGTCCTCGCTGGCCTGCCGCAGTCGCGGATTCAGCGCCATGATCTGCGCGCGCAGCACCTGCATGCCGGCAGCCAGTTCGGCGCCGGACAGGTCATGGGCAATCGCGGACACGGCGGCGACCGCCTGCTGCCGCCGGTCGGGATGGCCCGCCTCGGCCGCCACCAGGGTCAACGCACCATCCGGCCGGTGCAACACCGCCACGCCGGCAGCAGGCGCCTCCGCCACCACGCCCACGGCGACGTGCACGACCGGCGCCGCCAGCGTCGACGCCGCCGATACCACGCCAAGGTCGGACAGCAGTTCGAGGTCGTCCGGCAGCCATGCCGCAGATGGCGCAGACACCGATGACGATGACGATGGCGATGGCGATGCGGCCACGTCGATCAGGCTGGTGGCCGCTTCCGGCATCGCATGCCGGCGCGGCGTGGCGCCTTCGAACATCCCCAGCGACTGCCACGGCGCGACACTGCGGCTGGCGTCGAGAAATCCCGCATACGCCGTCGGTTGCGGCAAGCCGTTGGTGACCAGCACGCTCGCCGGCACCCGTTCGCCACCGGCCGTCCACCACAGGCACCAGCGGCCCGGCGCGGCAGCCAGGTGCGTCCACAAGCCACCAAGGAACGAAGCGGCAGCGGCGCCGGTCGGCAGCGGCAGGCGCCAGTGGCTCGCCGCATTCCAGTCGATGCCGCGCAGAAATTCCGGCACCGGCGGCTGCGACACGTCGAGCGGGCCAGCCAGCGCGGCAACCTGCTCGTCGAACAGGTCCACGCTGATCGCGGCGTCGACCTGGGAGGTGCCATGCACCTGCTCGGCGGCATCGAACCAGTCGCCGCCCTCGGTCAGTGCACGGGTGCAGGACGCGACATCGGCGCCGATGGGAGCGGCGATGACCATCGGAAAGCAGCGGCCGACCCGGTCCACGCCTGGCCCCATGATCCCGGCCCAGGCCGATTCACCGCAGGCCCCCGAGGCGAGCAGGAAGCGCCACACCGGACTGGCGTGATAGGCCTCATGCCAGCCGCCCCCCAGTACGCTCCGGCTCTCCGCTACCGCGTTCTCGAAATGGCGATCCCACGCGTCGACGAAACTCGGCGGCAAGCGTCGTTGCACGAAATCCCCGGCACTGGGCAGCTTTCCGAAAAAGCCGGCGGCGGGATTCGGCATGCGTTTATCCCCCGCACCGGAAACTGGACAAGGCGTTGCTCAGGAACGGGTTCTTCAGGTTATTGGCCTGGATCGTCACCTTCGCCACGTGGCCGCCGAAGTTGAAACTGGCCACGAAGCGCAGGTCGGACTGCTTCTGCAGGTTCGCCGCCTGCAGCGCGCGGAAGAACGCCCAGTCGCCGCGGTAGTCGAATGTCGTCAGCAGCGTGCCGGCCGGATCGTAGGCGGAGATCGAGACGCGCCCCGGGTTCGGCCCCGGCCATTTCATGCTGACGTTGGTCGCGCCACCCGGCTGGTACTCATACTTCTGGCCGTCGACTTCGATCACCAGCTTGCCGATGCCGGCGTCGAGCACCGGCGTGAGCAAGGTGAAATCGACCTCGGGCATGTTGCCGCTGCGGAAGAACATCTGCTTGATCCGGTCGGCACCCTGCAGCTGCGCCAGCATGCCGGCCGAGCCGCTGACCGCGCCGGGCCCGGTCTTCCATTGCCAGTTGCGGCCGCTGGCATCGATCAGCTTGCCGACCGTCTGGTTGTAAAAGCTGTCGAAGCGGCCGCCGTAGCCGAACATCTCGCCGAAGTTCTGCAGCGGGATGTCGTTGTTGCTGGACGGCGAGAACGGGTAGCGGCCGCGGGTGAAGTCGGCGCAATCCTTCGCGACCGCCTGCTGGTACTGATCGTCCAGCGCCCCCTTGGTGCCGCTGGCCACCAGCGCCTGGCTCTTGCCGGTCAGCGCGGCGAACCAGCCGGAGGCCGGCGCCGGCAACTGCGTGGCCGCCTGCTGCGCCATCAGCAGTTGCGGATTCGGCTGCCCCGCGGCGGAACTGAAATCGCCCATGGTCAGCAGGGTCTTGCTGAGATCGTCGAGCACCCGCAAGGTCTGGTCGATCGGCGCCGCGCCCGGGCCGCCCTCGCTGAGCTTGTTGATCTGCTCGAAGTGGTCGCTGATCGCCTGCCCCGGCTTCTCGGCCGCCGCATCCGCACCCGACGCACCGGCGCCGGCGCCGGCCTGGGCCAGCGCGCGGGCCAGCGCGGTCTGCGTGGCCTTCTTCTGCGCCAGCTGCCTGGCCACGTCCTCGGCCTTGTCCGCGGCATCGGCGGGCGGCGCGCGCATCAGGTCGTTGGTGTTGTCGCGCACCACCTTCAGCAACAGCTTCATCGGCGAATTGGGCCCGGCCAGCTTGGCCGCGATCGTGCTGGCATCCTGGATGTTGCCGATCGGCTGCAGTTCCAGGTCGGCCAGGATGCCGTCCCAGGCCTTGATGTAATCCTGCTCGTACAGCGCCAGCACCTGCTGCGCCAGACGCGCCTTCTGCAGCGAGTCGATCTTGCTGGCGCCGAACACCCAGTCGTCCGCGGCGAACTGCGTCACCGCCTGCTCGATGCCCTTGTCGACTTCGTCCTTGAATACCGGCTGGGTGAACAGGGCCGGCAGCGGATCGGACAGCGCTGCACCGCTCTTGCGCCGGTACACGTTGCCGAGCAGGCCCAGTTCCTTGTCCAGCCGCAACGGCAGGTAGGCGCCGTTGTCCGCGGTCAGCTTGATGTTGCCGTAGATCAGGGTCGGCAGATCCGCGGTACGCAGCGTATTTCGCGCCTGCTCCACCAGGTTGTTGTCCAGGCTCAGCGCGCGCAGGCGCCCCTCATGCCCGACCAGGGCGTCGAAGTGCTTGGTCAGCGCCTTCTGCAGGACCGGATCGCCGGGGAACAGGCGGCGCCACTCGATGCCGGCCAGGGCCACGATCTGGTCGTGGTCGAGATGCCTGGGCTCGCCCAGCATCAGGTAGCCCTTGAGGTAGTAGTACAGCATCTGCGGGTCCGCGGCGTTCGCCGCCAGACCCGCGCGGAACTGCGACGCCACGCCCGGCAGCAGCAGGCCGTTGAGTTCGCGGAAGTACGCGTCGCGCACCTCGTCGCCGACCGCGTTGCCCTGATACAGGCCGAAGCGCATCGACAGCGGCACGTCGCCCTTGTGCTGGTCGGCGACATCCACCGCGCCGGACAGCGACTCCAGCCGCTCCAGCACCATCGCGAAGTACGCCTGCTGGTTCGGCGCCAGCGACAGGTCGCTCTGCGCCGGGTATTTCTGCAGCGCGGCCTGCACCTGGGTCAGGTAACCGCCGTTGCGCCGGTAGCTGCTGGCAAGCCCGAAGACCAGCAACGCACACACCAGCAGCACGCCGACGTAGGACGCCGCCTGCAGCAGGATTTTCTGGCGCTCCAGCTTCGGATCGGTACCGGCGAAACCCGACTCCTTGAACAGCACGTCCTTGAGCAGGCGCTCGACGAAGAACGTGCGGCTCTGCGCGCCGGGCACATGCAGGCGCGACGCATCCAGGCCGAACGTGCGCGCCACCGCGCCCATCATGCGATCGATCGGCGTGCCTTCCTGCGTGCCCGAGGTGAAATAGGCGCCGCGCAACAGCAGCGGCGAGCCGTACTGGTGGCCGGTGAACACGCCTTCGACGAACTGCCGGGTGATCTCGCGCAAGGCGCCGAGCTGCTGCGGGAACGACAGGATCGCCGCACGCCGGGTACGGTCGCGCTCGCCGTGCAGGCGGTCGAGGATGCGCGTGTTGAGCCGGTCCAGCAGCAGGTTGAATTCGTCGAGGAACTGCTTCGCGGCGGTGCCGTCCATGGTCTTGCCGACCGGGAACGACATGCCCCAGACCTGGCTGCGCAATTCCGGGTTGAGGTCGTCGAAGAACTCGGTGAAGCCGGCAACCAGGTCGCACTTGGTGAACACCAGGTAGGCCGGCACGCCGATGCGCAGGTGCTTGGCCAGCTCGTCCAGACGCTGGCGAACCGCCAGGATGTGCTGCTGGCGGCCGTTGGCGTCCAGCGTCAGCAGGTCCGACAGGCTCATCGCCACGATCACGCCGTTGATCGGGCGGCGCTTGCGGTACTTGCGCAGCAGGTTGAGGAATTCCTCCCAGGCCGAGGCATCGGCGCCGCGGTCGGAATCCTGCGTGGTGTAGCGGCCGGCGGTGTCGAGGAACACGGCCTCGTCGGTGAACCACCAGTCGCAGTTGCGGGTGCCGCCGACGCCGCGGATCGCTTCCTTGCCGAACTTGTTCGACAGCGGGAAATTGAGGCCCGAGTTCTGCAGCAGCGTGCTCTTGCCGGAACCCGGCGGCCCGATCACCACGTACCACGGCAACGCGTACAGGTTGGTGCCGCCGCTGCGGTTCTTGCGCAGCGTCTCGACCGCTTCCTGGAAACGGCCCTGCAGTTGCGCGCGCTCGTTGGCGGAACGTTCGTCGCGCTCGCCGCCGCCGGTCGGTGCGCCCTGATCGCTCAGGTCGCTGGCCATCTGCCTGGCCTTGCCGCGCACGCGCATCTGCTGGACCTGCAGCCATACCGCCCAGATCACCACGATCACGATGATCACCAGCAATCGCACGATCGGGCTGGCCAGCGGTTGCGATTCGCCGAAGCCGAGATAGGGACCGCCGAACCAGATCAGCAGCGACAGCAGCAACAGGCCGACGAGGGTGATGAACAGGCGGGATTTGAACAGCGCAAGAAGCTTGCCCACGATGTTCAGTCCTCCGGGCTGTAAAGGATTTCGACGCGGCGGTTGCGCGCGCGATTGACCGGAAGATCGGCCGGCAACGCGATCGGCTGCGACGAGCCGGCGCCGCTGGATTCCAGCCGCCCGGCGTTGTCGATGCCGTCGCCGAGAATCTGCAGCACCGAGCGCGCGCGTTCCGCCGACAGCGCGTAGTTGTCCTTGAAGCGCAACGAATGCACCGGCTGGTCGTCGGTGTGGCCGACCACGATCACCCGCCCCGGCACCTGGTTCAGCGCCGCGGTGATCGCATGCAGCATCGGAATCTGCCTGGCAGCGACCTCGGTGCCGCCCGAGGCGAACATCGCGGCCGCGTTGAGCCGCACCAGCGCGGAGCCGTCCGGCTTCTCGTCGACGGTCAGCGCACCGGCCTGTTCCTGCGGCGCCAGCAACTGCTTCAGGCTCTTGCGCGCGATGGCCGGCGCGGGCTTCGGCCCTTCGCCTGGCGGCACCGCGCCGCGCAGGCCGATCTGCGCGACCTGCGCGCTGACCGGCGACGACAACTCGTTCAGCCGCGTATAGAAGTACAGGAAGGCACCGAGCAGCAGGCAGGCGCCGGCGGCCACGATCACCCACAGCGGCACGTAGCGCACCAGCGGGTTGCGCCGGTCTTCGAGGCCCTTCCAGTGCGGCGCCAGCTCTTCCGCCGCGGGCGGCCGCTGCGACTTGATGCGCCGGTACAGTTCTTCCTGGATGTCGGCCAGCTTGGCGCGGCCGTCGGCCTCGATCTGGTAGCGACCGCCGAAGCCGAGCGTGAGGCAGATGTACATCAGTTCGATCAGGTCGATGTGCCGCGAAAAATCCGCGCACAACCGGTCGAGGATGATGAAGAATTTCTCGCCGCCGTACGACTCGCCGTGGAAGACCACCAGCAGGGTCTTCGCCGCCCAGCCGCTGTGCTGACCCCACGGCGTGTTCATCACCGATTCGTCGAGCGTCGAGCACAGCACGTAGCGCGCCGCGGTGATCGTCTGCGCGGCAACGCCGGCGGCCTGCGCGTTGCTCTCGAACTGGCGCACCTGCGCAATCACCTGCTCGCGCAAGTGGGTGGCATCCGGCTGCGACACGCTGTTGCGCAGCTGCACCGCCAGCAGCAGCAGCGGGCTCGCCGCCTGCACCAGCGCGTTCAGTCCGCCACCGAGGAAATCGCTGATCGCCGCCGGCGGTGCCGCGTCGGCACGCGGCGCAGGCCCTCTCGCCGGCGCCGCGCCCGGCCATGCGGCAGGCGCCGGGGTCGCCGGAACCGGTGCCGGTGCGGGAGGCGTCGGCGCTCCGCGCGGACGGACTACCGTGGCATCGCGCAGGGGATCGTCGTCATGGGGGCCGTTGCTGCTCATGCGCTCAACCTCTGATCGCCCACAGTTGCAGGTCGAGACCGGCGAACTCGCCACCGAAATGGAAGGCAATGCCGCCCGACGTCTTCAAGGCCCGCCACATCGGCGAATTCTTGTCGAACTCGAAATACAGATAGCCGGAGTTGTACGGAATCTGCCGCGGCGCCACCGGCATCGGCGACACCGGAATGCCGGGCAGCTGCAGGTTCACCAGGTCGCGGATCTTCTCGACCGGGCCGATCTTCGATTGCGCGGGCAACTGCCGGCGCAGGTCCTCGGACTTCAGGTCGGCCTTGGCCGCGAGCACGAACGCGGCGGTGTCGATCAGGCTGAGGTCCGGCACCACCGCGACCCACACGCCGAACTTGCGCTGCTGCAGCGGGATCGGGATGGCGGTCTGCTCCATCACCGCGCTGAGGCTGCCGCGCAGCGCGACGATCAGCGGTTCGAAGCTTTCGTACAACGCCTCGTGCCGGTACGGCGGGAACGCCGGCGGCCGCTTGCCGGGCGCGGTGAACGTGGACAGCTCGCCGGCCATCTCCGTCAGCACCCGGTAGAAGTCTTCCGGGTGCAGGATCGGCGCCGCGGCCAGATGCGCGATCAGCGGCTGGTAGCGGTTCACCACCTGCAGCAACAGGAAGTCGGCGATCTCGGCGGCGCCGCCGCGGTCGGTCACCGCCACCCGGCTGGCCAGCGCTTCGCCACGCTGGTGCAGCAGGCCGAGCAGTTCGGTGAGGAAGGTCGTCAGCCGCGGTACGGCATGGCAACTGAGCGCCGTCGGCATGAAGGCGTCTTCGAGGATCACGCGCCGGTCGGAACGGCACTCGACGATCCGCGCCAGCGGGATCTGCGCCAGTCCCTCCAGCGGCTGCGACTGCGGCAGCAGGCGGCTGTTGAGGCCGCCCACTTCCAGCGCGGTCAACCCGTCGACGCTGCCGGACGCGTCCCGCACCTCGGTTTCGCGCACGCGGAAGCGGAACAGTTTCTCGGCCGGTGCTTCGGGCCGGCCACTGTCCGGCTGTGCCGGCGAGCGCAACGGCAGGGTCAGGAAGACGGTCTGGTCGCGCCAGTTGCCATCGACCTCCAGCGCCAGCGGCAACGGATCATCGCCCGGCATCGCGAACGGCGTGCCGTCGGGGAACACGCCGCGCGCGCGTTTGATGCCCAGCTTGCCGATCGCCAAGAGGTCGGCTTCCAGCTCCAGCTCGGAAAAGCCCCAGGTGTAGGGCCGCAGGCTGCCGGCGCGCAGTTCCACGAAACGCTCGAGGTAACGCTCCTGCTGCTGCAGGTGCTGGGGCCGAAGGAAAAGTCCCTCGCTCCAGACGACTTTGTTGTTATCCGTCATGCGTCGCGCCTGCCCCTGTGAGATTTCCCCGGCAGCGCTGCCGGGTATTCCGGTGTCGACGGCATGGCCTTCGACACACCCCCTGGATCCGTTCCCCAGCCCGCGGCTGCGGCGCCCCCGCGCGCCTAGCGATGTGACTGCTGCATTCTCCGCGCCGATTTCAGGCGTGACAACTGTTCCTCGTAGGCCCGTGCGAATTCGTCGCCGAACAACCGGCGGAAGCATTCGTCCGGATCCCGCGACAGCCCGTCGAAATGCTCGCGGTACTTGTCCCAGTACTTGCCCTTGCCGGCAAACGCCGAACGCTTCGAGCCATCGGTTTCCTGCTCGAAACGATCCGGATTGAAATGCACCAAAAGCGATTCGAACGCGGCACGCACGCCGGCGAGCATCGCCATCTGGTGGCAGCGGATATCGTCGAAGGCATCCTCGAACGCGGCCGTGCCCGACATGAAGGCGCCGTTCGGCGGCGCCATGATCTTCTGCAGCGCCTCATCCGGATTCGGCGCGAATTTCAGCGGGTTGTTCTCGGAACGCTGGATGATCGTGACCGGCAGGCGGAACGTGTTCTTGATCTCGGCGCGCGCGCGCAGCACGTCCATCACGCCATCGACCACCACCCGGAAGATCTGGTCCACATCCGCCGGCAACGCCGTCGGGCCGGTCGTCTCGGCGAGCGAGGCCACCGGCGGCGCATGCGGCGGATGCACGGCGGCGGCAGCCGGTGGCGGGGCCGCTGGTGCGGGCGGCGGCGGACTGGGCGGCGACGAGAAATCGCCCATCGTCAGGTCCCAGTTTTCCGGCAGCGCATTCACGCTGGCCTGGCGCTGCCCGGTCGTCATGGGCGGGCGGAAGAAATCTTCCGTGCTGGCCGAATGGTTCCAGCCTGAGCTGGCGTTGCCGGTGGTCGCGCCGGACAGCAGACCGGACGACGCGTCGGTCGGACCGAGAAAGCTCAGCGGATCGAGCTCATCGGCGGAAGCCGTGCCGATCGCGCCGGGAATCAGCTCCGCGTCGAGCGGAATCCCCGCTGTCGGCGGCGGGTAGGCGGGCGCGCGCGGCGCGGGATCCAGCAGGCCGAAGTCCAGCGGATCGAGCACCGCTGCGGCCGACGCAGCCGTGGGCTGCGGGTCCGGGGCGGCCAGCGCACCCGCGGCATCCTGCAGGCGCACCTCCACCTCGAAGGTATCGATCAGCAGCCGGTCGCCGTCTTTCAGCGCGGAGGGATCGCCCTTGATCAGCGGCGCGTCGTTCAGCAGCATGCCGTTGGTGCTGCGGTCCTCGATGAAATACATGCCGTTGAGGTAACGGATCATCGCGTGGACACGCGAGACGCCGGAGGCGCTGAGTACCCAATCGCAATCCTCGGAACGGCCGATGCTGCCGCCTGCGGCCTCGAACGTCCTGCTGCTGCGGCTGCCGAATTGGGCAGCCTGACGACCAGCAACGGCAAGGATCAGAGTCTGCGACGTCGGCACGCTTGTATTTCCCCTGCAACTGTCAGCCAATCAGGACAGCGATGAATGGATCGCCCGCGCTCGTTCCAATGAATCAGTATCCGGGTATGCGGAAAGCCAGCCTCGCTGATCGTTCGCGAGCGGCGTGCATTGCCCTGGAGTTGGTCGAACGTGCAGATGACTCCCCCATCCGCGACGGAGCATCCCACTCCTTCCTGCATCCGTGATCCGGAACCCCTGTCGCCGATGACTGCCGCGCTTGGCGCTGCGCAGGTCTCACCCATCCCGGGGCAACGGAACCTCGCGACAGATTGGCTGATGAGCCAGTCGGGCGCGATCAAACTGCCGTTCACAATCGTATCGCCCATCCGCGCAACGGGCAAGCCGGCAGGAGCCGGGAACAGGCGAACTCAGGCCCCGCCCGCAGCGGCACCTCCCGCATTGAGCAGGGTCATCGCCGGCTCGATGAATCCGACGCGGCGGGCCTCGAACTTCTCCGCCACCAGTGCGGCCAGCATGTTGATCCCGGCCACCACCGCACATGCAGTCAAGTGGTCCGGTGGCGGCACCGGGGTTTCCTGCGAGGCCGGCGCCATGCTGCCACCGGACCATCCGGCGGCGGCGGCCAGCCACGCTCCGGTCGACTTGTAGCCGCCGGCATTGGCGAACTCGAACGCTGCGCGTCGATTGCTTTCGTTCGGCTCGCGCACCCATTTTTCCGCCAGCGAGGCACCGGCCCTGTCTTCGGGGTTCAGCGCCTGGTCGCGCGCGCACTGGCACAGCCATGCCACGGCGTAGCGCTTTGGCAACATCCGGGCGATCAGCTTCAAGGCGTCCTGCACCTGGCCGGCATCGACCAGGGCCCGAACGGCAACCGGCGCCGTCATCTCCGACCGCAGCAAGGCATTGGCCTGCTCGGACAATTCCATCTGGATCGACGCCTGCACGATTCCTGACATCTGCGTCCCCTCCCGTTAGCCAATCATGATCAGGCCGCCGGACAACTGCGCCATGCCGTCGCCCTTGAGCGTCAGCATGGGCCCCTTCACGGTCGCCATGGCGCCGCCCGCCACCTCGAGCATGGCATCGGAATGCATCTTCAGCGAGGCCCCCGCACCAATATCCATCGTGGCGCCGGCCTTGATGCCGACTTCGACCTGGCCCTCGACTTTCACGCCCATGCTGCCGGTAACCTTGATGTTGACGCCCTTGATCTCGATCGTTCCGTCGCTTTTCATGACGATGCTGGAGGCGCCGGTGACCAGTTCGATCTCGGTGCCGGCGCTGAGCTTGAATTTCTGCCCGATCGTGGTCGTGCCGTTCTGGGTGACGTCGAGCTTGTCGTCGTTGCCGACCTTGGTCTTGCGGTCGTGCTTGACCTCCTCGGTCTGGTCGTTCTTGACCGTGATCGTCTCGTCGTGATCGATCTGCACGAAGTGGTCGTTCTCCACTTCCTCGCGCATGTCCTTCTGCGCGTGCAGGAACAGCTCCTCGCTGCCCTTCTTGTCCTCGAAGCGGATCTCGTTGAAATCCGCCGCGGCGCCGCCCTCGTGGCTGCGGCTCTTGATGCCGCTCTGGGTCTTGTTGTCGGGCAGCGCGTACGGCGGCATGTTGTCGGCGTTGTAGACGCTGCCGATGACCAGCGGCCGGTCCGGGTCGCCCTCCAGAAAGCTGACCACCACTTCCTGGCCGACCCTGGGGATGTGCACCGCGCCCCAGTTCTTGCCGGCCCATGACGAGGCCACCCTGACCGGGCAGGAAATGTGCGCGTTCTTCTTGTCCGGCTTGTTCCAGTGGAACGTCACCTGGATGCGCCCGTACTTGTCCACCGCGATGTCTTCTGCCTTGTCGCTGCCCGCCACCACGGCCGTCTGCAGGCCCACGATCATCGGCTTCACGGCGGTCGGCAGGGTGCGGAACGGCTGCCGGCTCCGGATCACCGAAAAGTTGCAGAAGAACAACTCGCCGCCCTGCTGCCCGGAGGTGCGCGCGGCATTCTCGATGTGCACGGTCGAGCCGGTGACCAGGTACTCCTGGTTCAGTTCGGCGCGCGGGAATTTCGTCAGCTTGAACAACGCGCCGGTCAGCAGGCCGGGGGCGTTGGTCGAACCCGAGCCCTGCGACTGGGGCACGTTGATCGCCTCGAGGCGAACCTGCGCGTAGTGCTTGCCGGCATCGCCGGTCTCGTGGTCGCCGGGAAAATCGAACGACTCGAGGCCGGGCACCGGATGGTTGTCGTCGGCATTGCTGATCGCCTCGGTCCCCAGCAGCGAGGTCTTCGGCTTCAGCGGGTCGTAGTCGGTCAGCGAATACTTGGTCGTCTGCACCGAGCGAGCCGACGAGAAATCGGTGATCGCGACTTCCAGCGCCGCGCGGCTGTCCGCCGATTGCGGCCGGTACGGCAGTTCCTCATACCCCCCGGTGGTGGCATGCGCGCCCAGCGAATCCGCCAGCACCATGGTGTGCACGCCGTCGGTGTGCTGGAAGAAATAATAGATGCCTTCCTGCTCCATCAGGCGGCTGATGAAGTTGAAGTAATCCTCGCGGTACTGCACGCAGTATTCGCGCGGCGAGTAGTTTCCGCTGAGGCTCAGCTTGACGTCGCCATAGCCGATTTCGGACAGCACGGTCTTGACGATGTCGGGCACCGACATCTTGAGGTAGATGCGGCAATCCACCTTGTGCAGCAGCAGCCATGCCTTGGGCACCAGCGTCACCGCGTACTCGGCGTAACGCTCTTCCTTGTAGCTCTCGAACCCGGTCTGGGAAATTTCCGAAACCATGCCGTTGAAGTGGCGCTTGTAGCCGTCCGACTCGAACGCCACCGTCATCGAACTGCCGAGCAGGGGAAGAAGCTTGACTTCGCTGTCCTTGCTGAGCAGCTTCAACTGGTAGGAAAAAAGCTTCCCCAACTGCTCGCTGCCCGACAGGCTCGCAGGCAGCAGTTTGTCACCGAGGTCTGACTTCAGTGTCATCCGATGCGTCATATCCGATCTCCCCCAGCGAGCCCGCGAAAGCGCTCATGCAATCCCGTCTGTTTATCATATTCGCGCCTTGCGCGGGAGGTCCTTCGAAGCGCAGTACCTGCTGCCATGGCAGCGCCCCCTGCCGCAATACCGGCAAGCCCATCACTGCCATGGCCCCGGCGCTCCCGTCGCACCGCACGGCCCGGGCTCCGGCGCACCTCCATGCCTATCCGCACCCGGGCAGGCTCTTGCGCGCCAGCACCACCCAGCCGGCCACCGGCTTGCCCACTTCCTTGCGCAGTGCGGACGCGGCAATGTTCACCTCCACGAAACCGGCCGCATCCAGCACGCGCTCGACATAGCGACGCGCATGCCGATAGCGGCCACTGGAAGACAGTTCGGAACGATCCTCGTCGGCATCCATCGCCTCCAGCGTGAAGGCCACCCGACCGCCAGCCCGCAGTGCCGCGTGGGTCGCCGCAAGCACCTCCGCCAGGTCGCCGAAGTAGACCAGCGTATCGGCGGACAACACGACGTCCCAGGTTTCCGGATGATCCTGCAGATACGCGGTCAGCTCGGCTGCCACGAGCTCGTCGTAACCGCCGCGCAGGCGGGCCTTTTCGAGCATGCCGCCGGACAGGTCCACGCCATCCAGCCGACGCGCATGCGGCCTGATCAACGGACCGCACAGGCCGGTGCCGCAACCGGCGTCGAGCACGTCCAGCGCGCCCTCGGCCACCCCAAGAACGCCAGTCAATGCGTCGACCAGGACCTGCGGCGCGCGATAGTCCAGGTTCTTCAGCAACTGCTCGTCGAAGCTTTCGGCGAACCGGTCGAACACCTCGCGCACATAAGCATCGTCCGCCCGTGGCGGCGCCGCTTCGCCGCCGCAAGCGGCGAGCATGTGCCGCGGCACGGGATTGTCCGGCTCGCGGCCGAGCCAGTCACGGTAAGCCCCGATCGCCTCCTCCTGCCGGCCAAGCATGTAAAGGGTGACACCGAGCGCATCGAGAGCACGCACATTGCCGCCGTCGCAGCGGACCGCGTTCCTGAAACAGGCCACGGCGTGCTCCAGATCCTCGATTTCGTTCACATGCCTGCGCAGGTACATGCCCATCAGGTAATGCGCGAGGCTGAGTTGTGGCGCCCGTTCAAGCAGCTCGGCATAGGCCTGGAATGCTTCCTGGAAGCGCTGCTGCGCCTCCAGCACCAGCGCCAGGTTGCCCAACGCATCGTGATGCTGCCCATTGCATGCCAGCGCCTGGCGATAGCAGGCCTCGGCCTCGGCGAGTTTGCCGGTTTCCTTGTGGATGTTGCCGAGATTGTTGTGCGCGTCGGCATGCAGCGGGGCGGCCCGCAAGGCCATCCGGATCAGCCGGATGCCTTCGTCGCTGCGCCCGCGCTGGTGGCACAGCACGCCGAGAAAATGCAGCGCGTCGGGCTGCCCGGCCTGCATCTGCAGCGCCCTGCGGTAGAACGCCTCCGCGGCATCCAGTTGCCCGATCCGATGCACCTCGACCGCCTGGCGCAGCATGGCGACCACGCCATGATCGACATCCGCCGCATGCCGCTTGCGCCCCGCCCGGCTGGCCGACGCCCGCCTCATCCCGGCATCCGCGGGTCATTCATGATCGGCCTTCCAGTTGCCCTCATCACCGTCCTCCTTGCCGTCGGGATCAGTGTCGCGCGAAGTCTTCCCCACGCCATCGCTGGCGCGCATGCCGTCACTCAGCTGATCAGTACCGTGGGACAACCCAGCACGATGCTTCCGCCATGCGCCGTCAAATCGCCCATGCGCGCCGCAGGCATCTTGTTGATGAGCACCTTGAACGAGCCCATCGCGATGACATCGGGCGGCCCCACGCAGGTTGCCATGTCGCCGACCCGCGCCGCCGGCAAACCGCCGATCAGCACCGTAACGGCGCCCGGCGGCAGGATCGGACCACCCACGTGCGGCACCACGCCCGTCACCATCGGGCAGACATGCATATCGGTGATTCTCGCTGCCGGGGGCATATGGGATCTCCTGCTGTGGATGAGCCTGAGACAACGGCTCGATGGTTCGTTCGACGGTGTGCGGCCAGGCGCGACGTGGGATTACCTCAGCTCAGCCCGATCTGCTTCATCGCCTTGCTCTTGATTCCCGCGAAGAAGCCCTTCTTGGTGTGCGTTCCCTTGTCGCTGCCCAGCCCCTCCAGTTGCAGCCGCGAACTGCTGATGTTCTTGGTGGCGATCTTCAGCATGGGGTCCATCTGTTTCTTCTTCATCAGCTCGACCTTGTCCATCCAGCCCGGCAAACCGATGTCGGCGATGAACATGTTGGCCACCGCCGACGTATCGGCACACGTCAGCAGGTAGCAGCCAAGGATCGGGCACTCGTTGAACACCGTGAGATTCAGCGTACTGGGTGCCGCCAGCCGCTTGTTGCCGGCGCGCATGTCCTTGATGTCCAGGCCCAACCCGTAGAGCAGAAGGCCCAGGCTGGCCAGTGAATTGGCAACCCCGATACCCGCCGTGGTGGCCGTGCCGAAATCCGCGAAAAGTCCGCCGATCTTGGCGCCGGTGGCAAGCGTCTGCTGCCCCAGCTGCACGGAGTGCCTGGCAAGATCGCGCTTGATGATGATCTGGATCGCCTCGGCCGCCGCGCTGGGATCGCCCAGGCGGAAACCCGCCTTGTAGTCGTCGCTCTTGTACAGGTGATAGCCGTCCTCGGCCACGGCCTTGCCGGCCTTGACCAGCTTCACGCCGCTGGTCACCACCCCGAGGATCGGGGTGATCTCGTGCACCAGGTTCGCCAGCACCTCGCCGGTAATCGCCGCGATCACCTCGTGGATGTTGTCCACGTCGGCACATTCGACGATGAAATCCTGCACCGCCTCCTTCATGCCCGGCACGCTTGCCACCGTGCTGGCGGCCTTGCCGCCCTTCCCCAGCTTGTTGCCCGACGAGACGATCTTCTTGCCCGTGGACAACATCTGCTTGGCCGTGGACAGCTGGCTGCTGGTGCCGAACTTCAGCTTGGTGCCGCCGAACATGTTGACGACAAGTTGCTGGCGTGCACGCGCCAGCTCGCCCATGGCCTTGAACTCGCCCATGCTTAGTGGTTTGGATGGCATGCATCGCTCCTCGATCGATTGTGTGCTCAACCCCTGCCGGACAGCGCAGGGATGCGCGCAGTCCCGGCCCCTCAGCCGTCGACTACTCGAATCAAGCCATGCCTGGCGAGCGATCCGGCCACGGTTCTTCGATTTTCTTGCGCCTTACAACATTCCCACCGTCGGCACGCCAAACGTGCCCCCCGGCTTGACGAGCGTGCTCATCAAATCCCTGAAATCGGTGGCGATCAGGCTGAAGTGCCGCGGATACAGCGTGGATCCACGGCTCGACACCGTATTGTTCATGATGCTTTTCGTGCCGAACGGCTGCTGATTGTAGATAGCGGCGTCGACCGCCACGCCGTTGTACCGGGTCGTCAGATATTCGTCCGGAAGACCGATCGTGTGGCCGAACTCGTGCGGCACTGCTTCGCTGTCGTCGGCGCCCCATTCGAGCATGTTGGGCGTGCCGTGGAATACGGCGTCACGATCCACGTCCCGCAGCAGCGCGGTCTTTCTCCAAAGCGGCCATGCAATGTCGTAATCCGCAGCCTTGACGCTCGGCACGCCCAGCGCCTCCACGTGAAGGCGCCGGGCGGCATTGTCCGCCCCGCTATCGATGGATGCGATCAACCCCGTCATGCCGGGCGTCGGCCGGCACTGCACCGAATACTCGGCGTTGGCATCGTTCCAGGAAATCTCGAAAAGAATCCTTCTGGTATGGGTTTTCAAGGTGCCGCCGGTCGTCTCATTGATTGACACCGCCGCCTTGTCGCTCCATACGCGTTTGATCGCCATGGACCAGCGGGTTGCCACCTCGGCCGTAAAACCGCCGCCCCCGTCGGTCGCGCCTATCAGTACCTTGACCGTCAGTGCCGTGGATGTGGCGGAAGTCGACAGTTCGTACACCGCCGGCCATGTGCTGACGCCATCGCCATAAGTGACGCCCCCCTGCTCCTGCGTCCAGATGTGCCGGTAGCGCTTGGTGCTCATCGCCGATGCCGCCGCACGTGCCGCGAACTTGGCTGCCAGCTCGTTCATGCTCATTCCCCCCTGACGTGGTTATCCGGATCCAGATCGAAACGAAACTCGAGAACCTTCTTCGGCCGGCATGCCGGCGGAATGCGCTCACCGCATCGAGCCTGCCAGCGCGCATCGCCCGAGGTCGTGCCGCATTGCCAGCCTGCACCCCACTGGAGATCTCACCTTGGGCAGGGCATGTGCCAGCCGAATGCCCGGCAACAGTGAGCGGAAATCCGCAGCTCGGCCGAGTCTCAACCGAACCCGTAGGAAAAATTCCCATCCTCGACGCATACCTGCACCTTCGCGACCTGGTCCCCGTCCATCATCCTGGTCAGGAATGCGCGCGAGATGTCGGGCAGCATCGAGTTGGTCAGGATCGCATCGATCATGCGGCCGCCCGATTCGGTCTCGGTGCAGCGCTCGACCACCAGCTTCACCACGTTCTCGTCGTATTCGAACGGGATCTTGTAGCGGGCCTCGACGCGTTTCTTGATGCGATTCAGCTGCAGCTTGACGATCCTGCCAAGCATCTCCGGACTGAGCGGGTAATACGGAATCGTCACCAGCCGACCCAGCAGCGCCGGCGGGAAGATCTTCAGCAGCGGCTCGCGCAGGGCCTTGGCCATGCCCTCGTGATCGGGCATCAGGTCCGGGTCCTTGCACAGGCCGGCGATCATGTCGGTGCCGGCATTGGTGGTGAGCAGGATCAGGGTGTTCTTGAAGTCGATCGAGCGGCCTTCGCCGTCTTCCATCACGCCCTTGTCGAACACCTGGAAGAAGATCTCGTGGACGTCCGGGTGGGCCTTCTCCACCTCGTCCAGCAGCACCACCGAGTACGGCTTGCGGCGCACCGCCTCGGTGAGCACGCCGCCCTCGCCGTAGCCGACGTAGCCCGGAGGCGCGCCCTTCAAAGTGGAGACGGTGTGCGCCTCCTGGAACTCGCTCATGTTGATGGTGATGATGTTCTGCTCGCCGCCGTACAACGCCTCGGCCAGCGCCAGCGCGGTCTCGGTCTTGCCCACGCCTGAAGTGCCGGCGAGCATGAACACGCCGATCGGCTTGTTCGGATCGACCAGGCCGGCGCGAGAGGTCTGGATGCGCTTGGCGATCATCTCCATCGCGTGGTCCTGGCCGATCACACGGGCGCCCATCAGCTTGGCCAGGTTCATCACGGTCTCGACTTCGCTCTTGACCATGCGCCCGACCGGGATGCCGGTCCAGTCCGAGACCACCGAACCCACCGCCTGCTGGTCCACCGACGCCAGGATCAGCGGGTGCTCGCCCTGCAGCTCGGCCAGCTGCGTCTGCAATCCCTTCAGCTCTTCCAGCGCCGCGGCACGTTCGGCCCCTTCGAGCGCGGCCACGCCTTCCGCCGCCGCCTCCTTGTTGGCCGACTCCTCCAGCGCGCTGCCGGTGCCTTCCACCGGGGCGTTGCTGCCGCGCAACCTGGAGCGGATGTCGAGAATCTTCTCGACCAGCTCCTTCTCGGTGATCCAGTTCGCCTCCAGCGTTTCCAGCCGCGCCTTCTGCGCCGCCAGCTTTTCGCTGGCCGCTTCCTCGCGCGCCGCCACCTCGACGCCGACGTTCTTCTCGCGGCCGATGATGCCCAGCTCGGTTTCCAGCGCCTGGATGCGCTTGCGGGTGTCGTCCACTTCCGCCGGCACCGCGTGCTGGCTGATCGCCACGCGCGCGCAGGCGGTGTCGAGCAGGCTCACCGCCTTGTCCGGCAGCTGCCGCGCGGGAATGTAGCGGTGCGACAGCTTGACCGCGGCCTCCAGCGCCTCGTCGAGGATCTGCACCTTGTGGTGCTTCTCCATCACGCTGGCGACGCCGCGCATCATCAGGATCGCCTTCTCCTCGCTGGGCTCGTCGATCTGCACGGTCTGGAAGCGGCGGGTCAGCGCCGGATCCTTCTCGATGTGTTTCTTGTATTCGGCCCAGGTGGTGGCGCCGATGGTGCGCAGGTTGCCGCGCGCCAGCGCCGGCTTGAGCAGGTTCGCCGCGTCGCCGGTGCCGGCCGCGCCGCCGGCGCCGACCAGGGTATGCGCCTCGTCGATGAACAGGATGATCGGCCGGGTCGAGGACTGCACCTCCTCGATCACCTGCTTCAGGCGGTTCTCGAACTCGCCCTTCATGCTGGCGCCGGCCTGCAGCAGGCCCACGTCGAGCACGCGCAGCTGCACGTCCTTCAGCGGCGGCGGCACGTCGCCGATGGCGATGCGCATGGCGAAGCCCTCGATCACCGCGGTCTTGCCCACGCCGGCTTCGCCGACCAGCATCGGGTTGTTCTGGCGCCGGCGCATCAGGATGTCGACCAGCTGGCGGATCTCGTCGTCGCGGCCGACGATCGGGTCCATCTTGCCGCTGCGCGCCTGCTCGGTGAGGTCGATGGTGAACTGCGCCAATGCCTCCTGCTTGCCCATCTGCGCCGGCGACATCGCGCCGCTGGCCTCGCCCGGCGCGCTGCCGCCGCCCATGCGGAAACCGTCGTTCGCATGCTGCCCGTCTTCCGGCGAACCGGCGACGACCTCGGCGAATTTTTCCACCAGCGCCTCGGGCTTGATCTTGTCGAACTCGGCCGAGATGTGCAGCAGCGCATTGCGCAGGTTGCGCGTGCGCATGCAGCCGACGAGCAGGTAGCCGGTGCGCACCTGCGCCTCGCCGAACATCAGGGTGGCGAACACCCAGCCGCGCTCGACCGCTTCCTCGACGTCGCTGGAAAGGTCGGAGATCGACGAGGAACCGCGCGGCAGCCGGTCCAGCGCATCGGTGATGTCGCGCGCCAGGTTCGACGGGTTCAGGTTGAACTGCTTCACGATGCGATGCAGGTCGGAGTCCTGCAGCTGCAGGATCTGGTGAATCCAGTGGACCAGCTCCACGTACGGATTGCCGCGCAGCTTGCAGAATACGGTAGCGCTTTCGATGCCCCGGAAAGCCAGCTTGTTGAGCTTTCCAAACAGGGCGCCGCGACTGATCTCGGCCATGGTCTTCGATCCTTATGCAGTAGTTGTCGATCCAGCTGTCTTTTGTTGCAAAGTCATTCCAAAATCCGGGGCCGCGCGCCGCCCCTGCTGCCGCGCCCTAGCCGACCGGCTTCAGCACCACGTCGTCGGCATCGCCATCGCGCTGCGGCTGGCCCATCCACGTGCTCAGACCCATGCGGCCGCTCTGGCCCAGGCGGGTCGTGGGCACATCGGCTTTCTTCAGCACCAGTTGCACGTCCCAGGCTTTCTCCTCGCCCACATAGGTCTTGACAGCGGCGATCAGCTGTTTGAGCGCCTCGCCACCGGGCAGGAAATTGTTGAACTCGGCCCGGCTCAGCGGCCCCAGCCGCAGGCGGAAACGCTGTTGGCTGCCCCAGACGTACTCGCCGGCAACCGCCGTGAGCCCCAGTGCCGCCACCTCGCCCGATCCGCCGAGTCGGAGATGGGAGGACGCGGGCAGCCGCATCCACTCGGCCACGAATTCGACGATACCCACCGGAATGCGGAAGAATCGTTCGAGCAGCCCGCGCAGCCCCTCGGCATTGCGGGTCTGCTGCAGCAGGCGGCCGGCAAAGAAACGCTTGAACTGGTCGGGCAGCGCATCGCGGCTGTCGAGACCTGGCGTGGCCAGACCCACCAGCGCGCCCATGTACAGACGGAAATGATCCTCGGCCGGGCGGTCCAGCTCCACGGTAGGCTGCGAGTCGGCCCACGCCCGGTAGAACAGGCTCATCATGCGGTGATGGAAGATGTTCGCGAACGCGGTGAAGGTGGTGTCCTTGGCGTTCAGTTCGCGATCCATCGCGTACTCGGTAAGGTGCAGCGGCAGCGGCGCATTCGGCCCGAACAAGCCGAAGAACAGGCCATGCAGGCGCGCCGGCCGGCCGGCACCGCCGGGCTGGTAGCGGTCGACCGTTTTTGGGGCGAACGCCAGCGACGGCGTCTGGCACAGCCGCACGAAATCGTCCGCGGCCTTGGCCGAATGGCCCAGCCGCGGACGTTCGGAATACACGCACTCCAGCCGACGGGCCGCTTCGAAGAACTCGAAGGCCTCGGGGTGGTCGCGCAGCGCGATCTCCAGCGCTACAGCGTCTGCCGTGTTCCCAGCCTGGCGGGCCATCGGGCAACCTCGTTGCGTTCCAGCGTGCGCAGAACGGTTTCGGTGAAGGAGTTGATGGATACGTAACGCGCAAAGAACTGCTGCATCACCGCGCCGAGCAGGAAGGCGCCGGTGCCTTCGAATGCGCCGTCGTCGCAGGTCAGGGTGATTTCCAGGCCGCGGCCGAAGGTGATCGGGCCGGGTACCGGGACGCGCCGCACGATGGGCTGCGAGCTGACCGCCTTGACGCCTTCGACCTGGCGCAACGCGCTGGAGTCGAACTCGTCGCAGTACAGCGTCAGCATCTCGCGCAGCGCCGCAGCGCCTTCGCCCGCGTTGTTCTCCAGCAGCGATACGTAGTTCAGCTGCAGGTGGCTGAGCAACCGCCACGCGGTCTCGCCGGTGGCCACCGATGCACGCGGCTTGGTCGGGCCGGCGACGCAGCGGATCGATTCCACCGGTGCACCGGTCTCCAGGGTGAAATCGGTCTTCGACTTGCCCACCGGCATCTGCAGCGGCAGGTCGCGATTGGTGCACATCAGCATCATGCCGATCTGGCGCAGTTGGGTGGAGTAAGGCGCCTCGCTGGAGTCGACCAGGGAGATGAACATCTCGTTGCCGATGTAGCTGGACCGCGCGCCCTGCCGCTTCTGCCGCGACGAGATCAGGCGCGGCTCGCGACGAATCGTGTAGTAGGCCGAATGCTGGCTGTGCCAGGTGCGCTCGTCGCAACCGTAGAACGGCAGGAAGCGCTGCTCCGGCTCCTGCTTGTCGCCGAAGCCCTCCACGTTGCCGATGCTGTGGACCTCGAAATCCATCGGCCGGGTGCGGTCGGCGAGGATGTGGTATTCCGCCTTGCCCTGCTGCAGGTGGATGCGGTCGGCACGCCGCGGGAACAGGTTGATCGCCGGCGTGCAGAACAGCCGGAAGTTGTTCACGTCGACTGCGTTGTGCAGGCTGGCCACGCTGCGGTCGAACAGCACCACGATCTCGAACTCGTTGCCCTTCGAACGTGCCAGCACGGATTTCAGGCCGCTGAATTCGGCAAACAGGAAGCGCTCGGGGCAGGCGAAGTATTCCTGCAGCAGCCGGTAGCCGCTGAACGAACGTCCGCTATAGGGAATCAGCGCCTCGTTCTCCTCGAAGCCCTTGCGACGGATGCTCGATGCGTCGAAATGCCGGCTGATCTCGCCGCTGGCGCCCTGCGTGCGCACAATGAAACCCGTGGCGTTGCCCAGCAGCTGCTCGTACAGGCGCTTGGGAAGCTCGTCCGCGCCGGCGATGAACACCGGAAGGTCGTCCAGCGCCAGCATGTTCGCCTGCGCGCCGGCGGTCACCCGGAACTTCAACCGCAGGCCGGCACGCACCGGCTTGCCCGCCGGCAAGGTCACGCCTGCGGCCGCTATCGCGGCGGGCGTTTCAAGATACTTCGCGTCGGTGAGCTCCAGCGGCCACAGCGTGACGTCATGGGCCGTGCGGTATTCACAGGCCGTGCGGTCGTCCTTGCCGATCAGGCTGCGCAATGCCGTATGGCGCTCCACGACGTGGCCGGCCAGCAGGCCGCTTTCCTTCAGGTCCGGCTGCATCTGCACCACCGCCATCGAAGGCACCGGCGCCAGGTAATGGGGATAGATCATTTCCAGCAGGTGCTGGGTGAACACCGGGAACTGCGCGTCCAGCTTGAGTTGCACGCGGGCCGCGAGGAAGGCGAACCCTTCCAGCAACCGCTCCACGTAGGGGTCGGCGCACTCGAAGCCTTCCAGCCCGAGTCGCCCGGCAATCTTCGGGTACTCGCGCGCAAACTCGCCGCCCATCTCGCGGACGTGTTGCAGTTCCCGGTTGTAATAGCGCAGCAGGCGTGGGTCCATGGACGATCAGCCGAAGCCCTCCGAAACCTTGAAACTGCCGGTCTCCAGGTCGACCTCGGTCTTCAGGTAGAGATTCAGCGGAATCGGCTGGGCCCACATCTCCGACTCGATGTTGAACATCAGCGCCTGCCGATCCATCCGCGCGGATTTCGCGGTTGCCGTGACCCGCAGCGTATTGGCGGTGAGCCGCGGTTCAAAGGCGAGAATCGCATCCCTCACCTGCCGCTGCAGGATGTCCGAATTGATACCCGACAAGGCCACCCCGGTGAGGTCGGGAATACCGAAATTGAGTACCGAGCAGGAGACTTCCGGATAATCGCCCAGATCGGCGTCCGCGCTCAGATTCACGCAATTCAACAGCCACGAAATGTCGCGCGTGACGCAATCGCGCAGCCGCGTCGCCGAGATCACGCGCTTATCGCGGCTCTCCTCCAGCTTGCCCGGCTCGTCGTCGGTGAGTCGATCGAGCAGCGAAGGCTGAAGTCTCTCCTGGGTGGTCAATTCAGCCATGGCACGCTCACGCTCCGGTCAGTGGGTGTCGAACGTGATCAGCCTGGCATCGAGCAACGCGTAGTCGTCCGTGTCGGTCGCCAGCATCCGCTGGCCCAGGCCCACCTGAAGATCCGCACCGGCATCGATCCATTCCGTCTTGCGCGCCAGTACGAGGTCGTTGTCGTCGGCCCGCTCGGAGCCCGGATAGCGTCCGGGAATGAACCCGATCGCCTTGCCGCCGTTGGTCCACGTCACTTCCGCGGGCACCCAGATCTTGTCGCGCAGATCGGTCGGCGCCTCGAATTTCAGTTCCCGCAAACGCGAGAACGGTACCCAGGAATAGCCGCCGTTGACGACGATTTCCAGACACGGCCCCAGCCGGGGATCGGCATCCGCGACCCACTCGAACGGCGCGCCGTCGATGCTTCCGCTCACGGCGGGAGCCTGTTCGAAGGCTTGCCCGCGCAAATCGGCGGCCTGTTCGTGGCGCCCCTCCGCGGTCAGCTTCAGCGCCTGCAGCAACAACGCCATCCACTGCTCCGGTTCGCCGATGACCACCGGCAGGCGTTTCCCGGCAAAGACGTCGGCGCGCACCTGCTCGCCCTTCAACGCCTCGGTATAGGCACCGACCAGCATGGCATTGAGAGGCTCCAGTTCGCCGCTGACGTTCAATTGGTTCTGTGCCCGCTCCCACTGTCCAAGCAGAGCCAGCAACTGGAATAAAAAAACCCGACGCTTGGCATCCGCCGGGTTGCTGCGCACTTCGGCTGCAAGCAGCTGCAGCGCCTCGTCCGGTCGGCCTTCTTTGAGTTTGCTCTCGGGTGTCATTTCATCTCTCGGAGGCCAGCCATGGGTCACGTCGTCGACATGCCCCGTGAGGAGATACCCGGACCGAGGTGACCTCTGGACAAGCAGCCGGGCGCGCAACGCCACGCCGGATCGAACCCATGCGTGATGTCACTGCTGGACCCACTTGCGCAGAGATCCCCTGAAAACCAGGCCTCAATCGGATACAGCGCAGGGCCGGATCAGCTGGCCTTGACTTCCTCGACGCTGTAGCCAACGGTGCCCGCCGAAGCCACGGCACCCTTGTCGTCCTGCTTGAAGTATTCGATGTCGAACTTCGCGAAGCTGAGCGACACGTTCTCGGTGAGCATGTCTTCGCCGCCGGAGCCGCCCGTGGAATAGCTGGTGACCATCGCGCTGGTGAGCTTGATGGTGAAGTAATCTTCCTGCTTGCCGCCGGCCTTCGAAATGAACAAGGTTACGGTGGTGATGTGCGCACCGGTCACGAGCGCCTTGATGAAAGCCGTGGAGCTCTTGTCGATGTACTTGGTGAAGCTGATGTCCTGCACGTTCGCCTTGCCGGCGCCGCCGCCGGTGCCATGGCCGAACGAACCGCTCTGCGACAGGCCCCACGACCAGGCCAGAAGCTGGATCTGATCCTTGTGCTTTTCATGCTTGGACTCGCCAGCGAAAGTGACGCTGCCGCCTTCCAGTTTCAGGTGCATGTCTAATGCCATGAGAATTCTCCTTGTCTATTGGGATCAGTTGAGCCGGACGGCCCGCATGTCTTGCGGACCTGCCAGGCAATAACGGGTGTTGCAACCTACTTTGAAACCAAGAACATCCTGACCGGATCAGCTCTTGGCAGCCGACGGCAAACGAGACACGAGCCTCAAGGAAACAGTCAAACCTTCCAGCTGGTAATGCGGCTTGAGGAAAAACTTCGACGTGTAATACCCCGGTGCCCCTTCCACCTCTTCCACCACCACTTCCGCCGCGGACAGCGGCTTGCGTGCCTTGGTCTCCTCGCTGGAGTTGGCGGGGTCGCCGTCGACGTACTGGTTGATCCACGACGCCAGCCAGCGCTCCATCGCATCACGGTCCTTGAACGAACCGATCTTGTCGCGCACGATGCACTTCAGGTAATGCGCGAAACGGCAGCACGCGAACATGTACGGCAGACGCGCACCGAGGGCCGCGTTGGCGGTGGCGTCCGGATCGTCGTACTCCTCCGGCTTGGCCAGCGACTGCGCGCTGATGAAGGCCGCCATGTCCGAGTTCTTGCGGTGCACCAGCGGCATCATGCCCATCTTGTCCAGCTCGGCCGAGCGGCGGTCGGTGATCGCGATCTCGGTGGGGCACTTCATGTCCACGCCGCCGTCGTCGGTCGGGAAGGTATGCGCCGGCAGACCCTCCACCGCGCCACCGGACTCGATGCCGCGAATCCGTGAGCACCAGCCGTACATCTTGAACGAGCGGTTGATGTTCACCGCCATCGCGTAAGCGGCGTTCTGCCAGGTGTACTTGGACGAATCCGCGCCGGCGGTGTCTTCCTCGAAATTGAACTCCTCCACCGGATCCGTCGCCGCACCATAAGGCAGCCGGGCCAGCGTGCGCGGCATGGTCAGGCCGATGTACTTGGCATCGTCCGACTCGCGCAGCGAACGCCAGGCGGCGTAGTCCGGCGTGGAGAACACCTTGGCCAGGTCGCGCGGGTTGGCCAACTCGTTCCAGCTGTCCATGCCCATCAGGGTGGAGCCCGCAGCCGAGATGAACGGCGCATGCGCGGCAGCCGCGACCTGCGCGATGCCGGTAAGCAGTTCGACATCGGGCGGGCTGTGGTCGAAGTAGTAGTCGCCGACCAGGCAGCCGTAGGGCTCGCCGCCCAACTGGCCGTATTCCTCTTCGTACAGCTTCTTGAAGATCGGGCTCTGGTCCCAGGCCGTGCCCTTGTAGCGCTTCAGGGTCTTGGCCAGCTCCTTCTTGGAGATGTTCATCACGCGGATCTTCAGCTGCTGATCCGTCTCGGTGTTGTTGACCAGATGATGCAGGCCGCGCCATGCGCTTTCCAGCTTCTGGAAGTCGGCGTGGTGCATGATCAGGTTGATCTGCTCGCTGAGCTTGCGATCGATCTCCGCGATGTAGGCATTGATGGTCTGCGCGACGTCGTCGGAAACGATGTCGGACTTGTTCAGTACCTGCTCGGCCAGCGTGCGGACCGCCGATTCCACCTCTTCCTTCGCGCGGTCGCTCTTGGGCTTGAATTCCTTGTTCAGCAGCGCGGCAAAATCGCCGGCATCCAGAGTCTGTACGGCACCGCCCTGTTCGGCGAGTTTTTCGGTTGCCATGCTTGCTTACTCCCCGTCTTTGTTGGTGTCGTCGGCGGGCTTGGGCGCCGATACCAGAGACTGCAACAGTGCCGGATCCTTCAACGCCTGCGCGATCAGGTTCTCTGCACCAGCCTTGCCGTCCATGTAGGTGTCGAGATTGGCGAGCTGTGTGCGCGCCTCGAGCAGCTTGGCCACCGCCCCCACCTTCCTGGCCACCGCAGTTGGTGAAAAGTCGTCCATGCTTTCAAACGTGATGTCCACGGCGAGATTGCCCTCGCCCGTCAGGGTATTCGGCACTGCGAAGGTGACCCTGGGCTTCATCGACTGCAGGCGGCTGTCGAAATTGTCGACGTCGATTTCGAGCGCCTTGCGCTCCTCGACCGACGGCAGTTCGCCGGCATTGGCGCCGGAAAGATCCGACATCACGCCCATCACGAAGGGCACCTGGACCTTCTTCTGTGCGCCATAAACCTCGACGTCGTATTCGATCTGCACGCGCGGCGCACGGTTGCGTGCGATGAATTTCTGACTGCTTTGCTTGGCCATGCGATGTCTCCCAGTAAATGCTCTTCCGGTGTTGAATGGAGCGACCAATTCGACGCGGCACAAGGCTGGTTTGCCGCGGGAAAGCGGGACGTCGGTGCAGCGGTCGTCAGGACGGCGCAATAGGCTGCGGCGTCGATTACCGTCGGTCTGCTGTCGATGCCATTGACGACGCTGATTTCGCCGGAGCCGCCGCGTGCCACGACTTGCGTGGGCCAGCGAAACACCCGGCAATCCTCAGTCGGTCCGGTTATGGCACGACGGATATGCGTGTTCTTGAATGCCGCGATCAATCGCACCTGGCACCAGGCAAGCCTGGCGTATGCCAAGCGGCCTGCGCGTCACGGATCGACTCCGTCGTCGCCAGATGTGCGCATTCGCAAGCGTGATTGTCCCCCCTTCATTCCATGTGCTGGACAAGCATGCAGGGCATCCGTACTTGCCCTACTCGAATCCTTGACCACTCCGCCGCCAGGTTCACCCCCCACAACCTGACAAACACGCGCAACTTCTAATGGCGGCGAAGTGTCTTGCGGCTTCCACCCGATCTGCCGTCACCGAAGTGCTGCCTGTTGCCAGCGCAGTTTCTGTGAAAGACGGAAGCCCCCCGACTCTGATGCAACGAAGCGCTGTGCCCCCACGCCCCGCTTGAATCCTGAACCAAACCGGTTCATTCATTAACGTACATCCGCCAACGCTTGTCTGCAAGCTGAATTTGAATTTGCCGGTGTCGTTGCGACAGAACCGCATGACTGCACGGAGGAGTCGCGACTGTCACCACGGCATGACGGAGTGCATCGGTGAAGCGGGAGAGTCGCCTGGACGATGACCGAGATGGCAACGGCCGGATTTCACGGTGGCCGTGCCGGAAACGACGGCGCCAACACCGCGGCCAGCTTCCAGTACCCGCGGTTCAGCGGCACGCCATCATTGCCGTGAACCCGCCAGGCTCAATCGGCAGGACAGGCCGCCGGCGGCGCATCTTCCACGCGTGTGCCCCAGCCGGAAACGTCCGGGGCGTCGGTCAACTGGTACTTCAGTGTGCCGCCGCGCTCAAGCCGGTCGACATCGATCCAGACCGCGGTTTGCGGCCGGCCATCGAAACTGACTCCGCGGATGTAGCGTGGGCGCGGTGCGTTCGCGCCATCGGCTTCGACCACCAGCTTTTTGCCTTCGGCCAGGGCGACTTCGACGCGGTTGAAACGCGGCGGGTGCAGCAGCAGCTGGCCGCTGCCGGGCATCAGCGGCGAAAACCCCATAGCGCCGAACAGGTAGAAGGCAGACATGGTGCCGAGGTCGTCGTTGCCGGTGACGCCGTTCGGCGCATTGGTGAACAAAGTCTGCACCGCGGACAGCACGGTCGCGGTCTTCCATGGCTGGCCAACCAGACTGTACAGCGTGGGCACGTGCATGGTCGGTTCGTTGTTGGGGTTGTAGCGATACTGGCCATAGTACGAATAGGCGCCGCCGACCCAGGCCTTGCGCGGGGCGTTCTGCGGATCGGCCAGCAGTTCGTCGTAGGCGAAAAAGGCATCGAGGCGCTTCGCCATTTCCTCGCGGCCGCCCATCGCCAGCGCCAGCCCGGGTACGTCCTGCGGCACCAGCCACTGGTACTGCCATGCCGTCCCTTCGTGGAAGCCGTAATGCGAACGCGGGCTGTAGGTGCCGGTCGGCGGCGTGAACCAGTCGCCGCCTTCGATGCGCGGGCGCGGGAAGCCGGTGAAGCCGGACTCCTTCTCGGCCAGTTGCGCATCCCACAGCTTGCGCCAATTGCCGCCGCGCGCGCGCAGTTCCGCGGCGTCCGCCCTCTCGCCGAGGGCATCGGCCATCAGCGACAGCGAGCAGTCGGACAAGGCATATTCCAGCGTCGCCGAACCGCCGTTCTGCGGGTCCACGTCCATGCCCTTGGCCGGGAAGGTACGGTCGAAGAACACGAAACCGTTCTTGAGATAGTTGACATTGCCGGCACGCCCCTCGGAGCGCGACTGCAGTGGCGGTACGCCCCAGGCGTTCTTGCGCAGCGCCTTCCACGACTCGCCTTCCAGGCCCTTCAGCGCGCCGTATCGCCACAAGTCGACCAGGAACGGCGTGACCGGGTCGCCGGTCATCGTGTTGGTGTCGAAATTCGCGTAGCCCCAGCGCGGCAGCCAGCCGCCCTGCGCGTCGATCGCCAGCAGCGAGCGTCCGATATCGCGTGCGCGCTGCGGTTCGATCAATGCCAGCAACTGGTTCTGCGAACGGTAGGTATCCCACAGCGAGAAGAACTCGTAATACGTCCAGCCGTCGGCGACATGGATGGCATCGTCATAGCCGCGATAGCGGCCGTCGGCGTCGCTGCCGGTCAGCGGTTGCAGCAGCGCGTGGTACAGCGCGGTGTAGAACACGGCACGGTCGTCGTGGCTGCCGCCCTCGATGCGCACCTTCGACAATTCGTCGCGCCACGCCTGTTGCGCGGACTTCCGCATGGCATCGAAGGACTTCAGCCTGCCGTCCTTCATGCCTTCGGCGCGCAGGTTGACGCGCGCGCCCTCGGCGTCGACGTGCGAGATTGCGGTGGTCGCGGTGACGCTGCGCCCCTTCGCCAGGTCGAAGCTCAGCCACGCGCCATTGAACGGCTCGTATTCGCTTTCCATGCTGAAACGTGCGCCCGGCGTGCCGCCGGCCTGGCCCCAGACGCCGAAAGCCTTGAACGGGCGGTCGAATTCGATGCGGAACCAAGTGGCGTATTCGTGCCCGCCGCAGAAGCTGAGCGTGGTGATCTTGCCTTCGACCGCGCGGTCGCCGACCACGCGCACTTCGCTGCCGATCACACGGTGCTTCTCGTTGGCCTGGCTGACATCGACCAGTACGTGCCCGGTCTTCGCATCGACAGGAAAGGTGTAGCGCTCGGCCGCGGCGCGGGTGAGCGCGGTGGCCTCGACGTCGATGCCGCCGTAGTCGGTCAGCCGGACCTTGTAATAACCGGCCTCGCCGGCACCGCCGTCGAGGGTATAGCGCGAACCGTACTTGCGGTAATCGAAGTTCTTCGCGTCGCTGGTGTCGAAGTCACCGCCGGGGCCGATGCTGCCGGTGACCGGCAGTACCACGACTTGCCCGCCCTGCTCCCAGCAACCGGCGCCGGACAGGAAGGAGTGGCCGATGCCACGAATCTTCTCGTCACCGTAACGCCAGCCGGCGTAGTGCGAACCGACCGGGCTGGCCTGGACCAGGCCGAACGGCGCCGACGCGCCAGGATAGGTATTGCCTTCGTCCTGGGTACCGATGAGAGTGTTGACCAGAGCAGGCAGATCCTCGCTGTCGCGAGCCGAAGCAGGCGCGAACGGTGTCGTTGCCACCAGCAGCACGCCGGCCAGGATGGTTTTCAGCACTGTGGCGGACAAGTCGAAGCTGCTCATACGTCTCCGGATCGTCTGCGGACCACGGCGGCCCATGGATGCGGGATATGCCTGCCATGCGGCCGCCATCGGCAGCACACCGCGGGTTGAAACACAAGCACATAGAAACGCATATGCGTGTCTTTTTCGATTTTAGAACGATCTAAAATCCAAAAACAACCTACATCGCCTGCAAAGGCGACCTGTGCCCGTCGCGGACGTCGCGACTCTTCATGGCCCGCGCCGCTATGGCGGCATGGCTTTGCGACCAGGCTCCGTAATGCGACCCACCATGCCGGCAAATGCAGGCGCCCGGCATGCCCCGGATTCGTTCCGCACTTGCAGCGATGCGCCGCATGGCGCAGGATGAGCATATTGGATCGATCTAAATAAGACTGGGGACGACTCTGGAAAGACCGCGCAGGATTACCCTGAACGACATCGCGCACGCCTGTGGCGTCTCGCGCGCGACGGTGTCGCTGGTGCTGCGCGGCAGTCCGCTGGTGCACTCCGGGACCCGCCATCGGATCGAAGCAGAGATGTTGCGCCAGGGCTATGTCTACAACCGCACCGCGGCCAACCTGCGCCAACGCGTTTCCAGCACGGTGGCGTTGGTCATCAACGACCTGTCCAACCCGTTTTTCGCCGAATTCGCCGCTGGCGTGGACGAGGCATTGGGAGTGAAGGGCTACGTCACCCTGCTTGGCAGCAGCAATGAATCGCCGGCGCGGCAGCGCCAGGTGCTGGCTTCGCTGATGGAACACCATCCCGCCGGCATCATCCTGTCGCCGGCCGAGGCCAGCGACGTGGCCGACATCGAGCTGGCGATCGGTGGGCACACGCCGCTGCTGGTGTTCAACCGCGAATTGACCGGCTCGACCGCCACCGGCTTCGACTACGACTTCCTCGGCTTGGACAACCGCGCCGGCGCACGTGCAGCCACCGCGCGATTGCTTGCGCTGGGCCACCGGCGCGTCGCCTTCTACGGTGGCCACGCCGAATCCAGTTCCTGCCGCGAGCGCCGCCTCGGCTACAAGGATGCGCTGCAGGCTGCCGGCATCGCGGCCGATCCGCGCTGGATGATCGAGACCGTGCCGACCCGGCTCGAAGCGAGCGCGCATGCCGACGCGCTGTTCGCCACCGATCCGGCGCCGACCGCGGCAGTCTGCTACAACGACGCGGTGGCGCTGGGCCTGATGCTGGGCCTGGTCCGGCTGGATCGCCACCCCGGCACCGACTTCGCCGTCACCGGTTTTGACGACATCCCCGAAGCCGCGGTCGGCATGCCACCACTGACCACGATGTGCGCCGCGCCGCGCGCGCGCGGCCGCCAAGCCGCAGAACTGCTGCTGCAGCGTGCCGCCGCGCCACCGCTGCCGCGGCGCTCCGTGATCGTGCCCGTACAACTGATCGAACGCGAAAGCACCCCGCATGCACCCCATCCCTGAGATCCATGCCACGACCGCCATGGCATGTCCCCGCCACCAAGCGGGTGCGCGCCGATGAGCAAGGCGAACACCATCATCTGCTTCGGCGAAGCGCTGATCGATTTCCTCGCCATCCCGCCGACCGCGGGGGAGGCACGCATATTCCGCCAGTTCGCCGGCGGCGCGCCGGCCAACGCCGCGGTGGCGGTGGCGAAGCTCGGCGGGCGCTGCGAATTCGTTGGCATGCTCGGCCAGGACATGTTCGGCGACTTCCTGCTGAAGAGCCTGCACGAAGCCGGCGCCGGCGTCCGCTACGTGCGCCGCACGGCGTGCGCAAAGACGGCGCTGGCCTTCGTTTCGCTGGACGCGCACGGCGAGCGCAGCTTCAGCTTCTACCGCCCGCCATCCGCCGACCTGCTGTTCCGCAACGCCGATTTCGACACCGCCTGCTTTGCCGATGCGGGCGTATTCCACGCCTGCAGCAACAGCCTGACCGACGAGGACATCGCCACGACCACGCTGTCCGGCATGGCGCTGGCGCGTGCCGGCGGTGCGCTGGTCAGCCTCGACCTGAACCTGCGCCCGGCGTTGTGGCCGGACGCCACGCCCTCGCTGCCGATCCTGTGGCGGGCACTGGAGGCCGCCGACCTGGTCAAGCTTGCGCGCGAGGAACTGGAATACCTGAAACAGGGCCGCCACGGCGACGACGAAATCGCCGCCCGCCTGCTGCGCACCGCACGACTGGTACTGGTCACCGACGGCGCCGCACCCATGCGCTGGCATACGCGCGAGCGCAGCGGCGAGCTGGCGGCGTTCAAAGTGATGGCCGTGGACACCACCGCGGCCGGCGATGCCTTCATCGGCGGCCTGCTGTCGCAACTGCAAGGCAACGAGATCGATGCGCGCTGCTTCGACGCCCTCCTCGCGCATCCGTCCGAACTGGAACGTTGCCTACGCTACGCCTCGGCCTGCGGCGCGCTGGCGGTGACCCGGCACGGCGCGTTCGCCGCGCTGCCGACGCATGCCGAAGCGATGGCGCTGCTCAGCGAAAACGCCGCAGCCTAGGAGCCTGCAGGGCGGCTAGCGCTCGCACTGGAGGAACCAGCTGGCCGCGCCGATCACGCCCAGGTCGGGGTCATCGACCAGCGCCGCAACGCCGCAACGAGGCTGCGTACCTGGTCGGTCCTGCTGCGGACCTCGCCGTCGCCCATGCCGAGCGCGCCCGTCGGCACAAAACGCATCCGCGAAGGCAGCACACGCCCGATCGAGGCAAGGAATTCGTACGCGTCGCTGCGCTCTGGTGACAGTCCAAGTGAAGTGCGCCCCCTGCCCTGCTGCGCAGCAACATGCATCGGCGCATGCATCGTGGTAAATCTTGCTCGCCGAATTAGATCGATCCAAATCTGATGCGGCCAGTCCAGGGGGAAACACCGCGTCATTGCAGCAATGGGCCATGTTCCATGAGACGCATTTCAGACACAGATTTTAGATCGATCTAAAACCATCGCTGCGCCGTCATTCAATCTATGTGGGAGGGAGGTTGTAATGAAACAGATGCCACACACGAATATCCGGAACTCGTTGTCCGTCGCCATTGCGATTGCACTGACTGTCGCCGCGGGAGTGCCGACTCGCGCCTACGCGCAGCAGGCGGCTGCCTCTGCCGACGCACAAGTGGCTCCGGCCAAGAAAACGCAGGCGGCTCAGGCAAAGTCCAATGCATCCAGCGACGTCACCGATCTCAACAAGGTCACGGTCACCGGCTATCGCTACTCGATCGAGAAGAGCCTGGACCAGAAGCGCGAGGCGAACGCGATCGTTGAAGTCGTGACGGCCGAAGACGTCGGCAAGTTTCCCGACAAGAACGTGGCCGACGCGCTGCAGCGCGTGCCCGGCGTGATCATTTCCCGCGACGGCGGCGAGGGCAAGAACGTCAGCGTCCGCGGCCTGTCCTCGGAACTGACCCTGACCGAATTGAACGGCAACTACATCGCCACAGCCGAATCCAACGGCGATCCGACGCGCTCGTTCAACTACACGCTGTTGCCGGCGAACATGCTGTCCAGCGCCGAGCTGTTCAAGACGCCGGAAGCGCGCATCGACGAGGGCGGCATCGGCGGCACCGTGATCCTGCATACGCGCCGCCCGCTGGACATGGAAGCGAACACCGGCTTCGTTTCCGCCGAAGGCACCTGGGCCGACACGACAAAGAAGGCAGACGGGCAGTTCTCCGGCTCGTATTCCTGGCACGACAAGGACGATCGCTTCGGCGTCTTCGTCGGCTACACCCAGCAGAAGCGCACCACGCGCACCATGGGCGCCAGCACCGAGAACTGGCAGTGGTACGGCGACGACTACGACGCGCACCCGGCGACCGACGTCAACGGCAAGCCGTCGGGCATGACTTCCTATTGGTGGGGCCAGTCGGGCTTCAACGACCAGAACCATCCTTACACGGGCACCTTCCAGGACGGCTGGCCCACGGAGTGCGGCTATTACTGCAACTTCATGATGCCGACCTCAGTCAACCTCAACGTCAAGAACGAAGAACGCGAGCGCAAGGGCGGGCAGTTGACCTTGCAGTTCAAGCCGGTCGACAACCTGACCCTGACGGCCAACTACTTCCGTTTCGACCTGTCGCAGAACTCCCAGACCAACACGCTGAAGATCCCGGAATGGAATCTGGCCCGCTATGCAGGCGACGGCAACTGGCCCGGCGGCCGCATGCTCGACGGACTGACCTTCGACCCCAGCGGCACCATCGTCACCGGGGCCAACTATTCGGTGCATCCGGGCAAGGCCTACTACTGCAGCGGCGACGAGGCCGCCGCGGGCGGACTGACCAATACCGGCGGCTTCGGCCCGGACGACTGCAGCATTCCCACGCCGCAGATCACCGGCAGCTACAACCGTGAAAAAGCGCTGTCGCAGACCGTGGACCTCGGCGCCGAATGGGTGGGCGAATCGTTCGACGCCAGCTTCAAGGCCGGCCGCACCTGGGCCCAGGGCGGACCGCAACTGCAGATCGCGGTGCCGATCAAGCCGCGCCGCCAGAACGCGACCGGCGATTACGACCTGGGCAACACCATGAGCGCCTGGAGCCTGGCCGGCACGCCGACGATGATGTTCTCGCCGGAACTGCTGGCGAACCTCCAGAACGGCATCGGCGAAGTCGATCTCGGCTCGACCGGCTCCTCGTGGACCCGCAACGAAACCAGGCAGAAGTACGCCCAGGCCGATTTCACCTGGCACGCCTACGGCAACTGGCTGGACTCGCTGCAGTTCGGGCTGAAATACCGCAACGGCGGCACCCACCGCAGCACCGGCAACAACTACTGGGTCTGCCAGGGCGCGGATCCCTCCGACTACGACAACCGCTTCCAGAACGGGTGCGATCCCAGCGCCTCGGTGTTCCAGCCGCAGCTCTTGTACCCGCAATCGCTCGGCGACCTCGCCGGCGGCATCCATGCCAGCGCCTACCCGGCGATCAACTATCCGGCCTACGTCGCCTATCTGAACCAGACCTACGGGCAGATGCAGACCCGCAACGAGGACAACTTCGTCTACAACGTCGGCGAGAAGATCTATTCGGGCTACCTGCAGGCCAACTTCAAGACCGAACGCCTGCGCGGCAATGTCGGCGTGCGCCTGGCGCGCACCCGGCAGCATGCCGACTCGACGGACCAGGTCGATTACTACAACGACTATTTCTTCGACGGCCCCGACGGCAACCCGGCGCCCTGCCAGACGGGCGGCCTGCCGGCCGTCGGCGCGCCCGCCGGCTCCGGTTGCGTCAGCGGCTTCACCACGCTGCCGGACAGCCAGACCAACCCGGCCACCGGGCATGTCTCCTCGTTCGTGCTCAGCTCGCTCGACCGCACCTACACCGACGTCCTGCCGAGCTTCAACATCGCCTACGACCTCACCGACGAGCTGGTGCTGCGCGGCGCCGCCTCCAAGGTGATTTCGCGCCCGAGCTACGGCGACATCGCCTTTCCCGGCGGCCTGCAGTACTACAGCCAGGAATACGTCAACGACCGCCGCCTGATCGGTGGCGGCGACGAGGTGGGCTGGTACGGCGCCGGCAGCAACAAGAAGCTGGAGCCGTACAAGGCCACCCAGTACGACCTCGGCCTGGAGTGGTATTTCCATCCCGGCTCGGTGCTCGGCGTCGACGTGTTCCGCAAGAACGTCAGCAACTTCTCGGTGCCGGTGGTGCAGGACGTGTCCATGGACGTCGGCGGCCAAACCGTGACCGTGCAGAACTACTCGACCACCGCCGGCGGCCGCAACGGGGTTTCGGAGGGCGTCGAGCTGTACGCGCAGCACACGCTGGACTTCGGCCTCGGCTTCCAGGCCAACTACACCTACAACAAGACCAACGAGGCGGCCATCACCCTCGAGGACGGCACCGAGATCGGCAAGTCGCCGCTGGTCGGCAGCGCGAAGAACCAGGCCAACTTCACCGTGTTCTATGAAACCGGGCGGTTCCTGGCGCGGGCTTCGTACAACCGGCGCGGCGAGGTGGTGGACGGCCTGGTCAACGGCCTGAACGTCTACGAAGAGCCGTACCAGCAGATCGACCTGAACGCGGCGTACAACTTCACCAAGGCGTTCAGCGTGACCGCTTCGGTGCTGAACCTGACCAAGGAAGAGTCGCGCTCGCACCTGGGCAACGACACCAGGGCCCGCTTCTACTCCAACAACTACGCCGGTCGCGTCGTGTATATGGGCTTGACGTACAAGTTCTAAGGCGGCACTTGGCTCCCCGTGCCGCAAGGCACGGGGACTCCTTCGACGGCAGTTGCCTGTATTTTCCCGGGCACTGCCGTTTTCATGCGTGGACCCTCACCCCGGGCGCAGCAGCAATGAACGACAACCGGATCAGGAACATCGTCGTCGTGGGCGGCGGCAGCGCCGGCTGGATGGCGGCGGCGGCACTGGCCACCTACGTGGGCAAGGGCGCCAGCATCCGCCTGGTCGAGTCCGAGGAGATCGGCATCGTCGGCGTGGGCGAGTCCACCGTTCCGTACATGAAGACCTTCAATGCCCAGGTGCTGGGCATCCAGGAAGCCGACTTCGTCGCGCAGACGCAAGGCACCTTCAAGCTCGGCATCCAGTTCAACGACTGGGGCCGTATCGGCGACAGCTACGTCCACGGTTTCGGCACGATCGGCCGTTCGCTGGGGCCGCTGCCGTTCCACCAGTACTGGCTGAAGCTGTTCCTCGCCGGACGGGCGCCGGAGATCGGCGCCTTTTCGCTGCCGACTGCCGCCGCACCGCTGAACCGGTTCATGGCCGGCGCCGCCGATGCGCCGCCGGGTTCGCCGCTGGCGGACATCGCCTACGGCTACCAGTTCGATGCGGGGCTGTACGCGCGCTACCTGCGCGACCTGGCCGAGCGCAGGGGCGCGCAACGCATCGAAGGCCGGATCGTCGATGTCGCCCAGCGCGGGGAAGACGGCTTCATCGAAGCGGTGGTGCTGGAAAGCGGCGAGCGCATCGAGGGCGAGCTGTTCATCGACTGCTCGGGCTTCCGCGGCCTGCTGATCGAAAAGACCCTGAAGGCCGGTTATGAAGACTGGAGCCGATGGCTGCCCTGCGACCGCGCGATGGTCGTGGCCTGCGAGAGCGCCGGACCGCTGACGCCGTACACGCGCGTGAGCGCGCGCGCGGCGGGCTGGCAATGGCGCATCCCGCTGCAGCACCGCACCGGCAACGGCTACGTGTATTCCAGCCGCCACCTCGGCGACGACGAAGCCGCCGCGAGCTTGCTCGAGACCCTGGACGGCAAGGCACTGGCCGAACCGCGTCCGCTGCGTTTCACCCCCGGCAGGCGCAGGAAGTTCTGGGACAAGAATGTCGTGGCGGTCGGCCTGGCCGGCGGCTTCATGGAGCCGCTCGAATCGACCGCCATCTACCTGGCCCAGTCGGGCATCCAGCGCCTGCTTGGCCTGTTCCCGACGCGCGATTTCGACCCGATGCTGGCCGATCGCTTCAACCGGGAGTCGGCCTTCGAACACGAACGGGTGCGCGATTTCCTGGTCCTGCACTACCACGCGACCGAGCGCGACGACACGCCGTTCTGGGACCATTGCCGGACGATGGCCATCCCGGACTCCTTGCGCGAGGCGATCGAGCTGTTCCGCATGGACGGCCGCTATTTCCGCAACGGCGAGGATTTCTTCGCATTGCCGAGCTGGATCCAGGTGATGCTCGGCCAGCGCATCGTGCCGCGCGGCTACCATCCCATCGTCGACGAAGTGCCCGAGGCGGACCTGGTCGCCTTCGTCGACCGCGTGCGCCGGACGCTCGCCTCATGCGTCGAGGCCATGCCGCCGCACCAGGCCTTCATCGACAACTACTGCAAAGCGCCGACATGCGACCCAAGGCCATGAACCCCGAAAGCGGGCTGTTCCGGACGGCGCCCATGCGCAGCGCGCGGATCGGCCTTCCCGTTGGAACGGCGCGAGGACTCGACACTCCACCATGACCGGCACGCTCCCTTCTTCCCGCCGCCTGCAGCCGCTGCACCGGCTGCTCGCCGGCCTGCTCCTTGCCCTGGTCGCCGCGACTGCGGTTGCCGGCCCGTCCAGCGGACTCACCCTGGACAGCGGTTGGCAATTCCGGCTCGCGCCCGGCAACGCCGCGGCCCAGGCGCACCCCGAAGCGGCCGACTGGCGCCCGGCGAAAGTACCGGGAACGGTCCACACCGACCTGCTGGCCAACAAGCTGATCCCCGATCCCTACGTCGGCGCGGTCGAGGCCCGGCTGCAGTGGATCGGCCTGGCCGACTGGGAATACCGCACCACCTTCGACGTGCCGGACGGCACGCTGGACCATGCGCGCAGCGACCTGGTCTTCGAGGGGCTCGATACCTTCGCCGAGGTCTGGCTCAACGGCGAGAAACTGCTCGACGCCGACAACTTCTTCCGCACATGGCGCGTGCCGGTGCAGGGCAAGCTGCGCGCGACCGGCAACGAACTGCGCATCGTGTTCCACTCGCCGATCACGAAGTTGCTGCCGCAGGTGCGGGCGATGCCGCACAAACTCGCCGGCAACTACCCTTCGCCCTACGGCGACGAGCCGAAAGACGCGATGACCGCCAACTTCGCGCGCAAGCCGGGCTACCACTACGGCTGGGACTGGGGCCCGCGCTACGTCACCGCCGGCGTGTGGAAGCCGGTGCGGCTGGAAAGCTGGGACAAGCTGCGCATCGACGACCTGCAACTGCGCCAGGACCGCGTGGACGAAGCGCGCGCCGAGCTGACCGTGATCGCGACGATGGATGCCGTGCGCGACGGCGCCTTCGACCTGCGCCTGTGGCAGACCGCGCCCGACGGCAAGCGCACGCTGGCGGCGCAGCGGCACGCCGCGCTGAAGGCCGGCACGGCCACCGTCTCCCTGCGGCTGCGGATCGACCGGCCGCAGCGCTGGTACCCGAACGGATACGGCGCCCAGCCGTTGTACCGCTACGACCTCGAGGTCGACGACGGCAAGCAGGTCGTCGCCCACGCCAGCCAACGCACCGGCCTGCGCCGCATCGAATTGCGCCGCGAACCGGACGCCAGAGGCAAGAGCTTCTACTTCGCCGTCAACGGCATCCCGGTGTTCGCCAAGGGCGCCAACGCGATTCCGTTCGACATGTTCCAGCCGCGGGTGACGAAGGCACAGCTGCGCCGCGTCCTGCAGTCGGCGCACGACGCGCACATGAACATGATCCGCAGCTGGGGCGGCGGTTATTACGAAAGCGACGATTTCTTCGACCTGGCCGACGAGCTAGGCCTGCTGGTCTGGCAGGACTTCATGTTCGGCGGCGGGATGCAGCCCGCCTACGACGACGCCTTCCGTGCCAATGTGGTGGCCGAGGCGCGCGAACAGGTGCGCCGCCTGCGCAATCACCCCAGCCTGGCCCTGTGGTGCGGCAACAACGAGGAAGAGGTTGCATGGAAGTACTGGGGTCAAGGCCGCGACCTGAAGGCCGCCGATCCCGCGTTCGCGGAAAAGGTGTGGAACGGCTACGTGCAACTGTTCGGCCACGACCTGCGCAAGGTGGTCGAAGAGGACGGCAACGGCATCGCCTACTGGGCCAGTTCGCCCAGCGACGACCTGGCCGAAGTCGCCAACACGCCCGCCAGCGGCGACATGCACTACTGGGAAGTCTGGGGCAACCCGGCACGGCCGCCGGTCGCCTACCTCGACGTGACCCCGCGCTTCATGTCCGAGTACGGGCTGCAGGCATGGCCGTCGCCGCGCACCATCGACGCATTCGCGAAGCGCGATGAGCAGGGCATCGCCAGCCCGGTCATCGAGGCGCACCAGAAGTTCCTCGCCGGCAAGGGCAACGAGCGCCTGCTGCACTACGTGCGCATGGAATTCGGCGAACCGAGAAACTTCGACGACTTCGTCTACCTGAGCCAGGCGATGCAGGCCGAAGGCATCGAACTGGCCGCGCTCCACCACCGCGCCAGCCGCCCGTACACGATGGGTTCGCTGTACTGGCAGCTCAACGACGTGTGGCCAGGCGCGTCGTGGTCGGGCATCGACTGGTTCGGGCGCTGGAAGGCGCTGCAGTTCCATGCGCGCCGTTTCTACGCCCCGGTTGCGGTCGCCGCGCTGCGCAAGGATGGCGAAACCACCACGAGCCTGATCTCGGATCGCACGAAGCCGCGGCGAGGCGAACTGCGCTTGCGGGTGCTGACACTGGATGGCAAGGTGCTGCGTGACGAGCGCAAGCCGGTCGACATCGCGCCGCTGGCGGCCGCGAAGTTCGCGACCTACAGCGACACCGACCTGCTCGGCAACGCCGATCCGGCATCGACCGTCGCGGTGTTCGACCTGCAGGCCGAAGGCGAGCCGCCATCGCGCAGCGTGGTCTGGTTCAAGCCGGCGAAAGACATCGCGTGGCCCGATCCGGGCGTACGGGCCGAACTGCGCCGCGACGGCGATGGATACGCGCTCGACCTGCACGCGCGGAAGCTGGCGCGTGCGTTGTGGATCGACTTCGGCAATCTCGACGCCGAGCCGTCCGACAACGCGCTAACCCTGCTGCCGGGCGAAAGCATCTCCCTGCGCGTGACGTCCGGCGCCGGCCTCGACGCTTTGCGCAAGTCGCTGCGCCTGCACACGCTGGCCGATGCCGTGCAGCCATCCCCTACCCATACCCGGACCAGGTGAACGCGATGAGCCAGACCATCCCCGCCCACGACGACTTCCGCAGCGAGGCTTTCCTGCGCGACCACATCCGCCGCACCATGGCCTTCTACCATCCGCATTGCATCGACCCGACCGGCGGCTTCTTCCACTACTTCAAGGACGACGGCCGCGTCTACGATGCCACGCACCGGCACCTGGTCAGCAGCACGCGCTTCGTCTTCAACTACGCGACCGCGGCGAACGAGTTCGGCGGCGAGGATCCCGCCTTGCGCGACGAATACCTGCGGGCCGCGCGCCATGGCCTGGCCTTCCTGCGCGAGAAGCACCGCGACCCGCAGAGCGGCGGCTATTTCTGGACCCTGCGCGACGGCAAGCCGGAAGACACCACCCAGCACTGCTACGGCGCGGCCTTCGTGCTGCTGGCCTATGCGACCGCGGTCAGGGCCGGCATCGACGAAGCGAAACCGTGGATGGACGAAACCTGGGAACTGCTGCAACAGCGCTACTGGGAAGCATCCGCTGGCCTGTACCGTGACGAAGCCGACCGCGAATGGAACTTCAGCGGCTACCGCGGCCAGAACGCCAACATGCACATGTGCGAGGCGATGCTGGCCGCGTATGGCGCCAGCGGCGAACGCCGCTACCTCGACCGCGCATTGCTGCTGGCCGACCACATGACCCGTCGCCAGGCCGCGCAGGCCGGCGGACTGGTATGGGAGCACTACGATCGCGACTGGAACATCGACACCGATTACCACCGCGACGATCCGCGCCACCTGTTCCGGCCGTGGGGTTTCCAGCCCGGCCACCAGACCGAATGGGCCAAGCTGCTGCTGACCCTCGATGGCCACCTGCGCGCATCGGGCGAAGCGGTCGGATGGCTGCTGCCGAAGGCGCGCGAACTGTTCGACCGCGCGGTCGCCGCGGCATGGGATGCCGACTTCGGCGGCCTCGTCTACGGCTTCGCCCCGGAGGCGTTGCGCAAGGGCATCCCCGGCCGCGCGCTGCCCGACGGCGGGAACTTCGTTTGCGACGAGGACAAGTATTTCTGGGTGCAGGCCGAATCGATCGCCACTGCCGCGCGCCTCGCCGTCGCCGACGACAGCGAGGCCTATTGGCGCTGGTACGACAGACTGTGGGATTACGCCTGGCAGCACATGATCGACCACGAGCATGGCGCCTGGTACCGCATCCTCGATCGGGAGAACCGCAAGTACGACGACGAGAAGAGTCCCGCCGGCAAGACCGACTACCACACCATGGGCGCCTGCCACGACGTGCTGGCCGTGCTGCGCGCCAGGGCCTGACCCGCACGCATCGCCCCAATCGAGTCGAAACGAATCCGATGAAGAAAATCGCTCCCCTGCTGCTCGCCGCACTCTGCGCCGCCTGCGCTGCGAAGGCGCCGCCCCTCCCCCGAACCCAAGGCCATCGCGACAGACGCGGCGATGACCGACGCGCAGGCCGCACTGGACCTCGACCAGGTGGTGCTGACCGCCGAAACGCATCCCTTGCGGCGAGCTCCTAGAGATATCGTTCCACCTCCCGCATGCCGATGTCGCCGGCGCGCCGGAAGGCGCTGCTCACCCGGTCACAATCGCGTGTCGATACGCCCAACCGTTCGAATGTGTCCCGCCAGCTTCGCACCGCTCTCACGACGCGATCCACAATCGCGGCCGCATCCGGTGGCAGCAGGCCAAAGCGCCCCGCGCCCGCCAGCGCGTTGTCCAGCCGTGCGACCCGGCCCTGCGGCCCGACGGAAAGATGCAGCATGCGTTCCTGTGCCGCCTGTGGCTTGGGCACCACATCGTACAGTGGACTGAGGCGCCAGCCTTCGGCCTTTTCATCGTAGAGAAAGGCATGGTTGCGCAGGTGGTCATCGTCATTGGTCACCAGGATATTGAAGACCATGCGGGCATAAAGCTCGCGGCGATCGCGCGCGATGTTCCCGGCTACGCCATGCTGACCCAGCGCATCGGCAATCGCGGCGTAGCTGGAATCGGGCGAGTCCTGCTCGTGCAGCGCCAGCAGGGTCAGCGCACTGACCATGTGTCGGCGACCGATACCCGTCGGCAGCGGCACGCGATCGAAGCGCTCTATCAGCATGACCTGTCGGTCATCGGCCAATGACTCGATACTAGTGCGGGGTACGTCGAGTCCCGCTTCGCGAGCCAGCTCCAGGGTGGCGCATTCGATCAGCGGCACATTGAAGCGGTCATTCACGGAAGGGAACTTGGCAATCCATTCGCCATCGCCCACGCGAACCACGGCCTTGGGCCGTGCGCCACCGACCGACGGACCACCCGCAAAGAACACCTCCAGATGCGCAGGCACCGGCTCGCCCTCCTCGATACGAGCTGCGGCATCGAGCAGGTGACCCAGGTCCATCACGGATGGCAGCGCACCGTCAGCCGGCCGGCTGGTCGGTGTCGGCCGTACGTCCAGCGCACCTGCGCGGTGCGGGCCGGCATGATCCAGATAGGTCGATTCCGGCAAGCCATTGGGAGGTGCCTTGAGCCGGTTCTCGATGACCCGACGCCCCCAGGCGTCGGGGGTGGCATCGCGAAGCGCTCCAAACAGGGCCAGGCCATCGGGTGGCACCAGATCCGCATCATCGCCGCCGTCGGCAAGAGCCAGGGCAACGGGATCTACCGGCACGGCATTGGCGCGTTGCAGGTAGCGGCGGCCATAGGCAAAGCGTGAGGCCTGCACCTGCAGGCCCTGCTCGATCATGGTCAGCCGACCCGCAGGCACTGCCTCGGTTTCACCCGGCAGATGCATGAATACGATGCGCTCAGACATGTCTCAAAAGTCCAGATCGGACTTTGCCGACCGGCCGCGCGGACGCTTGGCCCGGGTCGCGTTGAGCAAAACCTCGGAAACCGGGTCGCGAAGCTCCGCCAGACGTGACATGAGCCCGACGCGCTCGAACACCGCCAGCCAGGCGCCAAGCGACGTCGACAACGAACCGCCCTCGATGCGCTTGAGCGTGGCCAGGCTGACCCGGGCGCGTTCTGCCAGCTCGGCCATGGTCCAGTTGCGCGCGACGCGTGCCTGTCGCACCAAAGCACCCAAGTGGTGTCCGGCGGCTTCGACGGGAGGGCTGGCAAAATCGGATTCCCGACGTTTCATGGCTCTTATATGACCTATATGGCCAATAACGGATCATTTATGACCCTTTTACGGGTAGTACCCATGCATGTCAACCCCCGTCTGATACGCATGGCCCTGGGATGCAACAAGGCAGCCACCTCGGCCGGACGCCTGCTGCGCGCCGCAGTGTCGTCAACTGTACGTTGAGGCTTAGGCTGGTGCTGCGGATCGGCAGATCCCATTTGACCCTGAACTCGCGATGCATGGCTTTGGCTCAATGCACGCATGCGTGAATCGACCACCCGCCGCGTACTCGGTGCAGGCAAGGCGCGCTAAATCGTGCCCGGCGGCGACAGGAAATTGAGAGCGTGCCTTTTATCCAGCGTCCGCAGGAGGGCGAGGCCTTCGAACACGCATCGCCCCTGGATCAGTCCGCCGCTTTTCTCAACGTGATCCCCGAGGACTCACACGTTCTGACTTAGTGCGCGATTCGCCTGGCCACCACATGCCGGGATGGGAGGTATCGGAGCAGTTGGGCCATCGTGGCGGCGAAAGCCATCGGACCACGGAACGGTATGCAAAGTACAACCCGGACCACTTGAGCCAGATTCGGTTGGCACTGGATGCCTGGCTTGCCGAACTGGCGGCCAAGGTACCTCGGCCCCGCAGGGTCAATCCGGGGGCAGTGCCGAATCGGCCGCCCGGAGACGGCAGCGGCGCGACCCTTGGGGGCCGCGCCGCTGCTGGATTTCAATTGGTGGGCGGTACAAGGATCGAACTTGTGACCCCTACCATGTCAAGGTAGTGCTCTACCGCTGAGCTAACCGCCCGTATCGCGCATACCGGCCACGCGAGCCGCGCAGTATACGGGAGCTGCCGGCGCTCGACAATATCCCGCCGGCGACCGGGTTGCCGGCTCAGCGCAGGGCCTGCTCGCGCAATTGGTGGATCTGGTCGCGCAGCCGGGCGGCGTCCTCGAACTCCAGGTTCTGCGCGTGCTTGTACATCTGGGCTTCCAGTTTCTTCAGCATGCCTGCCGCCTGCGGTGCGCTGAGCCCGGCATAGTCGGCGGCCTGCTCGGCCACGGCGACGCGGCCGCGCGAGGACGACTTGCTGCCGCGGCGATTGCCCGCCTCGCTGCGCGCGCCCTCCATGATGTCGGCGATGCGCCGCACGATGGTGGTCGGGGTGATGCCCTGCTGCAGGTTCCACGCCATCTGCTTCTCGCGGCGGCGGGCGGTCTCGTCCATCGCCGCCTGCATCGAGCGGGTGACGTTGTCGGCGTAGAGAATGGCCTTGCCGCGCACGTTGCGGGCGGCGCGGCCGATGGTCTGGATCAGCGAGCCGGTGGAACGCAGGAAGCCTTCCTTGTCGGCGTCGAGGATCGCCACCAGCGACACCTCGGGCATGTCCAGGCCCTCGCGCAGCAGGTTGATGCCGACCAGCACGTCGAACTCGCCCAGGCGCAGGTCGCGGATGATCTCGCTGCGTTCGACCGTCTCGATGTCCGAATGCAGGTAGCGCACCTTCACGTCGTGCTCGGACAGGTATTCGGTGAGATTCTCGGCCATGCGCTTGGTCAGCGTGGTGACCAGCACGCGGTCGCCGATCGCCACGCGCTTGTGCACCTCGCTGAGCAGGTCGTCGACCTGGGTGCGGACCGGGCGCACCTCGACTTCCGGGTCGACCAGGCCGGTCGGGCGCACCACCAGTTCGGTCACCGCGTCGCCGGATTTGTGCAGTTCGTAGTCGCGCGGCGTGGCGGAGACGTAGATCGCGCGCGGCACGCGTTCCTCCCACTCCTCGAAACGCAGCGGGCGGTTGTCCATCGCCGAGGGCAGGCGGAAGCCGAACTCCACCAGCGTCTCCTTGCGCGAGCGGTCGCCCTTGTACATCGCACCGAGCTGCGGCACGGTGACGTGCGACTCGTCCACCACCAGCAGGCCGTCGGCCGGCAGGTAGTCGAACAGCGTCGGCGGCGGCTCGCCCGGCGCGCGCCGGGTCAGGTGGCGCGAGTAGTTCTCGATGCCCTGGCAGTAGCCCACCTCGGCCATCATCTCCAGGTCGAAGCGGGTGCGCTGGTCCAGCCGCTGCGCCTCGACCAGCTTGTTCTCGCGGTACAGCAGCTCCAGCCGCTCCTTCAGCTCGACCTTGATCGTCTCGATCGCGTTCAGCACGCTCTCGCGCGTGCTGGCGTAGTGCGTGCGCGGGTAGACCGTATAGCGCTGCACCTTGCGGATCGTCTCGCCGGTGAGCGGGTCGAACAGCGCCATGTTCTCCACCTCGCCGTCGAACAGCTCGATGCGCAGCGCCTCGGTCTCCGACTCGGCCGGGAACACGTCGACGATCTCGCCGCGCACGCGGTAGGTGCCGCGGCGCAGTTCCATCTCGTTGCGGGTGTACTGCAGCTCGGTCAGCTGGTGGATCAGCTTGCGCTGGTCGATCCGCTCGCCCTTGGCCAGGATCAGCCGCAGGCTCAGGTAGTCCTCCGGATTGCCCAGGCCGTAGATCGCCGACACCGTGGCCACGATGATCGAGTCCCGCCGCGACAGCAGCGCCTTGGTCGCCGACAGCCGCATCTGCTCGATGTGCTCGTTGATCGAGGCGTCCTTCTCGATGAAGGTGTCCGACGCCACCACGTAGGCTTCCGGCTGGTAGTAGTCGTAGTAGCTGACGAAGTACTCCACCGCGTTGTGCGGGAAGAACTCCTTGAACTCGCCATACAGCTGCGCGGCCAGCGTCTTGTTCGGCGCCATCACGATGGTCGGGCGCTGGATGCGCTCGATCACGTTGGCGATGGTGTAGGTCTTGCCCGAGCCGGTCACGCCGAGCAGGGTCTGCGCGGCCAGGCCGGCCTCGAAACCCTCGGACAGGCGCTGGATCGCCTGCGGCTGGTCGCCGGCGGGCTGATAGGGGGCGGCGAGTTGGAAGCGGTCAGTCATCGGCTACAGATGTGGGGGCGACAGGTCATTTTAAATCGCCCCTGCTGACAGGACGCGTCAGCAGGAACCGACATGCGGGTGGCGGCCGGACTGCTGGCCGGGCGACGGCAACGCCCTAGCATGAACCTCCCGGACCACGCAGGAAGCGATGCCGTGTCGGTTTCAAGGAATTCCAGGCCACTGCGCCGGCAGTGCGGCGTGACCCTGATCGAGCAGGTCATGGTGCTCGCCATCATCGCGGTACTCATGGGCATCGCCGCCCCGCCACTGCGGCAATTGTTGAGCCGCAACGAGCTGCGGGTGGCCCAGACCGATTTCATCGCCGCCCTGCAACATGCCCGCGAGGCTGCCGTCATGAGCGGCAGGCGCACGCTGTTCTGCCCTACCCGGGACGGCAGCAGCTGCAGCGGCGCCACGCGATGGGAGAGCGGCTGGCTGCTCGGCCGCGACGGCAATCGCGATGACCAGCCCGACGGCAGCCCGCTGCACGTCGGCCAGGGATACGCGGGAAAAGTGGCCATCTACAGCAGCGGCGGCCGGCACGTCGTGCGTTTCCATCCCGACGGCAGCGCCAGTGGCAGCAACATCACCCTGCTGTTCTGCCAGCCATCCAAGGCGAGCGATGCGCTCGTCGTCGTGGTCTCCAACGCCGGCCGTATCCGCGGCGCCCCAGCCAGCCCCACCCAGGCCGCCGCCTGCACCCGGCTGAAATGATTCGTTCCGGCGACATCGACGCGCCGGCATGACCTCCACTTGACACCGATCAATACCGGCGCATGCCGGCGCGCACATGCTATGCATCAATCCCCCGAGGAGGTCATGGCCATGGGCAGATTGAGCGGCAAAGTGGCATTGGTGACAGGCGGCGCCGTGGGCATCGGCGCCGCCTGCGTGCGCCGCATGCTGGAAGCCGGCGCGCAGGTGGCCATCGTCGACCTGCACGATGGGCCGGGACAGCAGCTGGCCGCCGAGTTCGGCGACGACGCGCGTTACTTCCACGCCGACGTCGCGGTGGAAGCCGACGTGGTCGCGGCGATCACTGCCGCCGTGGCCGCGTTCGGACGGCTGGACGTCCTCGTCAACAATGCCGGCATCGCCGGGCCGAACAAGCCGACCCACGAACTCACCGAGGCCGAATGGGACCGCGTGCAGGCCGTCAACGTGAAGGGCGTGTTCTTCTGCACCAAGCACGCGATCGCGCCGCTGCGCGCGGCCGGCGGCGGCAGCGTCATCAACCTGTCGTCGATCTACGGCCTGGTCGGCGCGCCCGACCTGCCGCCGTATCACGCATCCAAGGGCGCGGTTCGCCTGATGAGCAAGACCGACGCACTGCTGTACGCCGCCGACCATATCCGGGTGAATTCGATCCATCCCGGCTTCATCTGGACGCCGATGGTGGAACAGCACATCGCGTCCATGGGCGGCGACCCCGAACAGCACCGGCGCGAGGTCGGGGCGCTGCATCCGCTGGGTCACATGGGCGACCCGGACGACATCGCCTGGGGCGCGGTCTACCTCGCCTCCGACGAGTCGAAGTTCGTGACCGGCAGCGAGTTGGTCATCGATGGCGGCTATACCTGCCGCTGACTATCGAGCAAGTATGAGGAGTTCGCCATGTTCAAGCACATCCTGCTGCCCACCGACGGTTCCGAACTGTCCCTGCGCGCCGTCGACACCGGTATCGAGTTGGCCGCCAGGCTGGGAGCCCGCGTGTACGCATTCCATGTGATCGCGCCGTTCCCCGCTTCCACCTATTTCGCCGAGTTCGTCCAGGCCAACGAGCCCGCATACACCCAGGAAGCCAACGCCAATGCCGAACGCTACCTAGCCGATGTGCGTCGGCGCGCGGAGGCCGCCGGCGTCTCTTGCGAAAGCAGCTCCGAGGTCGATGCGCGACCCTACTCCGCCATCGTCGGCGCTGCCCGCAAGCACCAGTGCGACCTGATCGTGATGGCCTCGCACGGCTGGCGCGGCTTCGACCGGCTGCTGCTGGGCAGCGAGACGCACAAGGTGATCCTCAACGGCGACGTGCCGGTGCTGGTTTGCCGTTGAGCGACATTCTCGGCGCGAGTAGCAGCCGGACCGATGCATGAGCGAAACAGGGCCACCGCAACCGGCCACCAGCCGCCCCGGGCTTGATCCGGCCGAAGCCGCGCGGCGACTGGCCGAACACGGCCCGAACCTGCTGCCGGGCAGCACGCCCAAGAGCCTGTTCGCGATCGTCCGCGGCGTGCTGACCGAGCCGATGTTCCTGATGCTGCTGGTCGCCGGCGGCCTGTACCTGGCGCTGGGCGACCGCGCCGAGGCGTCGTTCCTGCTGTCGGCCGTGTTCGTGGTCATCGGCATCACGCTGGCGCAGGAGCGCAAGACCCAGCGCGCGCTGGAGTCGTTGCGCGAATTGTCCGCCCCGCGCGCGCTGGTGATCCGCGGCGGCCAGGAAATGCGCGTGCCCGGGCGCGATGTGGTGGTCGGCGACCTGCTGGTGCTGCATGAGGGTGATCGCATCGCCGCCGATGCCGTGCTGCTGGACGGCCACCTGGATGTCAACGAGTCGCTGCTCACCGGCGAGGCGGTGCCGGTCACCAAGCTGCCGGGCGACGACGCCGGCCAGCTGTTCGCCAGCACGGTGGTGACCAAGGGCGTCGGTGTTGCCGAGACCCACGCGGTCGCCGAATCCACCGCCGTCGGCCGTATCGGCCAGGCGCTCACGTCCACCGTCGAACCGGTATCCGGATTGCAGCAGGCCTCGCGCCGGCTGATCCGCAACCTCGCCATCGGCGGACTGCTGCTGGCCACGGCGTATGCGCTGCTCGGCTGGCTGTGGGACGGGCACGGCCTGCTGGAGAGCGTGCTGGCCGGCATCGCGCTGACCATGGCGATCCTGCCGGAAGAGATCCCGGTGATCCTCACCGTGTTCCTCGCGCTGGGCGCATGGCGGATCTCCAGGCACAAGGTGCTGACCCGGCGCGTGCCCGCGGTGGAGGCGCTCGGCGCGATCTCGGTGCTGGCGGTGGACAAGACCGGCACGCTGACGCAGAACCGCATGCAGGTCGCCGAGCTGCGCCTGGTCGACGACAGCTGCCATGACGAGAACTCGACCGAGCTGCCCGAACCGTTCCACGAGCTGGTCGAGTTCGCCATGCTGGCGACGCCGCTGGATCCGTTCGACCCGATGGAGAAGGCGATCCAGGGCTTCGGGCTGCACTGGCTCACCGACACCGAGCACGTGCACGCCGAATGGTCGCCCGAGTTCGAGTACGGCCTGTCGCCGGACATCCTGGCGATGACCCGCGTGTTCCGCGGCGATGCGCGCACCCGGCACCTGCTGGCGACCAAGGGCGCGCCGGAGGCGGTGATCGACCTGTGCCACCTGTCCGCCGCCGACGCCGCAGCCATCCTGCGCCAGGTCGAAGCCATGGCCGAACGCGGCCTGCGCGTGCTCGGCGTGGCCCGCGGCGAGTGGCATGGCGAAGCGTGGCCGCGCAGCCAGCACGACTTCGACTTCCGCTTTCTCGGCCTGGTCGGCTTCGTCGACCCGCCGCGCCCGGAGGTACCCGCGGCGATCGCCGAATGCCGCACCGCCGGCGTGCGCATCATCATGCTGACCGGCGACCACCCGGCCACCGCGCGCGCGATCGCCCGTCAGGCAGGCCTGAGCGAACGCGCCGAGGTGATCACCGGCGCGGAAATGGCGACCCTGGGCGACGCTGCTTTGCGCGAACGCCTAGGCCACGTCGACCTGTGCGCGCGGCTCAAGCCCGAGCAGAAGCTGCGCCTGGTGCAACTGCTGCGCGAGGACGGCGAGGCGGTGGCGATGACCGGCGACGGCGTGAACGATGCGCCCGCGCTGAAGGCCGCCGACGTCGGCATCGCGATGGGCGAGCGCGGCACCGACGTGGCGCGCGAAGCGGCCGCGCTGGTGCTGCTGGACGACAGCTTCGCCAGCATCGTCAGCGCGATCCGCCAGGGCCGGCGCATCTACGACAACATCACCAAGGCCACCCGCTTCGTGTTCGCCGTGCACATGCCGATCATCGCGCTGGCGCTGGTGCCGACCCTGCTGCACTGGCCGGTACTGCTGATGCCGGTGCACATCGTGCTGCTGGAGCTGCTGATCGACCCGGCCTGCTCGGTGGTGTTCGAGGCGGAGCCCGCTGCCGACGACATCATGCGGCGACCGCCGCGCGCACCGTCGGACTCCCCGTTCGCCGCCGCCAACCTGCGCTACGCGGTGATCCAGGGACTCGGCTTCGCCGGCATCCTGCTGCTCGGCTATGGCCTGCTGCTTGGCCAGGACCTCGACGCTGCACAAAGCCGCAGCGCGGTGTTCATCGCACTGGTGACCGGCCTGTTCCTGCTGACCCTGGCCAACCGCGACCCGTCCCGCCCCGCACTGGCCCGCACCCCGGCGAAAAACCCCTGGCTGTCGCGGATGTTCGGCGGCGTGGCGCTGATGCTGGCGGTCGTGATCGGCGTACCCTTTTTCCGCAGCGTGATGGCACTCGCCCTGCCCGGCGTCATCGCGCTGGCGGCCGTGGCGGCCATGCTGGGTGTTGCCACGGCATGGTTGGAAAGCCTGCGCCGGCTGGGGCGACGCAGGCACCCGCCGTTCGTTTCCGATGCGAGAACGCGATGATCATCTACAGCTGCCATGGCGCCGCCAAGCAGGTCACCGGTTCCTGCCACCTGATCACCTGCAACGACCGCCGCGTACTGATCGACTGCGGCCTGTTCCAGGGCAGCGAGGAGGTCGAGCGGGCCAACGCCGAACCGTTCGGCTTCGATCCGGCCGGCATCGGCGTGCTGCTGCTGACGCATGCCCACCTGGACCATTGCGGGCGGATTCCGCTGCTGGTGCGCCAGGGCTTTCGCGGACGCATCCTCACCACCGCCGCCACCCGCGAGCTGGCCCGGGTGGTGATGCTGGACGCCGCCGGCCTGCAGGAAGAGGAGGCGCGCCGGGCGCAGCGCACCGATCGCCGCGGCGAGGCGCCACCACCACTGTATACGCTCGACGATGCGCTGCACGCGCTGGATTTCTTCGGTCCGGATGTCGGCTACGGCGACACCGTCCAGGTCGTCGACGGCGTCAGCGCGTGCTTCCTCGACGCCGGCCACATCCTCGGCTCGGCCTCGGTGCTGCTCGAACTGGACGACGGCAGGCAACGCCGCCGCATGCTGTTCTCCGGCGACCTCGGCAACCCGGGCCGGCCGCTGCTGCGCGACCCGACGCCCGCACCGCCCGCCGACTATGTGGTGATGGAAAGCACCTACGGCGACCGCCCGCACCGCTCGGTACCGGATTCGGTCGACGAGATGTACCGGGCCATCCGCGAGACCGTGACGCGTCGCGGCAACGTGGTGATTCCCACCTTCGCGCTCGAACGCACCCAGGAAATCCTCTACTACCTGCATCGCGGCATCGCTGGCGGCGCGATCCCGCGGCACGTGCGGGTATTCCTGGATTCGCTGATGGCGATCTCGGCCACCGAGATCTTCCGCCGCCACCCGGAATGCTTCGACGACGGTTTCCTGGACGAACTGCGGCACGGCGATCCGTTCGCCATGCCCGGCCTGCACTTCACCCGCGAGACGGCCGAGTCGATGGCGATCAACAGCGTCGACGGGGGCGCGGTCATCCTGGCCGGCTCCGGCATGTGCAACGGCGGCCGCGTGCGCCACCACCTCAAGCACAACCTGTGGCGCGAACGCAGCAGCGTGGTGTTCGTCGGCTATGCCGCCGAGGGCACGCTGGCGCGGCGGATCATCGACGGCGCGGCCAGCGTGCGCGTGTTCAACGAGGAGATCCCGGTGCGCGCGCAGGTGTGGACGATCAACGGCTTCTCCGCGCACGCCGACCAGCCGTCGCTGCTGGCGTGGCTGGGCGATGCGCCGCGGCGCAAGGTGTTCCTGGTGCACGGCGAATACGACCGCGGCATGCAGGCGATGCAGGAAGTACTGACCGCGCGCGGCGTCGCCTGTCGGCTGCCCGGCCTGCACGAGCCGATCAAGATCGACTGAGCCCACCCGGCAGCATGCGTCGCAAGGTGTTGTCGCGCATGCCGTAGTGGTGGAGAAGCGCGGCCGCCGCATGCAGGCCGACCAGGTAGTAGCCGATCGTGCCGATGGTCTCGTGAATTTCTTTCAGCGAATCGGCGAGTGCCTTGTCCGCCCCCACCAGCGCCGGCAACTGCAGGCCGAAGAACGGAACCGGCTTGCCCGATGCGCTGAGGGTGAGCCAGCCGAGCAGCGGCATCGCGATCAGGAAGGCGTACAGCGCCAGGTGCACCAGCCCGGCCAGGCGCTCCTGCCACGCTGGCGGCGCCGGCCGGATCGGCGGCGTCGCCCCCGCCGCGAAGCGGATCGCCAACCGCACGAAGACCAGCGCGAACACGCCAAGGCCCAGCATGAAATGCCAGGTCTTCAGGCCTTCGCGCAGGTCGCTGCCGCGCGGATAGAAGCCGCGCAATTCGATGCAGGCATACACGGCGACCAGCAACAGCAGCATCAGCCAGTGCATGGCAATCGACAGCGGGCCGTAACGGTCAGCGGTGTTTTTCCAGTTCATGGCAATCTCTGCAGGCAGGATGTCGACAACTGCCGGTCCGACGCGAGCACGCGTTGCTCCGGCCCATGCCGACAGCCTGCGGTGAAAGATCCGCGCGCAACTTGATCCCGGTCAAATACACACAGAATTTTTGCCCCGCCATGCTATCGTGCGGCCACGCGACCCGACTGCCTGCCGGGTTCATGAGAGCCCATCTCAAGCCCTGCGAGGACGCTGATGGACCCTGGAACCAACGTCCTTGACCTGAGCCAGCTGCGACGCAGCTGCTCGTCCTGTGCCCTGAGCGAACTGTGCCTGCCTGCCGGCATCGGCCACAACGACCTGGAACGGCTGGACACGGCGATCCGCGACAAGCGCACGCTGGACCGCGGCGGCGTGCTGTACCGCGATGGCGACCCGTTCGAGGCGCTCTACGTGGTGCGTTCCGGTTCGCTCAAGACCTTCGTGCTGGACGATTCCGGCGACGTGCAGATCCTCGGTTTCCACCTGCCCGGCGAAATCATCGGCTTCGACGCGCTGGCCTCGAACCGGCATGTCAGCCAGGCCGAGGCACTGGAACGCAGCAGCATCTGCGAGCTGCCCTATGCGCGGCTGCAACAGGTCACCAGCGAGGTGCCGGCGCTGCACCGGCAACTGATGCGGGTGATCAGCCGCGAAGTGATCGAGGAACACCGCCACCTGGTGATGATGGGCCGGCAGCAGGCCCAGGAGCAGCTGGCGATCTTCCTGAAGAGCCTGGCCGACCGTTACCAGCGCCTGCAGCGCGACGGCAGCGTGCTCACCTTGTCGATGTCGCGCTACGACATCGCAAACTACCTCGGCCTGGTGGTCGAGACGGTCAGCCGGTTGTTCTCGCGCCTGGAGGAGATGGGCGTGCTCGAGGTCAACCGCAAATCGGTGCGCATCCGCCGTCCCGACCTGCTCGCCGGCCTCTGCCGCAGCAGCCCCGCGGCGACGTCGAAACAGCGCGACGCCGGCTGAACCTGCCGTCCGCGTTCGTCCCGGATTGACCGAGGTCAAGTCGAGCCACGACGGGCCGGCGTAGAACTGAACCCTGCAAGGAGCCATGCCGCGATGGCCGCCCGTTTCGGCATGGGAATCGACCGTGATTCATCAGCCACCGGGAACAGACCATGTCCAACGTCCACCCTGCCGACCACGACCCCACGCCCGCCGCGCCCTTCGGCGCCATCGAGGGAACGCACTGGATCGAGACCCTGAACGACGGCAGCCCGGTGCTGATACGACCGCTGCGCCCGGAGGATCGCCAGCGCGAAACGGACTTCATCAACCGCCTGTCGGAGCAGGCCTGCCGCTTCCGCTTCCTCGGCAACCTGAAGGAAGCGAGCCCGGCCCTGCTCGACCAGCTGATGAACGTCGACTACCGGGATCGCATGGCCTTCGTCGCGCTCGCCCACGACAACGGCGAGCTGCGTGAAGTCGGAGTCAGCCGCTACAGCGCGAGCGGGGACGAAAAGCAGTGCGAATGCGCGGTGACGGTGGCCGACGACTGGCGCCATCGCGGCCTGGGCGTACTGCTGATGAGGCGCCTGATCGACATCGCGCGCAAGAACGGATTCCGCAGGATGTTCTCGATCGACGCCGCCGAAAACGAGCCGATGCGCGAGCTGGCCAGCTACCTGGGCTTCAAGCGCCGGCTCGATCCGGAGGACGCCGCACAAGCCATCCACACCCTCGACCTCTGACCGCCAGCGCACCCTGGACGCCCCACCATGCCAGCCACCCAGCAAGCCGGCCCCACGTCGCCCGTGACACGCCCGGGCGATGTTCTTGCGCTGGTGACATCAACCACCCCGTGGAGTCCCGCCGCCGAAACCGGCCTCGCGATCGCCGCGCGCTGGGGCAGCAACCTGACCGGCTGCTTCATCGACCCCGCGTTGCGGAAACTCGGCGGCGCCGAGGCCGACGCCGAACCCACCGTGCTCGGCCTGCTGCTCGAACCGCGAACGGAATTCGCCGACGAGCACGCCGCCTTCGGATCATTCGCGCGGCAGTCCGGCGTGCGCAACGCCGACTGGATCGTCGCCCGGGCCGGCATCGCCCCTACCTTGCGCTGGCTCGGCGCGCGGCACGATCTGGCGGTGATCGAGCGGGACATGGTGCAGGCAACCGGCCTGCTCGACATTCTCGGCGAGGCGATACTCGGCTGCCGCATGCCCTGCCTGATCCTGCCCCCGCACTGGGGCCAGGAGATCCGCTTCGAGCGCATCGTGATCGGCTGCAACGGCAGCATCGAGGCCATCCGCGCGATCCACGCCGCCCTGCCGTTCCTCAGGGCGGCGAAGCAGGTGACCCTGGTCGACGGCGATGTGCGCGACGGCGACGAAGGGCATCCGCGCTTCGATCCCTTCGTCTACCTGCTGCGCCACGGCATCACATCCAAACCCAGCTATGTCCGATCCTCGTCCGCGATGGCCGGCGAAATCCTGCTGAAGGAAGTCGAAAACATCGACGCGGGCCTGCTGGTGATGGGCGCCTATGGCCGCTCGCGCATGCGCGAACGCGTGTTCGGCGGCGCCACGCGGCGCGTGCTGGAAGAAGCCTCCATCCCGGTGCTGATGCAGCATTAGGCCCGCACACCCGCACCCGCTGCGGTCTCGTCAGCGTCCGACGGACTCCGTCGGCGCCGCAGCATCGCGCCGGCGGCGATATCGCGCTGCGGCAGCAAGCGTGACGACCGCGGCGAGGCTGCCCAGCAGCGCAAGCAGCATGTCCTGCTGCGCATCCCACGGATCGCCCTGGGTGCCCAGGTAGGCCACGCCGAGATCCCCGCCGAACCACACGGCGGCAGCCCATTCGAACAGTTCGTACAACGCCGAGCTCGCGGTCATCAGGCTGACCGGCACGATCCAGCGCCAGGCACCGGGCGACGACGTGCGCGCGGCCACCAGCTGCGCCACCGCCGGGGTCACCAGCAGGCCGTACGCGAAATGGATGGCGCGGTCGAAAGGGTTGCGCGAGAAGCCCAGCGCCTCGTTCAGCGAGAAGCCGCACAGTGCCGAAAACCACCGGTCCCACGGCACTTCCGAGTAGGTGTAGTGCGCGCCGATCTCGTGCAGCAGCAGGAACGCGAACAGCGCCGCATAGCTGGCATTGGAGAAACGCAGCCGGCGGAACCCCAGCACCAGTACCGGCAGCGCCAGCACCACCAGCACGTTCTCCATCAGCCAGTCCTGGCGGTAGTGCGGCGAGATGCCGAGGGCGGCTGCCGCGACCAGGAATACGGCCAGCAGCACCAGCGGGAATCGGGCTCCATCCAGCGTGGGTCGATCGTTCATGCCTGCCTGCGGTCCCGTCATGCGCAACGCGTCACGCCGATCATGCCATGCCGGCCACCGGCATCCGCCGACGGCCGCGACAATATGCGCGGCGTGCCGTGGCGGCCGCTTGACCTGCATCAAGGTGGCCAGCCCGCAGCTCGCCGAGCATGCGCGCACCTTTCAGGGAGATGCGCGATGAGTACCACCCGAAAACTCTGGCTGGGGCTGGCGGCTTTGCTCGTCACGTCCTTCGCCGTGCTGCTGTGGGTCGGCAGCGTGGTCCACCAGCAGGCGCCGCCGCTGCCCACGGCCGTCGTCACCAGCGACGGCCAGACGCTGTACGTCAAGGCCGACATGGAGGAAGGCCGCCAGGTGTGGCAGAGCATCGGCGGCCAGCAATTGGGATCCATCTGGGGCCACGGCGCGCTGCTGGCGCCGGACTGGAGCGCCGACTGGCTGCACCGCGAAAGCATGGCGATGCTGGACCTGCTCGCCCGCGACGCGGGCCTGGGGCCCTACGAATCGCTGGATGCGCAGCAGCAGGCGCCGCTGAAGGCGCGGGTGCAGGAAGAACTGCGCACCAACACCTACGACGCGGCCAGCAATACCATCACCGTCTCGGCGCTGCGCGCGCACGCGATGGAAGCCGTCGCGGCGCATTACATGAGCCTGTTCGGCAACGACCCGGCCACGCACACGCTGCGCGAAGGCTATGCGATGCGCGAGAACACCGTGGCCGAGATGGAGCACCGGCGTGCGGTCACCGCGTTCTTCTGGTGGACCAGCTGGGCCGCCGCCACGCAGCGCCCGAACGAGGCGATGAGCTACACCCAGAACTGGCCGTACGAGCCGCTGGCCGGCAACGCGCCGACCTCGACCAGCTTCCTGTGGTCGGTCTTCAGCATCCTCTTCATGATCTTCGGCATCGGCCTGCTCGGCTGGCATCACGCGCGCCAGGTGAGCCATGAACCCTTGCCGCCGATTCCGGCGCGCGACCCGTTGACCGAGTTGAAGGCGACGCCTTCGATGAAGGCCACCGGCAAGTATTTCTGGACCGTGCTGGCGCTGTTCCTGGCGCAGATCCTGCTGGGCGCCACCACCGCGCACTACCAGGTGGAAGGCCAGCAGGCCTATGGCTTCGCGCTGGCCAACTACCTGCCCTACAGCCTCACCCGCACCTGGCATACCGAGCTGGCGGTGTTGTGGATCGCCACCGCGTGGCTGGCCACCGGCCTGTACATCGCGCCGCTGATCTCCGGCCACGAGCCGAAGTTCCAGCGGTTCGGGGTGAACTTCCTGTGGGTCTGCCTGCTGGTGATCGTGGTCGGCTCGTTCGCCGGCCAGTGGTTCGCGGTGATGGACAAGATGGGCCTCGAGTACAACTTCTGGTTCGGCCACCAGGGCTGGGAATACACCGACCTCGGCCGTTTCTGGCAGATCTTCCTGTTCATCGGCCTGATGCTGTGGCTGTTCCTGGTCGGCCGCGCGCTGCTGCCGGCGATGCGCGGCGGCAAGCAAGGCGCCTCGATCGTGGGCCTGCTGTTCCTGTCCACCGTGGCGATCGGCCTGCTCTACGGCGCCGGCCTGATGTGGGGCGAGCACACCCACATCGCGATGGTCGAGTACTGGCGCTGGTGGGTGGTGCACCTGTGGGTGGAAGGCTTCTTCGAAGTGTTCGCCACCGCGGTGATCAGCTACCTGTTCGTCAAGCTGGGCCTGCTGCGCGTGAGCAGCGCCACCACCAACGTGCTGTTCGCCACCATCGTGTTCATGGCCGGCGGCGTGCTGGGCACCCTGCACCACCTGTACTTCAGCGGCACCACCACGGCGGTGATCGCACTCGGCGCCAGCTTCTCGGCGCTGGAAGTGGTGCCGCTGGCGCTGATCGGCCTGGAAGCCCACGACACCTGGAAGAAGCAGCACGCCGCGCCGTGGATGGCGCGCTATCGCTGGCCGATCATGTTCTTCGTGGCGGTGAGCTTCTGGAACCTGGTCGGCGCGGGCCTGCTCGGCTTCCTCGTCAACACGCCGATCGCGCTGTACTACATGCAGGGCCTCAACCTCACCGCCACGCATGGCCACACCGCGCTGTTCGGCGTGTACGGCATGCTCGGCCTGGGCCTGATGCTGTTCTGCCTGCGCGGCATCAAGCCGCAGGTCCACTGGCGCGAAGGCTGGCTGCGCAGCTCGTTCTGGTGCCTCAACATCGGCCTGTCGCTGATGGCCGTGCTGACCCTGCTGCCGCTGGGCATCCTGCAGCTGAAGGCGGTACTGGAACACGGCTACTGGTTCGCCCGCTCGGCCGAGTTCATGGACCGCCCGCTGATCCACATGCTGGTGTGGATGCGCGTGCCGGGCGACACCCTGTTCGCCGTCGGCGCCCTGCTGATATCGGTGTTCGTCGCTGCGCTGTGGCTGTGGCCAAAAAGCCGGACCGCTCCCGCGGCGCTACCGCAAGCGGTCAGCGAGAACGCATGACGCACATCAGGGCGCGCCGCGAGACGCGCCCTGATGCTTTTCCCACTCCCCATTCCCCATGCCCGGTTCCCCGATGTTCGAGTTCTATCCTCAGATCAAATGGGTGCACATCGCCTGCGTGCTGGCCAGCGGTTCGCTGTTCGCGCTGCGCGGGTTGCTGGTGCAGGCCGGCCACGCCGGCGCCGCGCAATGGGCGCCCGTGCGCTGGCTCAGCTACGCGATCGACACCACCCTGCTCACCGCCGCGCTGATGCTGGTGAGCATCCTGCCCGGCGCGCTGTTCGCCAACGGCTGGCTCGCCACCAAGCTGGTGCTGCTGGTGGCCTACGTGGTGCTTGCGATGCTGGCACTGAAACGGGCGCGCACGCCGCGCGCGCGGCTGGCCTTCTATGCGGCCGCACTGGCCACCTACGTCTACATGCTCGGCGTCGCCCGCATGCATCATCCGCTGGGCTGGCTGCATGGGTGGCTGGCATGAGCGCGGCACAACCCTTCCCCGCGGAAGAACCGCGCGACCACGCGCTGGACGCCTGCTTCCTCGGCCCGTACGGCGAGAACGACACGCTGCTGGAAAAGCTGCTGGTCGAATTCCTGCGCGACCACGTGTACTGGCGGCGCAACTTCCACCCGGAAGACCCACCGGCGATCGCCACCGCCGCCGCGCATCATCCGGACTACCTCGCCTTCGAATCGCGCATGCGCCGCGAACTGCACCAGCTCTCCGCCGCGCTGAAGAAGTCGGTGCCGTTCCACAGCCCGCGCTACATCGGCCACATGGCCTCCGACCTGCTGCTGCCGGGACTGGCCGCGCAGATGCTCACGCTGCCGTACAACCCCAACAACGTCAGCGAAGACGCCGCCCCGGTCACCGTCGACATGGAGGTGCAGGCCGGCCTGCAGCTGGCGCGCATGCTCGGCTACCCGCACGACCCGGCGCAGGACGCCTGCGCGTTCGGCCACCTCACCTCCGGCGGCACCCTGGCGAACTACCAGGCGCTGCGCCTGGCGCTGGCGCTGAAGGCGTTTCCGGTCGCGTTGCGTGCGGCGCAGGTGCCGGAACTGGCCTTGCCCGCCGACGACTGGAGCGCGTTCAATCTGTCCCACGCCGACGGCATCGCCCTGCTGCAGGCGTGGCAGCAGTGGCTGGCCGCACAAGCGCCGGCCGAACGCGCGCGCTGGCTGCGACGGGTGGAGAACGAGCGCATCGATCAGCGCGGCCTGGCCGGCTTCTTCGCCGCACACCCGCAGCTGCGCGTGCCGCTGGTGCTGGCGCCGGTCACCGCGCACTACTCGTGGAGCAAGGGGCTGAAACTGCTCGGCCTGGGCCGCGATCAGCTGGAACTGCTGCCCACCGCCGGCATGCGGCTGGACCCCGCCGCCTTGCGCGACACGCTGGAACGCTGCGTGCGCGAGCGTCGACCCGTGCTGATGTGCGTGGCCGTGCTCGGCGGCACCGAGTACGGCACCATCGACCCGATCGACGCCGTGCTCGCCGCGCGGCATGAATCGCGCCGGCACGGCCTGGACTTTGCCGTGCACGTGGACGCCGCCTGGGGCGGCTACCTGGCCACGCTGTTCCGCCACGAGGACGGCTCGCTGCGCACGCGCGACGAAGTGGCCGCCGACTACACGCAGTTCCCCACGCCCGCGGTGCACGCCGCGTTCGCCGCGCTGGGCGACACCGACTCGGTCACCGTCGACCCGCACAAGCTCGGCTACCTGCCCTACGGCAGCGGCGCCTTCATCTGCCGCGACCACCGCGCGATGGCGCTGCTGGCCGAGCGCGCCGACTACGTGTTCCATGCCGCCACGCCGGCCGGCTACCTGGCGCGCTACCGCAGCCTGGGCCAGTTCATCCCGGAGGGCTCGAAATCCGGCGCGGCGGCGGCCGCGGTGTACGTGACGCACAAGGTGCTGCCGCTGGACCACGCCCACTTCGGCCGCCTGCCGCGCGCCACCGTGCGCGCGGCCGAAACCTTCCACGCACGCGCGCAACGCTTCGCGCTGGAACTGGCCGGCTGCGTCCACGCGCTGGTGCCGTTCGCGCCGGACAGCAACCTGGTCTGCCTCGCGCTCAACCCCAGCGGCAACGCCTCGGTGGCGACGGCGAACGCGTTCGTGCGCGCGCTGCACGACGAACTGCGCTGCGATCCGCACCAACCGCTGCAGCTGAAGGAGTTCTTCGGCTCGGTGACCAGCCTGCGACCGGACATGCTGGGTCCGGCGCAGACCACGCGCATTTTCGGCGCGCTGGGCCTGGATCCGGCCAGCTTCGTTCCCGGCGACGACCGCCTGCTGATCCTGCGTCACACGCTGATGAACCCGTACCTGATCGACCACGAGAACGGCATCAGCTACATCGACCGCTACTTCGACTTCCTCGGCCGCCGCGTGCGCAGCTTGTGCAGCGTCGCCAGTATCGCGACATGAATCCGGAGCCTCCGATGGACAGCGTCCTGCGACTGGTCAACCCGCAACGCGAAACCGACCGCCGCTGGGTGCACACGGCATTGGCGAAGCTGGCGCAGGAAGCGGCGCGTTCGGCCGACACCCACCTGCTGAAGCTGAACTTCCCCGGCTTCCACGGCATCGACTTCTATTTCAAGGACGAGGCCGCGCACCCCAGCGGCAGCCTGAAGCATCGCCTCGCCCGCTCGCTGTTCCTGTACGCGCTGTGCAACGGCCGGCTGCGCGGCGGCCAGGCCGTGGTGGATGCCTCCTCCGGCAGCACGGCGATCTCCGAGGCGTGGTTCGCGCGCCTGCTGGGCCTGCCGTTCATCGCGGTGATGCCGGCCTGCACCGCGCCCGGCAAGATCCGCGACGTGCAGGCGCTGGGCGGCGAGTGCGACCTGGTCGACGATCCCGCGCAGGTGCATGCGCGCGCCGCCGGGCACGCCGCGCGCGGCGCCTGCCACCTGGACCAGTTCGGCCTGGCCGAACGCGCCACCGACTGGCGCGGCAACAACAACATCGCCGAGTCGATCATCGGCCAGCTCGCGCTCGAGGCCGAGCCCGAGCCGGCCTGGATCGTCTGCGGCGCCGGCACCGGCGGCACCTCGGCCACCATCGGCCGCTACCTGCGCTATCGCCGGCTGTACACGCAGCTGTGCGTGGCCGAACCGGCCGGCAGCGGCTTCGTGCACGGCTGGCGCACACGCGATGCGCACGCGGTGGCCAGCCAGCCCACCCTGATCGAAGGCATCGGCCGGCCGCGGGTGGAACCAGGCTTCTTGTTCGACGTGGTCGACCGCGCGGTCGAGGTGCCCGACGCCGCCTCGATTGCCGCCGCATGGCTGCTGGAGGAACTGCTCGGCCATCGCTACGGCGGCTCGTCCGGTACCAACCTCGTGGCCTGCCTGCAACTGGCCGCCTCGATGCGCGCCCGCGGCGAGCGCGGCAGCATCGTGAGCCTGCTGTGCGATCGCGGCGAGCGCTACGCGCAGACGCTGTTCGATCGCGGCTGGCTGGCCGCCCGCGGCATCGACCTCGCGCCCTGGAGCGATGCACTGCGCGCCAGCCTGGCCAGCGGCCGCCCGCCCCTCGCGGCATGAGCGCCGCCGCGCCGCGCGAGCCTGCGCAATCCGCCACATTTGCCGTGCTCGGCTATGGCCGCTTCGGCGCGGCCTTCGCCGAGCTGCTGTTGCAGGCGGGACATCGCGTGCGCGCCTGGGATCCGCACGCGGATATCCCCGCAGCTCTGGCCGCCGCGTCGATGCCTGCCGCCGTCGGCGAAGCGCGCTGGATCGTGCTGGCGATGCCGGTCCCGCACATGCACGATGCGTTGCTTGCGCTGCGTCCGCTGCTGCATGCCGGGCATACCGTACTCGACGTGGGCAGCGTGAAGCTGCATCCCTGCGCGACGATGGACGAACTGCTCGGTGCGGATATTCCACACGTCGGCACGCATCCGCTGTTCGGCCCGCTCAGCCTGGCGCGCGACGAACGGCCGTTGCGCGCGGTGACCTGTCCCGCCGCGGATCATCCGCAGGCCGCCGCACGCGCCGGCGAACTGTTCCGCGATCTCGGCTGCGAAGTCATCGTGCAGGACCCGGAAAGCCACGACCGCGCCATGGCCAGGACCCACGCGCTGGCGTTCTTCATCGCCAAGGGGCTGGTCGACCTCGGCGTGGACGACGGCCTGCCGGTGGCGCCGCCGTCGTTCCAGGGCATGAAGCACATGCTGGCGGCGGTGCGCGGCGACGCCGGCCACCTGTTCGCCGCGATCCAGCGCGAGAACCCGTTTGCCGCCGAGGCGCGCGCGCAGCTGCTGGCGGAACTCGAACGGGTGCATCGGCAGCTGCTGGCCGACGCGGACGGCGACAGCCTGGCCATCCCCGGGCCACCCGCATGAGCTTCCACGACCTGCGCGGTTTCCTCGCGCACCTCGAACGCGAACGGCAGCTGCAGCGCGTGGCGGCGCCGGTCGATCCGCACCTGGAATCCACCGCGCTCAGCTTGCGTGCGTTGCGCGAGGGCGGCCCCGCCTTGCTGATGGAGCGCCCCGTCGATGCGCCGCATGCGCTGCTGGGCAACCTGTTCGGCCACCGCCGGCGCATCGAACTGGCGCTGGCCGGGCGGCCGCTGGCCTCGTTGCGCGAACTCGGCCAGTTGCTCGCCGCGATCAAGGAGCCGCGCTGGCCGTCCAGTCTGCGCCAGGCGCTGGCGACCTGGCCGGAACTGGCGCAACTGGCGCACGTGGCGCCGCAGCGTGTGCGCGAAGCCGCGTTCGAACACGAAACATTGCGGGGCGGCGACATCGATCTCGCGCGGCTGCCGATCCAGCATTGCTGGCCCGACGACGCCGGCAAGCTGATCACGTTCGGCCTGGTGGTGACGCGCGGCACCAGCAAGCCGCGGCAGAACGTGGCGATCTACCGCCAGCAGGTGATCGGGCCGAACCGGGTGATCATGCGCTGGCTGCCGCATCGCGGCGGCGCGCTGGACCACGCCGACTGGTGCGCCGCGCATCCGCGGCAACCGTTTCCCGTGCTGGTGGCGATCGGCGCCGACCCGGCCACGCTGCTGGCCGCGGTGGCGCCGGTGCCCGACACCTTGTCCGAATACGAATTCGCCGGCCTGCTGCGCGGCCAGCGCACGCGCGTGTGGCACAGCGAACTGACCGGGCTGGACGCGCCGGCCGGCGCGGAGATCCTGCTGGAAGGTTTCATCCATCCCGGCGACAGCGCGCTGGAAGGCCCGTTCGGCGACCATACCGGCTACTACAACGCGCAGGACCACTTTCCGGTGTTCACGATCGAACGCATGCACCTGCGCCGCGGCGCGATCTACCACGGCAGCTACATGGGCCGCGCGCCGCACGACGAACCCTCGGTACTGGCGATGGCGCTGAACGACGTGTTCGTGCCGATCCTGCAGAAGGTGTTCCCGGAAATCGTGGACTTCCACCTGCCGCCGGAGGCGTGCTCGTACCGCATCGCGGTGGTCGGCATCCGCAAGCAGTACGCCGGCCACGCGCGGCGGGTGATGATGGGCGTGTGGTCGTACCTGCGCCAGTTCACCTACACCAAGTTCGTGATCGTCACCGATGACGATATCGACGTGCGCGACTGGGCACAGGTGATCTGGGCCGTATCGACCCGCGTCGATCCGGCGCGCGACACGATGCTGGTGGAAAACACCCCGATCGACTACCTCGACTTCGCCAGCCCGGTCGCCGGACTCGGCTCCAAGCTCGGCATCGACGCGACGAACAAATGGCCGGCCGAAACCACGCGCGCCTGGAGCCGGCCGATCGTGCCGGATGCCGCGGTGGAACGGCGCGTCGACACGCTGTGGGCGGCGCTGCAGGCCGCGCGCACACCGACGGCAACGTGATGTGCGGCGGCCACGACCTGCCGCCGCCGACGGATGCGGTACGACTCAGGGCTCGTCGTGCATCACGTGCTCGACCGGGGCCGGCTGGTCCCAGCCGGGGTCGTTGAAATACTGCGGATAGTGCGCGATCGCCGCGCGCATGTCGGCCACCGCCGAGACCTTGTTCGGATCGGCCTTCAGTGCCTGTGCCGCGCTCAGCAGCGGCACCAGGATGCCGTGCAGCGCAGCGTCGGGCTCGGGCGCCAGCTTGCAGTGGGCGAACATGTAGGTCACCGCCTCCTCGACGCTGGTGGCCCGGTCCACCGCCATCGGCGCGCTCATGTGGCCCATCTCGTAATGGCGCAACTCGTCCACCGCGGCATGTGCGCGGCGCATCCCCTCGCTCAGCGGCGCATCCGGCGCCCAGCGCTGCGCCGCTGCCGGCGCGGCCGCCGGTGCGGCGGCGTGATGGTGATGCTCCTGGGCCACCGCCTGCGCCAAAGGCGCCAGCGAGAACGCGCACAGCAGGGCGGCGGTGACAGCATGCTTGTATTTCATCGAATCGACTCCTCGGTAGGAAGCAGCACCATGCATGTGACGGATGCAGGGCATGGTAGCTCCGGGCAATGCGGATCCAGCTGATCCACGTCAACGCAGGCACCGGCGACGAACGCCACGATGCGCCCCGAACTCCCTGCTTCGAGGTGCTCATGCAACTGGTCTGTCCTGCCGGCAACCTGCCGGCGCTGCAAGCGGCGATCGACGCCGGCGCCGACGCGGTCTACGCGGGCTTCCGCGACCAGACCAACGCCCGCGCGTTTCCCGGGCTGAACTTCAGCGACGACGAACTGCGCGACGGCATCGCCTACGCGCACCAGCGCGGCAGGCAGGTCTACCTGGCGCTGAACACCTATCCCGACAGCGCGCGCCTGCCGCAGTGGTACGCCGCGGTGGACAAGGCCGCCGAATTCGGCTGCGACGCGATCATCGCGGCGGAAATGGCCGTGCTCGACTACGCCACGCGCACGCATCCCGCGCTGAAGCGGCATCTGTCGGTGCAGGGTTCGGCGACCACCGCGCCGGCGCTGCGCTATGCGCACGAGCGCTTCGGCATCAGCCGTGCGGTGTTGCCGCGGGTGCTGTCGATCCAGCAGGTGGAACGCCTGTGCGAAGTCTCGCCGGTGCCGCTGGAGGTCTTCGCGTTCGGCAGCCTGTGCATCATGGTCGAAGGCCGCTGCCAGCTTTCCAGCTACGTCACCGGCGCCTCGCCGAACCGGCACGGCGTGTGCTCGCCGGCCAGCTTCGTGCGCTGGGAGGAACACGACGACGGCCGCCGCAGCGTGCGCCTCAACCAGGTGCTGATGGACCGTTTCGAAGCGCGTGAACCGGCCGGCTATCCGACCGTGTGCAAGGGCCGCTTCGAGGTCGGCGGCGAGGTCTTCCACGCGCTGGAGGAACCGACCAGCCTGAACACGCTGGAGCTGCTGCCGCGACTGGCGCAAGCCGGCGTGGCGGCGCTGAAGATCGAGGGTCGCCAGCGCGGCGTCGCCTATGTCGGCTCGGTCACCCGCACCTGGCGCGACGCGCTGGACCGCTACCGCGCTTCGCCGCAGGACTGGTCGGCGCAACCGCGCTGGCAGTCCGCGCTGTCGAAGCACGCCGAGGGTCACCAGACCACGCTCGGCCCCTATCACCGCTCCTGGCATTGACGATGACGACGATGAAACTGAGCCTCGGCCCGCTGCAGTATTTCTGGCCGCGCGAACACACGCTGGCGTTCTACCGCGAGGCCGCCGACTGGCCGCTCGACATCATCTACCTGGGCGAAACGGTGTGCAGCAAGCGCCGCGAGCTGGGCACGCGCGACTGGATCGCACTGGCCGCCGAACTCGCCCGCAGCGGCAAGCAGGTCGTGCTGTCGTCGCTGGCGCTGATCGAGGCCGAATCGGAACTCGGCGCGCTGCAGCGGCTGGTCGACCACGGCGACTGCTGGATCGAGGCGAACGACCTCTCGGCGGTGCAGCTGTGCCGCGAGCGCGGCGTGCCGTTCGTCGCCGGGCCCACGCTCAACGTCTACAACCACCACGCGCTGGCGATGCTGATGGAGGACGGCTTGCGCCGCTGGGTGCCGGGTGTCGAACAAGGCCACACCTTGCTGCGCGAATTGCGCGAGGCGATGCAGGCCGAACAGCGCGAGATGCCGGAACTGGAAGTGATCGCGTTCGGCCGGCTGCCGCTGGCGTTCTCCGCGCGCTGCTTCACCGCGCGCGCACTGGACGTGGCCAAGGACCAGTGCGGCTTCCGCTGCATCGACTATCCCGACGGCATGCCGCTGGCCACGCGCGAGGGCCGGCCGTTCCTGCGCATCAACGGCATCCAGATCCAGGGCGAGGAGATCACCGACCTCGGTCCCGAACTGCCGCAGCTGCGCGAGCTTGGCGTGGACGTGCTGCGACTGTATCCGCAGGCCGAAGGCATGGCCGGGATGGTGGCGCACTACCACCTCGCCCGCCGCTCGCCGGTGGCGCCGCCGCGGGTCGGCGCGCGCAACGGCTACTGGCACGGCGAGCCTGGCATGCGCGTACCGGAAACCGCTTGAGTCGCCTCCGCTAGCCGGACACGCCCGGCCGGTCGAACCAACGCCTGTCGTGCGACAGGAACGCATCGAGGATCTGCGGATCGTGCTTGGTGCCCCGCTCGCTGGCCAGGATGGCCACCGTGGATTCATGCGAATGGGCCGCATGGTAGGCACGACGCTTGCGTATCGCGTCGTAGCTGTCGATCACGGACAGCACCCGCGACGGCAGCGGAATGGCGCGCCCGCGCAGGCCATCCGGATAGCCGGTGCCATCGTAGTGCTCATGATGATGGCGCACCGCCAGCGCGATCTCGTCGCCAAAGGGCAGCTCCGGGTCCATCCGCACAATGTGCTCGCCATGGAGGCTGTGGCCCTTCATGATTTTCCACTCGGCATCGTTCAGCGCGCCCTGCTTGTGCAGGATCGCATCGGGAACGCCAATCTTCCCCACATCGTGAAACCGGGCCGCCACATCCAGAACCAGCAGCTCTTCGCCGGCCAGTCCAAGATCCCCCGCGAACGCCAGGGCCAGCCGGCCGACCCGCCCGCAATGGGCCGACGTGTGAACGTCCCGCCGTTCGAGCGCTGCGCCCAATACCGGCTCCACGCGCGAAAACCACGCTTCCATGTATTCGTCGTTCACCACGGCCCCCGCTGCTGTCGCCGTGCCATGCCACCGACGCTCCCCACCCGGCAGCACACGCGGCCGCCGCGACCCTATCGCGCCGACACCCCTCGGTATACCCCGGTCTCCGTACACCAGCGGGCCGATGGCATGTGCCGGCCGCCGCTGCAGGCCAACCGGCTCGTCGGGAATGGCTGCCGCCGGCTCACACCTTGGCAAATACCAGGCTGCCATTGGTGCCGCCGAAGCCGAAGCTGTTCGACATGACCGTGTGCAGCTTCGCCGGGCGGCTTTCGCGCAGGATCGGGAAACCTTCGGCGCGCGGGTCGAGTTCGGTGATGTGGGCCGAGCCGGCGGCGAATCCTTCCTTGAGCATCAGTAGACTGTAGATCGCTTCGTGCACGCTGGCGGCACCCAGCGAGTGGCCGGTCAACGCCTTGGTCGAGGACAGCGGCGGCACCGTCTCGCCGAACACTTCGCGCACCGCGTCGAGCTCGACGATGTCGCCCAGCGGCGTGGCGGTGCCATGGGTGTTCAGGTAATCGATCGGCGCGTTGACGTTGGCCAGCGCCATCTGCATGCAGCGCACCGCGCCCTCGCCGGACGGCGCCACCATCTCGGCACCGTCGGAGGTGACGCCGTAACCGACAAGTTCGGCGTGGATGCGCGCGCCGCGCGCCTTCGCGTGCTCGTACTCCTCCAGCACCAGCATGCCGCCGCCGCTGGCGATGACGAAGCCGTCGCGACTGCTGTCGTAGGGGCGCGAGGCGGTGACCGGGGTGTCGTTGTGATGGCTGGACAGCGCGCCCATCGCGTCGAACTGCGAGGTCATGCCCCAGTGTTCTTCCTCGCCGCCACCGGCGAACATCACGTCCTGCGCACCGTGCCGGATCAGGTCGGCCGCGGCGCCAATGCAATGCGCCGAGGTGGCGCAGGCGGCGGAGATCGAATAGCTCAGGCCCAGGATGCCGAAGGTCGTGGCCAGCGTGGCCGACACGGTCGAGCACATCGTGCGCGGCACCATGTACGGGCCGATCTTGCGCACGCCCTTGTTGCGCAGCAGGTCGCCGGTTTCGATCTGCCAGCGCGGCGATCCACCGCCGGAACCGGCGATCGCGCCGATGCGCGGGTGACGAACCTGTTCCGCGTCCAGTCCGGCATCGGCCATCGCCGAACGCATCGACACGTAGGCATAGGCTGCCGCATCGCCCATGAAGCGCTTCAGCTTGCGGTCGATCACCGCCTCCAGGTCGATGTTCGGCACACCGGCCACATGGCTGCGCATGCCAAGCTCGGCATATTCAGGCATCGCCCGGATACCGCTGCGGCCGTCACGCAAGGCGCCGGCCACGGTCTCCAGGTCATTGCCCAGGCACGACACGATGCCCATGCCTGTCACTACGACGCGGCGCATCTCAAAAACCCTCGGTGGACTGGAACAGGCCCACGCGCATGTCGCTGGCCTCGTAGATCAGGCGGTCGTCGACGAAGGTCTTGCCGTCGGCGATCACCATCCGCAGCTTGCCGCGCATCACCCGGCGGATGTCGATCTCGTAGCGCACCAGCTTCGCGCTCGGCAGCACCTGGCCGGAAAACTTCACCTGGCCCACGCCGAGCGCGCGCCCGCGGCCGGGTTCGCCCAGCCACGGCAGGAAGAAGCCGCTGAGCTGCCACATCGCATCCAGGCCAAGGCAACCGGGCATCACCGGATCGCCGATGAAGTGGCAGTCGAAGAACCACAGCTTCGGATGGACATCCAGTTCGGCGTGGATCACGCCCTTGCCGTACGCGCCGCCCTCGCTGGCGATGTGGGTGATGCGGTCGAACATCAGCATCGGCGGCGACGGCAACCGGGCATTGCCGTCACCGAAAAGTTCGCCGCGGCCGCAGGCGCGCAGTTGTTCGTAGTCGAACGAAGAAGGACGTGTCATGAAAGACTCACAGGATCGGGAGCCTATAGTTTGCACAGCTCCCGGCTCAATTGTCTTGATCCGGGTCAAACCCCTCGCGACAGCTGCCGCACATGCCGCTGCCGCCAGGGCATGCCGTCGCGCCGCGGGTCGCCTGTTTCAGGCAGGGCAGCAGCGATCGCGACGGCAATGGGCACCCAGGCTGCGCTTGCGCAGCAACGCCGCGCGCAGCAGTGCCTTGGCCAGCCGCGCCTGCCATCCGGCATCCGCCAGCGCTGCGCAGGTGCGCCATGCATCGCGCAGCGACGATGCCTCGCGCACGGGACCGGCCGTGCGCCACAACAGATCGCCCAGCGCGGCCAGCTGTGGCGACGACAGGCTGTCGCCACGTTCGATCCAGCGGTAGTCGCCACGCCGGCTTGGCCGTGGTTCGGCGGTGGCCAGAACACGGCCAAGCCGGCGCCCGCACGACACGCCTTCCAGCAGCGAATTGCTGGCCAGCCGGTTCGCGCCATGGATGCCGTTGCATGCCACCTCGCCCACCGCATGCAGGCCCGGCACACCGGTGCGCCCGTCCGCATCGGTAGCCAGTCCGCCCATGTGGAAATGCGCTGCCGGCGTGACCGGCATGGGTGCCAGCCGGGGGTCGAAACCGTGGGCACGGCACGCTGCCAGCACGGTGGGGAAACGCCGTTCCCAATCGCCTGCCACGCCCGTCGCATCGAGCCAGACCGGTCCGCCCTCGCCCTGCGCCTGCGCTACGCGCCGCGCCACCACGTCGCGCGGCGCGAGGTCGCCGAGCGGATGCACCCCAGCCATCAACGGCTGCCCGTCGGCATCGAGCAGGCGCGCGCCGGCGCCACGCAGCGCCTCGGTGACCAGCGGCAGGCAGCGTCCCGCGACGTCCAGTGCGGTGGGGTGGAACTGCACGAATTCCAGGTCGCGCGGCGAGGCGCCGCACGCCAGCCCCAGCGCCAACCCGGCGCCGTCCGCGCCCGGCGGATTGCTGGTGCGTGCAAACAGCGCCCCGATGCCGCCGGTGGCGAGCACCACCGCCGCCGCCTCGATGTGTTCGTGTCGCCCGCGTCCATCGCGGGTACGCACGCCGACCACGCCGCCATCGCGGACCAGCAGGGCATCGACGTCGACGCCGCCGCGCCACTGCACGTGCGCCGCAGCCTGCGCCTTCGCGCGCAGGGCATGCACCAGCGCGGCCCCGCTGGCATCGCCGCCGGCATGCACGATCCGCGCGGCGGAATGGCCGCCCTCGCGCCCCAGCTGCAGGCGGCCATCGGCATCGCGATCGAACAGCACGCCCTGCGCCTGCAGCCACGCGATGGCGCCGGGCGCCTCGCGTACCAGCCACTGCACCATCGCCACGTCGTTGTGATGGGCGCCGGCCAGCAAGGTGTCGGCGGCGTGGGCAGCGGGGCTGTCGTGAGGATCGAGCGCGGCGGCAATGCCACCCTGGGCCAGGGCGCTGGCACTGCCGCTGCCGTCGTGCGCACGGCACAGCAGACGCACTGGCGCAGGCGCGGCGGCCAATGCCGTGGCCAGGCCAGCCACGCCGCCACCCACCACCACGACGGGCAGGCGCGCGCGCTTCACACGCTCTCGCGCCGCCCGATCGCGAGCATGCGCTCCAGCGCGGCACGCGCACGCACACGGACGTCCGCGGGTACCTCCACCGCGTGCTTCATGTCGCGCAAGGACGCGTAGATGTTCTGCAAGGTGATCCGCTGCATGTGCGGGCACAGGTTGCACGGCTTGATGAACTGCGTCGCCGGAAACTGCGAGCGCAGGTTGTCGGCCATCGAACATTCGGTGATCAGCGCGACGCGCGCCGGCTTCTCGCGTTCCAGCCACTTGCCCATCGCCGTGGTGGAGCCGACGAAGTCCACCTCGGCGAGTACCTCGGGCGGGCATTCGGGATGCGCCACGAGCATCGCGTCGAACTGCTCGCGCGCATGCCGCGCCTGCTGCGCGGTGAACTTCTCGTGCACTTCGCAGCGGCCGTGCCACAGCACCAGCTCGACTGCGGTCTGGCTGGCGACGTGGCGGCCCAGGTACTCGTCGGGCAGGAAGATCACCTTGCCCGCGCCCATCGACTCGACCACCTGCACCGCGTTCGCCGAGGTGCAGATCGCGTCGGACTCCGCCTTCACCGCGGCCGAGGTGTTGGCGTAGCTCACCACCGGCACGCCAGGGTGCCGCGCGCGCAGCGCGCGCACGTCGGCGGCGGTGATCGACGAGGCCAGCGAGCAGCCGGCTTCCAGGTCGGGGATCAGCACGGTCTTTTCCGGCGCCAGGATCTTCGCGCTCTCGGCCATGAAGTGCACGCCGCACACCACGATCAGGCCGGCGTCGCAAACGGCGGCGGCCTGCGCCAGGCCGAGCGAGTCGCCGGTGATGTCAGCCACGCCGTGGAAGATCTCCGGCGATTGGTAGCTGTGCGCCATGATCACCGCACCGCGCTGCTTCTTCAGCTTGTTGATGGCGTCGATCCACGGCAGGTGCAGCGGTATCTCCAGGCACGGCACCAGCGGTTCCAGGCGCTCGGCCAGCGCGGCGTACTCGTGTTCGAGCTCATCGCGCCAGACCGGCACGGGCAGCGTTGCGGAGGCGGTCATCGTGATCGCTTTATCAGTGGGGGAAACGGGATGGCTCAGACGACTTCGCCGCGGTGCGCGGCGCGGGCGGCACGGGCGAAGCGTGCGCCGCGGTTCAGCGCGATGCGCAGGCCCAGCGGCACCGATTCCCACGGCAACCGCTCCAGCAGGTTGCGCGCGGTAAGGCCCAGCTCGGTGTCGCCGGTCAGCTCCAGCGCGCGCTGGAAGAACAGCGTGTCGGCATCTTCCAGCCGGCCGGCCAGCAGCAGCAGGTCGGTGGCGCTGCCGCGCACGCTCGCCTCGGGCTCGGCGTCGACCACACCGAGGCGGTCGCCGTGCAGTTCGAGCACCCAGCGCAAGCGCAAGTCGCTCACGTCGATGGCAAGCCGACGGCCACGCATGAAGTCGAGCGAGCCGTCACGCAGCGGCGTGGCCAGCACGCGCGCCATCGCCGCTTCCAGCAGGCGGTGCTGCCAGCGCGCCGGCAGCACGCGCAGCAGCGGTGCCACCCGCGTCGGCGGCGGCAACAGGCGCAGCAGGCGCAGCGCAAGGGATGGACTGAATGTCTGGCTGGGCATGATGGGCGGCATCATGACGGGCGCGGACAACGGCACGCCTTGACCCAGGTCAACCGCCATGCCCTGCCGCTGGCAGGCATCGGCGATCGCCAGATCGAGCAGGCGCTCGGCGGTGCCCGCGGGCACCGCCAGCCGATACGCCAGCGCCTGCGTTCGCGCGCGCACCTGCTGTTCGCGCCGCGGGTCGCGCGGCGACATGCCTGCACGCCGCTTGAGCGTACCCGCGGCAGCGGCCAACCGACGCCGCGCGGCGAACAACGCGACCAGGCCATCGTCGATGCGGTCGATCGCCGCTCGAACCCGGCCGAGTACGAAACGGTCAGGCCCGGACAGCGACATCGGCGGATTCCATCGTCGACAGGAAACGACTGGCGCGCCGGCGCACGCCGCGCAGCGTCCACTCCATGCAGCCCCAGGCCAGCAGCAACGCCAGCCCGGCTGCGCGGGCCAGCCACGCCGACGGCCACGTCACGGCAGCCGGCAACAACAGCAGCGGCACTTGCGCCAGCAGTGCGCGGTTCTTGTCGCGCGCGGGCAGCAACCGCTGCACGCCGGGCAACTGCACGCCGCGACCGCAGCGCCGGTGCAGTTCGATCCAGCCGATGAAGGGGACGATCTCCAGCATCATGCCGGCGACCAGCAGCGGCAGCGCGACGCCCAGCCCCAGCGCCGCGGCCAGCATGCCGCCACGCACGCCCGCGGACAGCGCCAGTGCCGACAGCGCCAGCACGACCAAGCCGGCGCGCCAGCTCCACAGCAACGGCCCGCGACGCAATCGCGGCGCACGCCATTGCAGCCACAACGCGGCAACGGCGAACAGCAGCGCGTGCACGCCGACCGTGCCGGCCAGCCAGGCGCCGCTGCCATCGGTCAGACGCCAGCACGCCGCGCCGAACAACATCAGCAGCACGCTGCCCAGCCACATCGCCTGCACCGGTTCGCGCACCATGCCGGTGCCCTGGAACATCGGCATCACCACACGCGCCACGCTGGCCATCAGCACCACCACCCAGCCCAGCACGCCCCAGCTGGCATGTACATCGGTGAGTGCCGCCAACGGCAAAGCCAGGTATCCGGCGAGGGCCAACGCAAGCATGCCGCCGAGCAACGCGGTGAGCACGGCGAACCCGATCGCCACGCCGAAGCCCGCACGCAGCAGGCGCTGCCCCGCCGTCGCCAGCAGGCCAGGCACGGTCATCGCCGCCAGCAGGGCGAATGCCAGCGGCAACACCACGGCGGCGACAACCAGTGCCGTATGCCAGCCCTGGTGCAGTCCCATCACCAGCAGCAGCACGCCGAGGTTGAACAGGGCATGCAGCCATGGCCCAGACGTCGCGCTGCCGCGCACCCGCACGCCGGCCGCGGCGGGCAGGAACTGCAGCACGCTGCCGAGCATCGCGTTGCCGAGCACACCGAGCGTGAACACGTGCACCAGTGCCAGGGTGGCCGGGCTCCAGCGCATGCGCAGCGCCGTATCGCCGTCGACGATCAGCAGCGCGCCGGCCAGCATCCCCCACCACGGCGCACTGGACAGGAAGCGCCGTGGCAGCGAGGGAACCGGAGCCTGCTCAAGCCGAAGCCGCGTCATCGCCGCCCGGACAACGGATCAGCACGCGCGCGCCGCCGGTCGGCAGGGCGAACGCCGTCGCCTGCATGCCGCGCGATGCCAGCGCGTCGAGCAACGGCGCCGGCAGCAACGGGGTGAGCACCTGCACCGCCTGCCCCGGCAGCAACGCGTCGGCAATCGCCAGCGCGCGCAGCATCGGCTCCGGCGACGGCAGCCAGCGCAGGTCGAGTTCGGGAAGTACCGCGTCGTCGACGCGGCGGTGGAGTGATGGCTGGACTTTCATGGCGCCATCTCAACGCAGTCGCGGCGCGGGCGCGCTGACCTGGATCAACGCGCCCGCCTGCGTTTCCGCTTCGTTCAATGTGCGCCGGCCAATGCCTGCTGGCCACGCCACTCCAGCTGCAGCCACAGCTTCGCGCTGTCGCGGCCGAAGCCGTCGGCGCGATAGTCCGCCACCTTCAGCAGGCCGCTGAGGCCCTGCGCCAGCGGAAACGCCAGCGAGGCATTCCACTCGCTGCCGTAGCGGCCGCCGCGGTCGGCGTGGTAGTCGTGGTACGCCACCGTCCAGGCCAGCCTGCCGGCAACATCGCCGCGACCGAGGTTGCCGTTGAGGCCGACGTAGCGATCTTCCAGCCCGCCGGCCGGGGTCACGTTGAACTGGTCGTTCCAGCCGTTGAACGCGTGCAGCGTGGCCAGCGGCGTCTGCAGCGCATGCCGGCCGTTGCCGCCCAGGTGTTCCCAGCCCAGCTTCGCGGTGATCCCGGACTGCGTCCAGTTCGGTTCCAGCAGCCAGTAACTGTGCGCGAAACGCTGCGGGTTGTTGGCGTAATCGACTTGCCGCGCCCCCTCCACTGTCCAGCCGAGGCCATGGCCGTCGCGCAGCGCCTGGCCGCTCCAGCGCAGGCCGTAGGTCGCACTGGAGGTGCTGGCCACGTCGCGGTCCTCGTGCAGATAGGCATAGCCGGCCCATTGCTGCGCGCCCCGGGTCCACGCCAGATTCAACAGGTGGGTATTCAACTTGCGCTCGCGCGCCAGCGGGTTCAGCGCATCGCGGCCGGCCACCCGGTGCACCCGATCGAGCCAGTCGTAGCGCACCGTCAACGCCGCCAGCGGCTGCCAGCGCAACTCGACTGCATCGAAGGTCTGCTCGTGCTGGCGCCAGCCGCTGTTGCCAACCCAGCGCTGGTTGTCCAGCAGCAGCCGCTGGCGGCCGGCGGTGGCGCCGAACCGGTCGCCCTGCCAGCGCAACCAGTACTGGTTGAACTCGCTGCCGCGCGGATCGGTCACCGTCGGGTACAAGACGCGGCCATTGGCGCCGCTGTTGTAGCGGTCGCCAGCGCTGGCCACGCCTGCGCCTTCGGCCAGGCCGCTCCAGCCATGCCCGAACTCGGCATGCAGGCCGAGGCGCAGGCGCAAGGTGTCGGCATGGGCGTTGCGTGCGAACGCATCGTCGTCGACCTGCTCGTGGCGCAGGCGGGCATCCCATTCCAGCTGCCACGATGGTCCGGCCGATGCCGCCGGCTCGCTGATGTTGCCGGTTCCACCCGTCGCTCCGACCGGCGTGGCCAGGATCGCGAACAGGCAGGCTGCCGGAAGATAGTTGCGTGCATGGTTCATTGCATTGCTCCCTTGTGGTCGGCGGCAGTCTCGAAGCGGGCGCACGTGCCCGAGCTGACCCCGGTCAAGTCCCCGCCATGCAGGATGCGGCTGTGACAACGCGCCGCGGCCACGCATGCCGCCGAGACGACAACGCCGACCACGAGGGTCGGCGTCGCCATGCTTCGTCTGGACGTCTTTACTTCCAGAAACGATTTTTCGTACCGCTCCGCATCAATGTTCCGCCGCCACTGCTGGTGCGGACGCGGCCCGGGCCTTGGCCACCTCTTCCTTGCTGATCTGCCCGCCCGGGTTGCCCCAGCTGTTCAGCACGTAGGTCAGGATGTTCGCCACCTCGTCGTCGTTCAGCTGCGCCATCGGCGGCATCACCGAGTCGTACTCGTGGCCGTTCACCGTGATCTTGCCGGTCAGCCCGTGCGTCAC